>JBGUHW010000110.1:0-11193 GCA_045112395.1 Bacteroidales bacterium
AGAGGCTTTCCATAAACAACGCGTTCCTTTGCGAACTTGATACCATCTTCGAGGCAAGCCTTGAGAACGCCAGTTGCGATAGCTGCCATACCCGAACGACCGAAATGTCCGATGGTGTGCATTGCAACCTTCATGCCGTCGCCAACCTTGCTGAGCATGCAGTCGTCGCCAATCTTAACATCATTGAGGATAACTTCGCCAGTTACCGAACCCTTAAGACCGAGCTTGTGTTCTTCGCGACCTGGTGCCAAACCTGGAGTCTCGGGTGGAACGATTACTGCGCTCAATATCTTGCGGCCTTTTTCGTTTACACCGCTGCAACCGATTATTACATTTACATTTGCAATGTGCGAGTTGGTAATGAAGCACTTACGACCATTAACAACATATCCGGTTTCGGTCTTGTCGATTGTTGTGCCCTGGTTTCCAAGGTCTGAACCGCCAGTAGGTTCGGTTGCCGACAAACCGCCAACCTTTGTACCTGCGCAAAGTTCTGGCAAGTATTTCTGCTTCTGTTCTTCGGTACCCCAGTTGAGGATAGCAGCAACGCCAAGGTCGTGTGTCATTATTGCAATGCCGAGGCCAGCCGAGTAGCGCGAAACTTCTTCGATGATGATTGCTCTTTCGGTAAGTCCGAGACCAACACCACCGTACTGTTCCGGTACAAAGCAACCGAGCATACCCATCTGTCCGAGTTCTGGCCAGAGTTCAACTGGACATTTATCTTCTGCATCCCATTCTGCTGCGTGTGGAGCGATTCTCTGTTCTACGAATTCGCGTACAGCAGTCTGTAACATTTTCTGATCTTCTGTGAAAAATTGAAACATAATTTCTTTATTTTTAATTATTTATAATTACACTTTGAGAAAATTACACTTTTCTTATCGAAGTGCAAATATCATCAAATTTATTGAGGATTGCAAATTTTTTGTGCAAAATATGGGAAATGATTTGAAGATTTAACTTCGTTGAGCTAAAGGTTGGCTTACGCCGAGCTAAAGGTTAACTTCGTTGAGCTAAAGGTTGAAGATTTGATGATTTAATAATAGAAATGTTCTTACAATTTGTTTAATATCAATCGTTTGGCATTAATCTTGGCGCAATCTTATATTTTTGTACATATTGCGCCAAAAATCTAAATTATATTTGGCGTAATCTAAACTTTTTTGTAACTTTGCGCCAAAATACGATGGCAATGAAAGAGATATTAATTGGCAGAGAAACTGAGAAAAAACGTCTATTACAATATGTTGCAACAGAAAAATCAGAATTCATAGCATTATATGGCAGACGCAGGGTTGGAAAAACTTTCCTTGTAAAACAGGTGCTCGGCAGTGATTTTTCATTCTCGGTTACAGGAATGGCAAATGTTTCAAACGGCGAGCAACTCAAGAACTTCCAGATGGCGATGCAGAAATACACGCGTTGTCCCGATGCTCCAACCGACTGGCTGACAGCCTTTTCTATGCTTGAAAAATATCTTGAGAAGCTGAAAATTGACAAGAAAATAATCTTTATTGATGAAATGCCGTGGATGGATGGAAAAGGCAGCGG
Organism: Bacteroidales bacterium; assembly: GCA_045112395.1. Classification (GTDB taxonomy): domain Bacteria; phylum Bacteroidota; class Bacteroidia; order Bacteroidales; family ML635J-15; genus Bact-19. The sequence continues at coordinate 1,555 of JBGUHW010000110.1, forward strand.
ATTCATAAGTGCATTGGAACATTTCTGGAATAGTTGGGCATCGTATCGGAACGACATAAAGCTTATTGTATGTGGTTCGGCAACCTCGTGGATACTTAACAAGATTATTAAAAACAGAGGCGGATTGCACAACAGGGTTACTCACCAGATGCTTGTCTCGCCGTTCACTCTGCGCGAATGTGCAAGCTATTTCAAGGAAAACGGTTTTGGATATGCGCAGGAAGAAATTGCCGAATGCTATATGGCTCTCGGCGGAATTCCATATTACCTGTCGCTATTCGAACAGGACAAAAGTGTAGCGCAGAACATTGACAACCTATGCTTTATGCGAGGAGCCGAATTGAGTATGGAGTTCAGCAACCTGTATTCGTCGTTGTTCAAGAAAGCCACAAAGCACATTGCCATTGTCAGCGCATTGGCAGCCAAAGGAATGGGAATGACCAGACTGCAACTGCTAAAAGTAACAAAAAGCGTAAACAACGGCAATTTCACTACCACCCTAAGGGAACTCGAACAATGCGAATTCATAAGAAGCTACACGCCATTTGGGAAAAACAAGAAAGATACTATGTATCAGCTTATCGACCCGTTTACACTGTTCCATTTCAGATATTTGAAGAAAAGGGAATCGATAAAGCAGGCATATTGGTCGAAAATCCAAGAAACTCCAGCTTTTTACAATTGGTGTGGCTATGCCTTCGAAATACTTTGCCTGCACCATATAGAGCAGATATTGAAGGCTTTAAGCATTGCTGGCATAAACAATACACCTTGTTCATGGAGCATATCTGGCAACGACAATCGTATCGGCGCACAGATTGACCTGCTGATAGATAGGGCAGACAAGACCATCAACATTTGCGAAATGAAATACACAAGGCACGAGTTTGAAATCACCAAGGAATACGACAGCGACCTATATAGGAAAATGGATACCTTCAAGAAAGAAACTGGGACAAGGAAGTCTCTAATGGTCACTATGATAGCATCGGCAGGACTTGTGGACAATATGTACTCGAGAAGATTGCAAAAAGTAGTCACACTCGAGGACTTGTTCCAATAGCATCTTGGCGCAATCTCATACTTTTGTATAGATTGCGCCAAAAATGACAATGTGTATTGGCGTAATTTTATCAATAGAACAATGGCTTCGCCGTTTAAATGCCTACGGCGTTTTCGCTGCGCTGTTTCTATGGCAGACGCCGTTTCTGGGTTTGAAGGATTTGAAAATTGTAGCGCAATGATTTGCGCCGATTGCAATGCCTGCGCCGAGATTGATATTAGCCCGTTTTGTAGCGTACAATCATAAAAAAAACAATGCGATTGCAACGTTTGTGCAACCGCATTGTACCAATATTAATTCTTTATAACCAGTTATTTCTTTACAACCACTGGGTCTGGAATATCTTCGGTGATACCAGCAACCTTCTTTGCCATTTCTGCGTATTCCTCGAATGGGGTTGATGCCTTTACTACCATCTTTGCACCATCGGGTGAACCGCCACCGTGCATGCAACCTGGTACGCCAGCACCGATAGTCAACCACTCCGAAAGTCTAACGGCTCTCATGCGGCTTTCTGTCGAGCAATCGCCAGCCTTGATGATGTTGGTGATGAATTCGCCGTAAGCTGGATTGTGGAAGTCTTCGTAGGTAGGTGCGCAACCTGTTTCAACGATACCGCCACCGATTTCCTGGCAGAGACGCTTGGTTTCGTATGGCAATGTAGCAACGTACATCTTGTTGAGGTGAGCAATCTTCGAGTTCGATACCCACACACCGTTCTTCTGTCCACCGAGTGCCATAGCACCAACGCCAAGACCGAAAGTAGTTTCGTTGTTTGCTGCCATTGCTACGAGCTTGTCGTCGAATTTCTTTGATGAGATGCCGTTTGCGCGAGCCATAAGCATGCTTGCACCAATCATGATGTCGCCCTGACCAGCAACGCAAGCACCTATGCAAGCACGGTAGTTAGCGGTGAAGTATTCGATAACCTTGCCCGAATACTTGAATTCGCCAGCCATGAATACTCTTTCGTTCGGAATGAAAACATTGTCGAAGAGCAGGTAAGCCTGAGTGATACCGGTTTCTGGAATATCCCAGTTCTGCTTGTATTCGCGGTCGTCGCTCGGACGGCGGGTTTCAACTATTGTGAGGCCTTCGATATCGCGCGGGCAAACGAACGATACTGCAAAGTCGGCATCGGTGTCCTTGTAGCCCGAACCTGGGAGGATGAAGATTTCATCGGAAGCAGCAACACCGCAAATCATAACCTTGGCACCGCGAACTACGATACCGTCGGCACGCTTTTCAACGATGTGAACATTGCTGTCGAGGCAAGGCTGCTGATGAGGCTTCATGCTACGGTTACCCTTGGCGTCGGTAAGAGCTGCTGCGCAGAGGATTCCGCGTTCCTGGGCAGAAAGTATCCATGCTTTCAGTCTTTCCTGATAGTTGGTGCCAAATTCGGCATCGATGTCGTGGGTAACAGCCCACATTACATTCTGTGCATTCCAGCCAACGCAGGTTCCGCCCGAGCAGGTACCAGTCTGACGGTACATTTCACGTTTCATGCGTGCGTTGTTCATGATGTCCTCGAGGGTTCTCATCATGCTGTTGAAACGCATAATCGGCTTTCCTGTGAAATCGGAAACAGTTGTGAAGATGTCCTTCTTTTCTTCGCAAGCTGCTCCATCGTATGCGCGTGCGTGACTTTCAACTGTACGGCGGGTTGCAGGGTGGGTTGTAACATCGGTGATTAATTCTCCATTCTTGTAGATATTTGGTCTCATTGCCTTGAGAGCTGCCAAATATTGTTCGCGTGTTCTTATCATAATATAATCTTTTAATTTTTGAAAAAATGATTGGCAAAGATAATGATTGTTTTTGAGAATCGCAATATGTTTTTAAGGAGATAAATTAAAAAGTTTCTGGTTTCTAGTTTTATGTTTCAGGTTATTTTTAGTTTTTCTATTTTGAAACCAGAAACAAGAAACTTTGAAACATATAAACCAGTGAGGTTACCTAAACCATTGCTTTATTGGCACGTCGAATCCAGTTCCTCGCATATAGTTGAATGTGGCGAGGTTAAGTCCTCTTTCGAACTTGCTCCAGTCTGGAGAACCATTGCAAGTAAATGGTATTTCGTTGTTTGCAAAAGTGCCTGTTGGCTGAGGGACATGCTTTGCTCCGAACTGTTGTGGATTTTGTCCTGAAATTGAGTGGCAGGTCATTGCGTAGCGATGCCAGAATGCCGACTGTATAAGTCCTTCCTCGAAGAATTGCCGCACGGTGTCAAGGCTTTCGTAGAGTTCCTTTTCGGTCTGACTTGGAAATCCGTACATTAGGTATGCGTGCACAAGAATTCCGTTGTTGGCGAAGTTGCGCAGGGTTTCGCGTACCGACTTTACGCTTATGCCTTTGTTGATGAGTTTCAGCACACGTTCCGAAGCAACTTCTATTCCACCGCTCACGGCTATGCAGCCACTTTGTGCCATCAGAAAGCAAAGTTCGTTGGTGTAGGCAGATTCGAACCTTATGTTTGTCCAGTAGCTGACGGTCATCTTGCGCTTCAGGATTTCCTCGGAAAGACTGCGTAAGGTTGCTGGCGGTGCTGCTTCATCTACGAAGTGGAATCCCGATATGCCTGACTGTTTCTTCATGCCTTCCATGCGGTCTGCGATGATGCTGGCTGGTGCATGGTCGTAACGGCGGATGTAGTCGAGAGTGGTGTCGCAGAAAGTGCATTTTGCCCAGTAGCAACCGTGGGCGAGCATCATCTTGTTCCAGTGTCCGTTGCTCCAAAGTTGTTGCATAGGATTGGCGGAATCTGCCGTATCCAAGTACATTTCGGTGTGTATTCCATCAAGGCAGGGAGTGCCAATCTCGCTGAATGCAACATTTTCCTTGCTGTCGATGTTGATGCGTTCAATTTTCTCATCGTTGCCGAGGCGCATGGTGCGGATAAGTTCCCCGCCAGTGAGAAGCCTTTCGAGTGGCAGTTCGCCATCATCAAAGGTTATGGTGTCAACATATTTGAAAATGCGAGGGTCTGCGAGTTGTCTCAGTTCGGTGCTGACATATCCTCCCCCCATGGTAATGTGCATTTCGGGGTATTTCTGCTTGATGTATTGTGCGCATCTCAGTCCGCCGTACAAGTTTCCTGGGAACGGAATTGAAAGTCCGAGGTGAGTGGGTTTTGTCTCCGATATTTTTTGCTCAAGCAGTTCGATCATCCATTTGTCGATGAGGTTAGGCTCCTTTGCCAGTTCCTCGTTGAGTGGCGTGAAGTCGCTGAGGCTGTGGCATAGTTTCTCGGCATACCTGACCATTTCGAAATGCTGGCTTATGCACTGCTGTATTACATTGCCGATGTCCTCGATAAAAAGTGTGCAGAGGTATTGCGCCTGATTGAATGTTCCCGATGTTCCGTAGTCCCATTCCATGTCTTCGGGATTTGGCAGACGCTTTTGGTTTGCCCAGAACTGCGGATTGGCAAAAAGTCGAGCGAAGGTGCTGTCGTGTCCCTGCAGGAATTTTTTCACAGGCTCTACCCATTTTGTGTAGAAATCCTTGTTCGACAGGATGATCCTTATGTTTATCGCCTTCTTTCCCGAAACATGTACACCTTCTGCAATGTCGAAAATTTGCGAAACGCATTCGCGAGTCAGTATTTTGTTGATGAGTTCTATGCTAAGGTCCATCTGGTCGCATTGCAGACCTTTTCCGCGCAGATAACCGGTGAGTTGTTCCGTAGCCGGATATGCGGTGTTTATCTGTGTGAGCGGCGGTGTAATTAGGAGGAGGCGCATTGTTTTTTTTTAGTTAGTTGTTTGTGTATTTTCTAAAGTTCTCTGCCTGTTCGAAAATTTCCTTAAACACATCGTCCTGAGGAACAGGAGGGTAGTCGTATTCTGCTAAGATTAGAATCAAGTCCATCTGCAGTTCTGCTTTTATGTCGGTGCGATTTGCCCAGTCGGTGTATTTCGATTTGTCGTCCACCATCTTCTTGACGGCAGCCGACAGTTTTAGCAGCTTGTCTTCTGGATATTCGAATCCGAACTTGTGGGCAATCTCTTTCAGAATGTCGTAAAAAGCCTTTTCCTCGTAGGTAATGCCCAGTTCCTTGAACGATTTTTTCTCCTTGTTAACCTCTTTCAGCAATTCTGCCATCTGGGCAGCTACTTCTTCGAGTACTTCTTGTGCAAAAACGGCATTGTCGCTTCGGTCGTTGTATTGTTCTACCAGTTGGTTGAGGCGTTTGGTGAAGTCAACGCCTTTCATTTTGTTCACTTTCTTGAAATCTGTAATAACCGAACGAAGCAATCGTTCCATAAGTTTTACTTTGGTATTTGGCTGTTTCAGATTTTCAAGTTTTGCCATGTATTCTTCGCTAAGCACGTCCAAGTTCTTTGAGTTGGCATTAACTTGAGCAATTTCCTCAACGCCGTCCGACTGCAAAGCTTCTGCTATCATCTGGCTTACGCGGCGGTTCATTTGTGCAATGTCGGGGGCTTCGCCTTTGGTAAGCTTGTATATGATGGCACGAACTCCAGTGAAGAAGTGTATGTCCTCGCGGTCCTGATACGTTATTTCTTCGTTGTTGGAGCAAAGGTTGAATGCCGATTTCAGTTTTTTTGCGTGACCCATGAATAGGTTTTCGCTGCTATCTGTAGCTTGAATGAATTCTGATGCGTTTTTCAGGCATTCCAGTTGTTCGAGCGGTGTGCCACTTGTGAATTTTGACCTGTCGAATTTGTCGAACATACGGCGCAGAATATCAAGTTCGTCTTTTACTAAGGTTACAGATTGTTCGATAGTTTCAACATTTACACCAATGCCGGCGCCTTCTGCATATTGCTTCAGGGCAAAATTCATTTTGTTCTTGATGCCTATGTAATCGACAACCAAGCCCTTGTCCTTGCCTTCGTAAACACGATTTACCCTCGAAATGGTCTGAACAAGCGTGTGCTTTTGCAAAGGCTTGTCGATGTACATTGTGTCGAGGCATGGCACATCGAAACCTGTAATCCACATATCGACCACGATGGCGATTTTGAAATTTGATTTTTCGTTTTTGAATTCGAGGGCGGCCGCTTTTCTGTCGTCATCGGTGCCAAGCAGTTCGTAAAGTTCTTTGTCGTCGTCCTTGTTTCTCGTCATAATCAGTCTTATGCGGTCGCTTCCGTATTTTGCTGCCGGGTCGGCAGCCATCGGTAGACTTTCTGCTGTTTCTTCTTCCTCGTTTTTTGTTGCCCAGTCGGGACGGATGGCAAGAATCTGCTTGTATAGATTGTATGCTATCGCGCGATTGGCGCATACAAACATTGCCTTGCCGCAGACAGTGCTGCCTTCTTCGATGCGCTTTTCGTAGTGTTCTACAAAATCCCTTGCCACCGTTGCCAGACGCTCAGGATCGCCCAAAATGAGTTCCATTTTGGTGACAGCCTTCTTGCTTTCTTCTATCTGGTATTCGTTGGCACCCTCGTCGGCACATTGTTCGTAGTATTCTTCTATTTCCTGCAGTTTCTGGTTGTCGGCAAACACTTTTGCTGCACGGCCTTCGTAAACTATGCGCCGTGTTATTTCGTCGGCAACCGATTCAGTCATTGTATATGCATCGACCACATCGCCGAATACCTCGATGGTGGCATCCACGGGCGTTCCTGTGAAACCTACGTATGTGGCGTTTGGCAGCGATTTGTGCAGGTATGTTGCAAATCCGTAACTGCGTTGCACGCCTTTGTCGGTGACGCGGAAATTCTGTCCTATGTTGGTTTGCGAACGGTGTGCTTCGTCGGAAATGCAGATGATGTTGGCTCGGTCGGAGAGAAGGTCGATGTCTTCGCTGAATTTCTGTATTGTCGTAAGGAATACGCCGCCGCTTTTTCGGTCGTGGAGCAGTTCGCCGAGCTGTTTGCGCGTTTCGACATTTTTTACGCATTCGTCACCGATGAAAAGCTTGGCGTTTGTAAAAAGTTCCGAAAGTTGCTCGTCGAGGTCGGTGCGGTCGGTTATGAGCACTATTGTGGGACTTGCAAGGTGACGGCTGCGCATGAGTATGCGCGTGAGAAACAACATTGTAAGGCTTTTGCCGCATCCGGTAGCTCCGAAATAGGTTCCTCCCTTGCCGTCGCCATGAATGTTTATGTGCGAATGTTCAAGTATATTGTCGTATAGTTTGTGTGCAGCAAAAAACTGAGGATAGCGGCATACTATCTTAGTTTCCTTTGTGTAGTTGTCGGGGAAAAATACGAAATCCTTTATGACGCTCAACAGTCTTTCCTTGCGGAACAGCCCCTGCATCATTGTCAGGAGCGAACTGATGCCGTCGGTGTTTTTGTCGGAGCTTTCAACCTTGCGCCAAGCGTAGAAAAATTCGTAGTCGGTAAACAGACTGCCGTATTTGTTGTTCACTCCGTCGCTGATGACAACGAAGGCATTGTATCGGAATAGATTAGGAATGTCTCTGCGGTATCTCACCGTCAATTGGGTGAAGGCGTTCATTATGGTTGTGTCCTCCTTCACTGCGCTTTTGAACTCCAGCACCACCACTGGCAAACCGTTGATGTAAACAATTCCATCGGGAATGCGTTTTTCCGTGCCTTTGATTTCCAGTTGGTTGACAATCTTGAAAATATTCTGTTCGGTATTTTCGAAATCAATAGGTTCGATGAACAGGTCGGGCAGAGAAGCATCTTCGCGCTTGATGGCAAATCCTTCAACCATAAGGCGGTGAACCTGTGCATTTTGTTCGTATAGCGAAGCACCGTTGTCGGTTGTAAGGCGGGCTATGGATCTGTCTATTTCCAGAGGAGTAATGCCTTGGGGGGCATACTTGTCGGCAAGGTACATACGAAGGTCGTCAAGTAGCAGAACCTCCGACAGTTCCTTGTGTATGGTTTCGCCGTTGCGGTATTCATATCCCTGTTGTTCAAACAGTTCCATTATTGCCATTTCGAGGCTGTGTTCGTTGAAGTGTGGCATTGGCTATTCTCCTTTTGTTAGTTCGTTGTATAATGCCAAACCTTTTACTGTCAGCAGATATTTTTGTCGCGGATGGCGTGGAGATTTAGGGTAGAGTAGGCGGACAAATTTATCCTTGATTGCTGGGTTGAGATAAACATCCATAAAGCTTTCCCTGTTCTTAAGACCTGCTTTGTCCATCATTTCTTTTATGGAAAAATTGTCTCTGCCAATAATGTTGATTAACTTTTTGATATGCAGGTTATTAGTGTTGAACTTGTCGGGTAACTTGTCGGGTAGCTTGTCGGGTAGCTTGTCGGGTGTTTGTCCTGTACTTGTCCTGTACTTGTCGGGTGTTTGTTCGCTTTCTGGCATCTTCCATTCTTCGGGCGGATTAATTATCATGTAGCGGTTCTTCAGTATGTTGTTCTCGCCAAGGAGCAAGTTGCGGAAGAATCGTACAAGGAACATCGGTTCGTAACCGATTCCTTTTTCCAAATTACGATAATTGGCGCGTACCAGTGCATTGCGGAAATACCACGAATGTTGTTCAAACATTTGATTGTTTACTTGAAAGCCTTGAGACCTAAGGTATTTGATGGTAAAGACTGCTGTGGCGCGAGTGTTGCCTTCACGGAATGGATGAGTTTGCCATATTCCTGCTACAAATTTGGCAAGATGCTCCATCATTTGCCCTTTGTCAAGTGTTGAATAATCGAACTGTCGCTCCTGTTCCAGATCGTATTCTATTGCCATGCGTAAGTCTTGCCAGCGTCCGTAAAGCACAGAGTCTCCGCGTAACACCCATTCTTTCTTTGAGATGTCGTATTCGCGGAATTGTCCGGCGTGTTTGAACACACCTTCAAAAATAGCCCTGTGTATGGCTGCCAATCCTGCAACGCTATATGTAAATGCGTCGGTTTGGAGCAGCTTCGAAATATTGCTGGATACTCTGTCGGCTTCTTCCTTTTCGGCATCATCTTCGTCGTGGCTGGTTTTTGTGACATAGTATTGCTTTACCATTTCACGGGCCTGGTCGATGGTGATTTCGCCTTCGATGTTGCGGCGGGCGGTTTCTTGCAGATATTCCGATGTTTTAAGCCCGTCCACTGCCTGCAAGCCGATTGCCACTCGCCAAGCGTCAGCTCGTTCGCGCTTTGCCGGTTCCCCTTGGCGTATGTATTCGTCAAAATTCAAATATCCGTCGGTCATTGTCTATTTGTTGTTTGTTCCAGCTTACTTCCGTTTGAGTGCGACATTGCTATTCTCCTTTTGGTCGTTTGCTGTAATTTCTAACAACATGCAAATATATTGATTATTTGCATATTACAAAAAAATATTGCTGTTTATTCTTTCCCCAATTCTAGCCAAGTGCAAAGATGTGCCATTGTTTGTATTGCGAATAGTGACATTGTTTTGCAAAAAAATATATCTATTCATTAATATTTACATATCTTATTGCATAAAAATTCCTCATCATTCTTTTCTTTTTGTTTGTGAGGATTTTTGAATATATAGTTGATCTTGTATTTTTATATCTAGAAAAGAACTTATTCTACCTTTATCTTTGTAATCCACATCAAATTTATACATATGATTAATAACCAAATCCTGTAATAGCCTATAACACATAATATTGTTGTCCATATCTTTGCTGTATTGTTCAATGTTTGACA
>JBGUHW010000111.1:0-8412 GCA_045112395.1 Bacteroidales bacterium
ATATGCAGGAGATACATAACGCGGTTCTGCGTAGTCGGAGCGAACCCTGACCTCGATGGTTGTATCCGATGTGCAGCCGTTGGAGAGGCTTACTATATGCACAAGGCGCTCGCTTTTGGTATCGAATTCGCCCCCTGAGCCTGTCGAAGGGGCAAATGTATATCTCAAATTCTCTTCATTTCCAACAACCGAATCTCCAATCATCCATGAGTAGAATTCTGCTGTTGTGCCTTCAGGTATAATACTGTTGTCTACAAAATCCATAGGCACTCCAGAACATACTGGCGTGTATGTAAAGATAGGTATTGGCAGTTCTTTTATTGTTATGTTGAAACTGCTGTCAGTGCGGCAGCTATTGTTAGAGGTAACAATGTTGCGTATGTCGTGATAGCCTGTTGACGAAAATTTGTAATTGAACGATTGCGCAGATATGCTGTCGATGTCATCAACTATCCAGAGGTATGACGCTATACCTTGCTGTGATTGTGCGTTACCAATAAATGATGTGGAATCGCCAAAACATAGATTATCAATAGCAAAATTTATTTCAGGAGCTACGCCTAATATATTTGCATGAATTGAATTTACTGCACGGCACCCACGGCTATTTGTAGTAGTTAGCGTATAGTAGCCAGATTCTGTAATTGTTATGCGTGACGAAGTCGCACCTGTATTCCATATATATGAGAATGTTTTGTCTATATTGGTAGCAAGTCCTATTGTGTTTCCCGAACACATTGCTGTATCTGTCTGGACGGAACATGTTCCGCCAGCTATAAATGATGTAGATATCGGATAATCATCAATTGCAACATGTATGGTGTCCGTTTCCAAACGACACCCAATACTGTCGGTTATTATGCATGTATATGCCCCTCCTTCAAATATTTCAATTTGATTGCTTGCATCGGCATATTGTATTCCATCCTTCATCCATTGGAATGTATATCCGTCAAAATCTAGTCCTGCGTTCCAGAATATAGTATCTCCTGTACAAATCGTAGTGTCCTGCATTTGGAAGTGTTCTGGGAAATACACGTTTATGTCGTCTGTGCTGGTAATACCGAAGCTGTTAGTGACGGTCACTGTATATTTTCCGCTGCGGTTGACATGGATAATGGGATCAGTCTCGCCAGTACTCCATTGGTATGAAATAAAGTCTGGATTATAGGCTGTTGTTATTGCAGTATCACAAAAACCATAAGGAACATATATATCAGACCCCAATGAAACATTTGTTATGTATTTTGAGAATAAATAATCTTGAATTTGATTTCTATAAATACTGTCCACTGTGTCTATAACTATAAATTCTGCAATTTCACCAGAGTAAAATTGGTATGATGATTGACTTGCATGTCCTCTTCCTATATTAATACCATAAGTATTAGTAGCATTAATATTGTTTGCATTAACGGTCTGCTTTTTTTCTCCATTTAGATATGTGGATGTCGTTGATGTATTTCTATCATATAATTCGAACTCATATATAGCATAAATATTTTGTGAGCCAGAGCAACTTATTGATATGTTTTCTCTATTCATAAGGAGCATAGATGAATTGCCTAAAAACCAGTTGTAGTATCCTGTTTGTACCCATCCATTATTCCTGTCACCTTTGCTAAAAAACCAATTTTGACCACCGTTGTTGTATATTTTAGCAACAACAAAATAAGACCAACCTTTGTCCCCGATGTTTAGGATATTACCGCCTGTTAGGAAATTTGATGAACCATTAAAAATCAAAGCAGGTAGTCCATTTACTGAAGAATTGTTTAAAGTAGGTCGAGCATTTGCAGAGGTTTGTTGTATTACATAATTGTTAGGGCTTAGATCGTACCACTGGGATATTTTGCCACTTGTAAGTTCCACACTGTCTGCACGTAGCCAGAGCTGGAGATGGTCGGTGGGGAAAGGTGTTTCTTGGGCGTGAGTTGAAAGTTGAAAGTTGAAAGTTGAAAGTAATAAAAGTATTGAAAAGAATAAATACTTTTTTACTAGTACTTGTGTCGTTCTGCGTTTTTTATGTTGAATGTTAATGTACATGTTTGAGATGTGATGTAAATAAAAAAAGCAAATATAATAATTATAAGTATATGGTACCCATAGATGTTGATTTTTTTATTTTTTGGCGTCTGTCATATTTCAACTCTCAACTTTCCGAAAGTAGAAAGTTGAGAGTTGGATTGATGGAATTTGGTAGGCTGCTGATTTGTGTATTTCAGAAACATGTTGCAAATGTTAAAAGCTTTTTATATCTTTGCGGATTACAATAAAATTGATTTAGAATGGTAGAGAAATATACTGAAATAACGCCTAACAATAGGTTGTTGAATTTCAATTTTAAGGAACTTGTGGCTTACAAGGACTTGATTGCCATGTATGTGAAGCGCGATATTGTCACTGTGTACAAGCAGACAGTACTTGGTCCGCTCTGGTTTGTAATTCAGCCTATACTTACAACTGTGATGTTTATGTTTGTGTTCGGCAATCTTGCTGGCATATCTACAGATGGCATTCCTGGTCCGCTGTTCTATTTTGCAGGTATTATTTTGTGGAACTATTTTGCGTCCTGCTTGAATGCTACATCAAATACCTTTAGGTCAAATCAAGGTGTTTTTGGAAAGGTATATTTTCCGCGTCTTGTAGTGCCGCTTTCGGTAACAGTGTCGAACCTAGTGAAATTCTTCATACAGTTCGCGATATTCCTTATCATTTATATTGTATATGCGTTTAAAGGTGCAGGAGTAGCTCCTAACTGGTATGCATTTCTGTTCCCCTTGCTGGTTGTAATGAGTGCTGGACTGGCCCTCGGCTTTGGCATAATATTCTCATCTATGACAACCAAGTACCGCGACCTTACATTCCTGTTGCAATTCGGTGTGCAGCTGTGGATGTACGCTACACCGGTAATTTATCCGCTTAGCACTATGCCAGCCGACAAGCAGTGGATTTTTGAACTGAACCCCATGACCTCAATAATAGAAACCTTCAAGTATGGGGCCATCGGTAGCGGTGTGTTCTCGTGGGGATGGCTGGCATATAGCTTTGGATTTATGTTGTTGCTACTGTTTGTGGGGATAATAATTTTTAACAAGGTGGAGAAAGATTTTATGGACACGGTTTAAGGGAGTTAATAGTTGAAAGTTAAGAGTTAATAGTTTAAAGTAATGGCAGAAAGCATTGTAAGAAATAAAGCATTCGGTTTCGCTGTTAAGATGGTTTCGTTATATAAGTATTTGTGCGATACGAAGCATGAATATGTGCTGTCGAAGCAGATGCTGAGAAGCGGAACTGCGATATGCGCAAATATTTCCGAAGGCTTATACGGTCAGACTGAACCTGATTTCATTGCTAAGATGTCGATAGCTTTAAAGGAGACTTCGGAAACGGAATATTGGCTTGAACTATTAAATGCTACGGGTTATATTGACGATGAGATGTATAAGGATTACGATGTTGAATGTAAGGAAATATTGAAGATGTTGTCGTCGGTGGTAAACACGATGAAAAAGAAGTTAAGAGTTAAAAGTTAAGAGTTAACAGTCGAAACATTATGACTAAGGACGAACTAATAGCAAAGCTGAAAGACATTGAGTGGGACGACTTCGAGGTTAAGGAAGCCACCACGGAATTGCCCAAGAATATTTGGGAGAGTGTTTGTGCTTTTGCCAATACTTCGGGAGGTTGGATTGTGCTGGGTGTAAAGCAAAGTGGCAGTTTTTTTTATGTCGTTGGTGTCACTAATGGAGAAAAGATTGAGTCTGATTTGTTGAATGTTATCCGTGGTCAGCAGAAGTTGAATCATTTGATTGCAGTTGTTCCTAAAAAATACAAAATTGACGATAAACTTGTCCTCGCATTCTGGATTCCATCATCTCCGCTCAAACCTATATATTTCAATTCGATACAAAACACTTTTATTCGGACTGGCAGTGGCGACCGCAGGGCAACCGATATGGAAATAACGGCAATGTTGCGAGACCAAGCTTTTGGTACGAAGAGCGAGCAGGTTATTGAGGATTCGTCTATTGAAATGCTGAATCGCAATTCGCTTGAGTCATATCTGAATAGAATTAGGGCTTTTAATCCAGAGTTTCCGTATAGTCAACTTCCTCTTGTTGAGTTTTGTGAGAAAACGGGTATAACAAAGAAAGGCAAATTGACATACGGAAGTTTGCTTATGTTCGGCAAGCGTGATGAGATTCAGTATTATGTCAGCAATTTCTGGATTGATATGCTTGAAATTCCAGGGACAAGTTTTTCGGATGCAACTGTGCGCTATACATTCCGTATGCCCGAACAAGAAAACATCTGGGAATATTATAATGTTTTTATACAGCGGCTGAGAACGCATATTGATGCTCCTTTTACTACTGGACCAGATGGTTTTTCGCCAGATGACAATTCGCAGTTATACGCATTGCGCGAAGGTCTTGTTAATATGCTTGTCCATGCTGACTATTTCAGTCCGATGCACTCTACCATTCGGGTTTTTACGAATCGCATCGAGTTTCAGAATCCGGGTCGCTTTATGTTTGATTTGAGCGAATTGAGGACACAGATGCACTCAATGCCACGCAATCCGATACTTGTAAAGTTGTTCCGTTTTGCTAAACTCTCCGAAAATGCCGGTTACGGAATTGACAAGATGCTGACTTGGGAGAAACTGACAAGTCGAAAAGTCGATTTTAGTAGTGATTTGGTTTGTTCAACAGTGGTTTACAATAGAATCATAGATGAAGAACAAATTGTTTCAGAAGGTTCTCAAGGACAGGAAGATGTACAGACAACTGCTCCGTTAGTTATTATTGATTCGCAGAAGGAGGCAAATAATAGTATAAGTAATAGTACAAGTAATAGTACAAGTGACAGTACAAGTAACAGCACAAGTAACAGCACAAGTAACAGCACAAGTAATGTGTCAGTACAAGTAATAAATTTGCTTAGTATTTTGTCTGATGAGATGTCTGTTATGGCAATGATGCAGGAACTTGGTTTTACAAGCCGTCGTATGTTTATTGAAAACTACCTTGCCCCTGCCATTTCTGCCGGTTATGTTGAAATGACACAGCCGAATTCTCCCAAAAGCCCAACGCAAAAGTATAGGCTTACTAAGGAGGGAAAATCTATTTTGTTGAAATCTAAAAAAATAGTTAAAAGTTAAGAGTTAATAGTTAAAAGTTGGAAAATAGTTGAAAGTTAGAAACTGTAGAGTCGTTGCGTGCAACGACTAATAAAAACGGAGGTCGAACAAGACGGAAAAATAAAATGAATTGTGGAATAAAAAATATTGGTAATCATGTAGCGACGCAATGCATTGCGTCGATGTTTAAATAATTGTTAATTGTCAACCTTTAGTTCAGCGTAGCTAATTATCCATTATTAATTAATTTTGCAGAATATGTCAACAGCAATTAAAATAGAAAACGTTTCGAAACAATACCGTCTGGGTGTAATCTCAACGGGAACATTGAGCCACGACCTGAATAGGTGGTGGACAACCAAAATCCTTCGTAAGGAGGACCCTTATCTGAAAATTGGTTCTGTGAACGACCGTTCCCAAAAAGCCGACAGTGAATATGTTTGGGCTTTGAAGGACATAAATATGGAAATAGAGCAAGGCGATGTTGTAG
This sequence comes from Bacteroidales bacterium, assembly GCA_045112395.1. GTDB lineage: Bacteria > Bacteroidota > Bacteroidia > Bacteroidales > ML635J-15 > Bact-19. The sequence continues at coordinate 5,637 of JBGUHW010000111.1, forward strand.
GCATTATCGGCAAGAACGGTGCTGGCAAATCGACTTTGCTTAAACTTCTATCGCGAGTTACAAAGCCAACTACAGGCAGCATTAAGTACAAAGGTCGTATTGCTTCTCTTCTTGAGGTAGGAACAGGTTTCCATCCCGAAATGACTGGTCGCGAAAACATTTATATGAACGGAGCCATTATGGGTATGACAAAACAGGAAATCACTCGCAAATTGGATGAGATTGTCGATTTCTCTGGTTGCGAACGCTATATTGATACTCCAACCAAACGCTATAGTAGCGGTATGACAGTTCGCCTTGGCTTTGCCATAGCCGCCCACCTCGACCCCGAAATCCTTGTGGTAGATGAGGTACTTGCCGTAGGTGATGCCGAATTCCAGAAGAAGGCCATTGGCAAGATGCAGGATGTAAGTAAGGGCGAAGGAAGGACGGTATTGTTTGTTAGCCATAATATGGCTGCAGTGAGGAATTTGTGTAAAACCGGGGTGTTGTTAAATAATGGAATGATCCAGAGTGTTGGGACTGCTGATAAGATAATTGATGAGTATGTTGTTGAGAATCGGGTCAATTTGGCTGATAATTTGGCTTTGTGGCAAAACCGAAAAGGTGATGGACGTGTGCAATTTCAACGGGTATATGTGACAGATGGTGCTGGTAGAGAAATAAATACAATAATTACGGGAAGTGATGTGACTTTTAATTTTGAAGTTTATTCGAATGCAAAGGCGAATGTTGATCTTGGTTTTTCTTTGTCTACATCTGCAGATTTGAGATTAAGTAATTTGTATTCTCGTTTTCAGAAAGTATTGTTTAATGTGGATAAAGGAAAATATACAATTTCTTGCAAGGTAAAAGATTTCGCATTTGCTTCTAATGAAATATTGATTAGGGGGATTATTAATGCAGATAATAAACTTTCTGATTGGCCTAGTTGCCATTTGGCAAAAATAAGTGTAGAGCAAGGCGATTTTTATGGTTCTGGTATTTTATCAGAGAGTAATAATTTATGTTTGTTTAAAGGCGATTGGTCAATAATACGATATGAATAAGAGAACTATTAAACGAAATCTGGAGAATTCATCTTCACGAGATAACGAAGATTTGCCAGTGCTTGATTATATAAATGAAATTAATCATGGTCAAGATTTGTCTATGCTAGAGGTTGGTAGTGGAGAATGTAGATTTGTGAAAAAGATAGCCAAGTTATATCCAAATATAAAGATAACATGTATAGAGATTAATCCTGCTTTGGCTCAAATAGCTATAGATTGTGGTTTTGAAGTTTTAAACGAAGATATTTTAAATGTTAATGCAACGAGGGAATATGATATAGTTCATTGCGCACACGTTATAGAACATTTTGATTATCCGCAAGTAACACAATTGTTAGATTTTTTAGTGAACTCAACAAAGTTAAATATGTGTTTCGTTGTGCGATCACCATTGATGCATAAAGATTTTTATATTGATATTGATCATGTCCGACCCTATCCACCAGAGGCAATAAAAAATTATTTTTGGTTGAAACAACAACAGAAGCAAAGTTCTGCCAATATATCTGTGAAGAAAATTTGGTATAGAACAACACCCAAAACACGAGGCGATTTACAAACTTGGAATAACTTGTATGTATTAAAACATTTTAGAGGCTTATTTAATGGAGTTATAAGATTGGTTGATAATTTTAATGTTAAATTATGGAATAGGTATAGAATGCCATCGTCTAAACCTAATGGTTATGTTATGGTAATTAAAGTTATTCAGAAATAAAAAGTTTATGTTAGCTCCCATAATATTATTTGTTTACAATCGTCCGTGGCATACTCAGCAGACGGTGGAAGCTTTGCAGAAGAACGAACTTGCAAGCGAAAGCGTGTTGTATGTATTTGCTGATGGGGAGAAACCATATGCAACAGAAGAACAGAGAGAGAATATTGCCCAGGTTAGGAATTATATTCGTACTATTTCGGGTTTTAAGGAAGTGCATATTGAGGAAGCGGAACAAAATAAGGGGCTGGCTAATTCCGTGATTAGTGGTGTTACAAAGATTATTAATAAATATGGAAAGGTTATTGTTGTTGAAGACGATATTGTAACGCATAGGTATTTTCTTAGATATATGAATGATGCACTTGATTTTTATGAGAAAGATTCAAGAATATATATGATAGGAGGCTTTAGGTTGGGATTTAAGATTCCATGGTGTTATACTCATGATGTTTTTATCGTGCATAGGTCATGTTCTTGGGGGTGGGCAACATGGAAAAATAGATGGATTACGGCAGATTGGGCTATATCGGACTATTGCTCATTTTCTAACGATAAAATTCAAATAGATAGGTTCTGCAGGGGTGGCAATGATATGTTTCTGATGTTGCAAAATCAAATGAACGGCAAGTTGGATTCTTGGGCTATAAGGTGGGACTATTGCATGTATAAGCATGATGCCTATTGCTTGTGGCCAAAATATTCTATGGCGCAAAATATCGGTTTTGATGGTTCTGGGGTACATTGTGGAAATGATATTCGCAAAGAAGATTCTGCATTGCAATTACAGGACATGCCTTATAAAATTAAATTTGTTAAGAATATATCATCAAGCAAACGGATAGAAAAAACATTTAGGGATTTTTGTAATCATAGGCCAAAAGAATCTCTTATAATGCGAGTAAAAGGATTTGTTAAAAAGATTATTGAATAGTTGAAATAGCATTTTATGAACATAATAAGAAAAATAAGAGAACATATTAAATACAAGTATGGTGGAGGAAAGAAA
>JBGUHW010000112.1:0-3672 GCA_045112395.1 Bacteroidales bacterium
TTGTGTACAAATTAAGCAAACGACCTAACATAAACCGTTCGTATGCCGATGTGGAAAATTACCTGACCGAAAACAACATCTCCTCCCCCACACCTGCCGACATAAGGAATGCAATTATTGCCATCCGCCGCAAAAAGCTTCCGGAAGTTTCGGAAACAGGTAGCGCGGGCAGTTTCTTCAAAAATCCGGTAGTAAACGCAGAAACATTCAATGCTTTGAAAGAAAAATTTCCAGAAGTCAAATATTTTATGGCTGGACAAAATTTCAAACTTGCAGCAGGCTGGCTAATTGACCAATGCGGACTGAAAGGCTTCCAGCACAAAGGAGCTGCAGTACACAAAAATCAGGCTCTGATTCTCATAAATGCAGGAAACGCAACAGGAAACGATGTGCTTGAACTTTCGGACATTGTCAGGGAAAAAGTTTCCGCAAAATTCGGAGTAAGTCTAGAACCTGAAGCAATCATCATTTAATCCAATTAACAATGAAAAAAGTAATCGTAACTTTATTAATAATACTTCTCGCAGCCGGCGCCTTCATCGCGTACAAGGCATACGACTACGCATATTCGCCAAACATAACAGCCGACAACGAAACATATATCTATATTCCAACTGGTTCAAATTTCGACAATGTAGAGGAAATTCTTCGCAGTTCGGGCAAGGTAAACGACATGGAATCGTTTACGAAAGTTGCTGATTTCAAGAAGTATGGAGAGAAAGTTCTTCCAGGAAAGTACAAACTAGAAAATGGCATGTCGAACAACGAACTAGTGAACATGCTGCGTAGTGGAAGGCAAACTCCAGTAAAAGTCACATTCATAAGCGTACGAAGCCTGAATATCCTTGCGGGGAAAGTCTGCCCAAACATCGAAGCAGACTCTGCAGAAATAGCCAACTTGCTAAAAGATGAAAACATCGCGACCAAATACGGATTCAACAAGCAGACATTCTGCTCCATGTTCATTCCAAACACTTACGAATTCTGGTGGAACACCTCTGCCGAGGAATTTGTACAGCGCATGGCCGACGAGTACAAGAAATTCTGGAACGACGACCGCAAAGCAAAGGCGAACGAACTTGGACTTTCGCAATCACAGGTTTCGACTTTGGCATCTATCGTGGAAAGCGAAACGCAAAAGAATGACGAAAAGGCAAGAATCGCAGGTGTTTACATTAACCGACTGAAAAAAGATTGGCTCCTGCAAGCCGACCCTACGGTTGTGTTCGCTGCCGGAGATTTCACCATAAAGCGAATCCTAAACAAGCACCTTGAAATCAATTCTCCTTACAATACATATAAATACAAAGGATTGCCTCCAGGACCTATTTGTATCCCATCAAACCAATCAATTGATGCCGTGCTTAATTACGAGCGCCACAACTATATGTATTTCTGTGCGAAAGAGGATTTCTCCGGTTATCACAACTTTGCCGTCACAAATGCCCAGCATGAGGCCAATGCTCGCCGCTACCACGATGCCCTGCGAAAGGCAGGAATAAGATAAAAATGAATCGCATTTTCCGCATACTCATTTTTCTGTCGTTAGTAGCATTTACATCTTGCGACAAGGAAACCGACATCGACTACAGGCAGGAAATGCGTGAATTCGTCATCTCAATAAGCAAAAATGCCAAGTCGCAACAATCCGATTTCGCCATAATTGTACAAAATGGAGTAGAAATCACTAGCACGACAGAAAAACCAGATGGAACAATCGCTTCCGAATACATTTCCGCAATAGATGGACAAGGTCAGGAAGATTTGTTCTACGGCTATGCCAAAGACAATAAACCAACCCCAACAAAAGTTACTGACCACTTAAAACCATATCTGTCAAGGCTCAAGGATGAAGGCAAAGTAATCCTTACAACCGACTATTGCACCTCACAGGAAAACATTGAACTATCGAAACATCTGAACCAAAGCAACGGATTTGTCTCATTTCAGGCTACCAGTAGAGAACTTGATGTAATTCCAACAACGCCCATTCAAAACGAAAACTTCAACTCAATACAAAATCTCCAGCAAGTTGAAAATTTTCTATACATCATAAATCCAGAGAATTATGCGAGCAAACAGCAATTTATTAATGCGGTATGCGCCACCAACTACGACTTGGTAATAATGGATCTGTTTTTCGATGGTATGGAATTCACATCTGATGAAATTTCCCGTATTCGCATGAAAAAGAACGGCGGAACGCGCATGGTTATTGCATACATGTCGATAGGCGAAGCCGAAGACTACCGCTATTATTGGGACAAATCATGGAAACGCGGAAATCCATCATGGCTCGACAAGGAAAATCCGAAATGGAAAGGAAACTACAAGGTTCATTACTGGAATCCCGAATGGCAAGCAATCGTATTCGATTATCTCACACGAATAATCAACGCTGGTTTCGATGGTGTTTACCTTGATATTATTGATGCGTTTGAATACTACGAAGGCTGACGGACAAATGGCTAACAGGCTAACAGCCGAAAAGACAAACAGACTGCAAGACCGCTAGACTGTGAAACTGCAAGACCGTGAGACTATGAGACTGCGAGACAGTAAGACTGCTAGCCTGTGAGCCTGCAAGCCTGTTAGCCTCCTTACATCTTCATTATCCACAGCTGGTCGTTGCCAGACTGGTCCTTTAGTCCTTGCAATTCAGCACAAGCATCGGCAGTTGTTGCAAAACCCTTTACGCTGACCTTGTACAATCCATTTTGCTGCGGCAATATCTGCGGAGATAATCCTTTAGATACTAAGTCATTGTATACATTTTCAGCATTGCTGTATACAGAAAAGCATCCCGCAATAATATGAACCTTAATGTCTGGATTTGCCATAGCAATTTCCACTTTAGGTTCGCTTACCGGCGCTACTGCGACTTCCTCTGTTTCAACATTTTCCGCGATCATTTCCTCTGCGTGAGATTCTACGATTTCATCTACAACCTCATCGGTTTCGGATTGATTTTCTTCGGCAAGTCCCTGTTCTTCCGCGAAATCAGCAGCAGTTTCTTCAGGAGTCTCCTCTACCCTATTCTCAGCGACCTGCTCATTATTTCCTCCGAATCCAAAGCCAGCAAACACGGTTTCGCCATTTCCATTGCCGAACAAATTGTCGAACCAACCCATATACAACGACATGCATACAAGTCCAGCAATAACCGCCACAGCCGACAGCGACCAAGCAATAGCACGACCTTTGCCACGCTTCTTTTTGTCGGGAGTTCCCTTAATAATTGCGCTCTCAACACGAGGTTTCGTCTCCGATGGCAACATGGGGAAATTGAACGAAGGTAAACCAAACGACTCATCAAGCAAATTGCTTGCATCTGGCATAAAAACAAGAGTCCCTGTCCTACGCGAAAATTCGCCAAGACCATCGAAAGCAAGCGACTTGCCCTCAGCAAGCCTTGCATTCATATCGTCCACGAACAACTTTACCTCCTGCTCAGCATCCGACCATGACATATTTTCGCTTTGCGAAATATAATTCACAAGCAAGCCATCGCTTAGCGAAAGGTTTTCGTTGAATGCGACTTTACGACTTGGCGGATAAAATTCCTGCTTTGAGAAATCGACCACCGCTGGGAAACGATTCGTAACAAAACCGCCAAATCCAGGAATTATCACGCAGTCGTTGTCGCAAACCAACTGATATATAGTGCTGTAC
>JBGUHW010000113.1:0-2864 GCA_045112395.1 Bacteroidales bacterium
TACTTCCTTGCGCATAACAAGCTGTCCGGTAGGGGAGTAGAACTCCACATGCGAAATGAAACTATCGGAATGTATGTTTACGATGCTCTTGGCGGGATTAGGCTCTATGTCGAAAAGCTCAGGCTCGGCAAGCACCGTAAGGTTAATGTCGAAAATGGTATCGCAATCTGTTTCGTGAAGCGCGGCAAACGAGTAGTTGCCAGTGGAATAGAACGTATGGTTGCCGACAGTGACAAAATTGTTTACTGTGGTGTCGATGGTTTGTGTTATTTCGCACTTAACGAAATCGGCAACGAAAGTGCTGTCGCTTGTAACAGTAATTGTTCGTGGATTTTCGGCATTATCATCTTCCCACGAATCAAATAGATAACCTTGGTTTGGCATTGCGATAAGTGTGATTTCTGATCCTTCATCGTATGTACCGCCGCCCGAAACAGTGCCGTATACGTCGTTGTTTGAAAGAACGGTAATGGTATATTGCTGTGCTTGTAAGTTGTAGAAATCCATAACATTGAAACGCTTTGATTGCATTACACGACCTTGCGTGTGATTTTCAACCCATACAACAACCTTGCATTTGCTTATGTCATATTCTTCACTGATTGTAATTGAAAAACTTGTTGAAAATCTGTTATTGCCATCAAAAGTTGCTTCTGTTCCGTTTGCATCTGGATATAAAACCCGTACAAGGTTGTTGATTTTTCCTGCCACGCTCCAATCGTAATCAATATCTTCGGCAAGTGCCGCCATTACGACAATCTGGTCATCACCAAAGTATTCCGAATGTTTTTCGGCAGTAACAATCAGGGAAAATGTCCTACCATTAAATTCTGTTTGTTCAAATTCGGCAGCAAGACTATATATTGAATTGATTTCCTTTACATTATTATAGTAACCAATGTATGTCTCTTGCATTTCATCTACATTTGTATTTGTACCTGAGATTCCTAAATACCCATCAAAAACTACCGATGGTGTACCATCAAACCCATAGCTCTGACCTAATATATCATCTTTTTCTGCCCAATAATAGAAACGATTCATTGACTCTGTATATCCGTATGTATCACTGACATGATGATCTATGACTATGATGTTCAGAGAGTCCGCCGCTTCCATATTGTCAAGAGCAGCAGCTGCATACGGCGAATAGCCACAACTTTTATATGCGAACAATTCGACAAGTACATTTCGCCTTTCAATGCCACCATCAATATCAATTTGTATAAAGTTCGCCACAAAAGTCGAGTCGCTTGTAACAATTATAGTTCGCGGATTATCCATATTGCCATCATCCCACTGCACAAAGCGGTAGCCATCGTTTGGCATTGCAGCAATCTCAAAAACTGCACCTTCCTCGAATGTTCCTCCCTCCGATACCATGCCGTATGCATCGTTGTTTGATTGAACTGTGATGGTAAATGTCTGTGTAGGTATTTCCTCAAATGTCGCCTCGATTGTGTGGTCTGCTGTAACATTCTCGAATGTGTAAACATTTTCAACTAATTCGGCGGTAACATTATTCTCACCATCTACAATTACGGTTGCAATTCGGTAGGCTTCATTTGGTACTATTGCGAATGCCATGGACGAACCTGCCTCGACGGCTACATCTCCATCTGGAGTAATTGTTCCTCCATTGCCAGCAGTTGCTACGATTGTGTATGTTATCAACTCGAAAGTTGCTGCAATTGTGTGGTCTGCTGTTACATTCTCGAATGTGTATTCGCCGTCAACTAAATCGGAGGTAACATCAATATCGTCAACTCTTACCCATACAATTCTGTAATTCTCGGCTGGAATAATGGTGAATGCTTGGTTATCTCCGCAATTGACGGTAATAGCACCATAAGGTGTGATTGTTCCATTTTCTCCAGCAGTCGAGGTAATTGTATATGTTATCTGCTCGAAAGTTGCCGCAATAGTGTGACCTGCTGTTACATTCTCGAATGTGTAAACGCCGTCGGCAGCGACAACTGCATCAGTAACATCCACATCGTCAACCAATACGCTTGCTAAACTGTAGCATTCTTCCGCTTCGATTGTAAATGTCTGGCTTTCGCCCTCATCAACCGTTACATCTCCATTGGGGCTTATTGTTCCGCCTTCGCCTGCGCTTGCCGTTATTATGTAGGCAGCCTTGAACCCTGCGGAATAAGTGATGTCAGATGTAACAATGACTGTCCTTGGATTTTCGGTGTTGCCATCGCTCCACTGCAGGAAGCGGTAGCCAGTGGCTGGCGTGGCGGTTATTACGCCGGAGTTGTCGGAGCAGGAGGGTTGCTGTGTTATGCTGGCGGTTCCCTGCTGATCATTTTCGGTCGATACATTCAAAGTGTAGCCGAAGCGTTCCTGCAAATTGTCGAAATCGCTCCAACCGCTTGCCGAACCGTAGGCAGCCGATGAACTGCAAGGAACCTCAAGTTTTGCTGTGGTTGATGTGAAAACCTGGGTGCCAAGAACTGGCGGGGTAGTTGCCAATGCGTTTATTTCTGTGATGTTATCTGCATAATGGAAAGCATAGTCTCCAATATTTTCTACCGAACTGCCTATCGTTATAGAATCCAACCCGCTGCAATTATAGAACGCTTGACTGCCAATGCTTGTAACCATATCGGGAACAATCAGCCTTGTCAGTCCACTACAGCCAAAAAACGCGTAACTGCCAATATTTGTAACAGAATTGCCTATTGCTGCTGATGTCAAGTTGCTACAATTATGAAACGCATTTTCAGGAATACCAACTACATTATCGCCAATGTTCAAGGTTGAAAATGAAGTGCAGTCCTCAAATACAGGATTTGTGCCACCCATAGTAGTACAATTTTGTGCATTGAAATTCACCGTAGTCAGACCGCTACATC
>JBGUHW010000114.1:0-3683 GCA_045112395.1 Bacteroidales bacterium
ATTGCAGGTTTGGTTTTCGCTGGTGGCATTTTTACTAACATTACTCACGACCATCTTGATTTCCATAAGACTTTCGCCGAATACATAAAGGCAAAGCAGGGATTTTTCAATTTGTTGCCTGCAAATGCTTTTGCTATCACCAACATCGATGACCGCAACGGCGAAATAATGTACCAGAACTCGAAGGCAAAGAAATACAAGTATTCGCTTTTGTCGGGCGCAGACTTCAAGGCAAGAATCGTTGAGGATGGTTTTGCAGGAATGCAACTCGACATCAACGGCAGCGAGGTCTGGGTGAACTTCATTGGTAAGTTCAACGCATACAACCTTCTGGCAGTGTACGGAACAGCAATTTTGCTTGGTTTCGACAAGATGGAAGTTTTGAAGGCAATGAGCGAACTGCATCCTGTTGATGGTCGTTTCGAAATCATTCGTTCCAAGGAAGGTGTTACCGCAATTGTAGATTATGCACACACCCCCGATGCCTTGCAGAATGTAATTTCTACAATCAACGAAATCCGTTGTGGTGAAGGCACATTGATAACCGTTGTCGGTTGTGGCGGAAACCGCGACAAGACCAAGCGTCCCGAAATGGCAGCAATAGCATCAGAGATGAGCGACAAGGTAATACTTACATCAGACAATCCGCGCAACGAGGAACCCGAAGACATTCTCGACGATATGCAGAAGGGTGTTGAGCCGCAGTGGAAGAACAAGGTTCTCAGGATTACAAGTCGCGAAGAGGCAATACGCACAGCTTGTATGCTTGCCAAGAAGGACGACATAATTCTTGTGGCTGGCAAAGGTCACGAGACTTATCAGGAAATAAAAGGAGTTCGTCATCATTTCGACGACAAGGAAGTTTTAAGGAATGCATTTAACAACTAATAGATTATGTTTTACCATTTATTTCAGTATTTGCAGGATATAGGAATGCCAGGTGCTGGTGTTTTCCAGTACATTTCGTTTAGGTCTGGCATTTCGATGATAGCGTCGCTTATCATTGCAATATGGTTCGGAAAGTGGTTTATCCGTCGCATGAAGAAGTCGGGAAAGACCGAAATCGAGGAGACGCGCACCACTATGAACGATGCGCCGGTTGAGAATTCGCAGAACTGCGACACCTGCGTCAACAATGTCAAGAATTTCAAGAAGAACGTGCCGACAATGGGTGGTCTTATTATCATTGCGGCAATAGTGATTCCGACCTTGTTGTTTGCGCAGTTGAACAATGTTTATACAATATTGATGCTTGTCACAACGCTGTGGCTCGGTTGTCTCGGTTTTCTCGACGACTACCTGAAGCAGAAGAAGCACAACAAGGACGGTCTTAATGGCAAGTTCAAGCTTTTGGGACAGATTCTTCTTGGTTTTGCCGTAGGTGCAATATTGTATTTCTCGCCCGATGCAGTAATCAGAGAAAAGGTTGTCGTTGACAATCCGCAGGGTTGCGAAGTCGTTGAAGTCGTTGGAAATTCCGACTGCACAGGCGTAACCGAGTACTCGGACTTGAAGTCAACAAAGACGACAATCCCGTTCTTCAAGAACAACGAGCTCGACTATCGTTGGTTTGTAGCATGGGCTGGCGATTATGCCGATATGCTTGCATGGCTAGTGTTCATCATAATGACGATTCTTGTCGTGGCGGGGGTGTCGAACGGAGCAAACCTAACCGACGGTATGGACGGACTTGCGACAGGAACATCGGCTATCATCGGTGCAACGCTCGGTATTCTGGCGTATGTATCTGGTAACCGTGTTGCCGCCGAGTACCTTAATATATTGTATATCCCGAATACTGGTGAATTGATGGTATTCGCAGCAGCATTCATGGGTGCAACAATCGGTTTCTTGTGGTACAACACCTATCCGGCTCAAGTTTTCATGGGAGACACAGGAAGCCTTACGCTTGGCGGTATTATAGCTGTATTCGCAATAATCATTAAGAAGGAACTTATACTTCCTATACTTTGCGGAATATTCCTAGTAGAGAGCCTTTCGGTAATAATACAGAACCGCTATTGCAAGCATTACCGTAAAAAATATAAACTTCCCAAAGGAGTACCGGTGCCAGTGGAGAAGCGCCCGTTCAAGATGGCGCCATTGCATCACCATTATCAGAAGAAGGGAATGCCCGAATCCAAGATTGTAGCCAGATTCTGGATCGTGACTTTGTTGTTGGCTATCATTTCAATTGTAACTTTAAAATTAAGATAAGAAAGTGGAAAAGAGAATTGTTGTATTAGGAGCAGGAGAGAGTGGAACTGGCGCAGCTGTGCTGGCCGCAGTAAATGATTTTGATGTATTCGTTTCGGACAAGAGCGAAATCGCCGAAAAGTACAAGGAACTTTTGAAGGACTACAATGTACTTTACGAGGAAAAGCAACATACCGAGGAGTTGATTCTCAATGCCGACGAAATCATAAAGAGTCCTGGTATTCCCGAGACAGCACCTATGGTCGTTAAGGCTCGTCAACTTGGTATTCCAGTTATTTCCGAAATAGAATTTGCTGCACGCTATACCAATGCTGTAAAGATTTGTATCACAGGTAGTAACGGAAAGACTACGACCACCATGCTTACCTACCATATCTTGAAAAAAGCAGGTCTAAATGTAGGTTTGGCAGGAAATGTAGGACAAAGCTTTGCATATCAGGTGGCAACCAAGGATTACGACTACTATGTAATCGAACTCAGCAGTTTCCAGCTCGACAACATGTACAAGTTCAAGAGTGACTTGTCGGTGCTAATGAACATTACTCCCGACCATCTCGACCGCTACGACCACAAGTTCCAGAACTACATCGATGCAAAGTTCCGTATCTTGCAGAATACAACAGCAAAGGATTCCTTTATATATTGTTCTGATGATGAAGTCATTATAAACGAAATCTCTAAGCGCGAAATCCTTGCCACACAGTTGGAATTCACCCAGAAGAAGAGAAAGGTGAAGAATGGTGCTGTACTTAGCGAGGACGAAAAATCAATCGACTACATAAACAACAGTAGCAAGACCTTGACAATGCTCATCGACGACCTTTCGATAAAGGGCAAGCATAATGTATATAACTCGATGGCTGCAGGTATCGTTGCTCAGGTGCTGAACATCCGCAACGAAGTTATCCGCGAAAGCCTTATGGATTTCAAGAATGTGGAACACCGCATGGAACCTGTGTTGACAATCAGAGGAATAAAATTCATTAACGATTCCAAGGCAACCAACATAAATTCTGTATGGTACGCACTCGAATCGATGACTACTCCTGTTATTTGGATAGTTGGAGGCAAGGATAAGGGTAATGATTATGAGGAGTTGCGCAAGCTTGTCGATGAAAAGGTAAAGGGTATTGTTTGTCTTGGCATCGACAATAGTCCTATCCACAAGGCATTCGACAATACAGGTCTTCCGATGGTTGATGTTACAAGCATGGATGATGCTGTCAACGAGGCCTACAAGATGGGAAAGCCTGGCGATACCGTACTGCTTTCGCCGGCATGTGCAAGTTTCGACTTGTTCGACAACTACGAAGACCGTGGCAATAAGTTCAAGATTGCAGTAAGAAACTTATAGTTTAACGACTATGGCATTTTCAAAAGTTAAATTGATATTTGGTGGAAACCGAGGAATATGGCTGATAATTGTCGCCCTGTTCATGTTTTCGGTTTTGTCGGTTTACAGCGCA
>JBGUHW010000115.1:0-10252 GCA_045112395.1 Bacteroidales bacterium
AATTTTTGCTTTCATTTTGTACTATTTTTGTGAATTAGTCTAATTGTTTTCTATTGGTTTGAATATTATCTCGTCTATCATATAGTCGAATGATTTTTTGTATTTGTCGTAAAGATTGAAAATGAAGAATGGGAACTCGAGTGACGACAGCATCATCATTAATGCATCAATGTATTGCGAGGCATTTATGTCCGACTTGAACAGTCCCTTGTTTTTGCCCGAAACGATTATTGCCGTAAGTTGTTCCTTTTCCCAGATTACTAGGTTGTTGTGAACCTTGCTGAAACATTCCATGAGTTGTTTGTCTCCGCTTTCCAGCACTCTGTTTTTCAGTGCGTTGTGATACGAATAGCTACTATTCATGCTTTGCATTCTAGCCATTGCATACCTTTTTATCTTTTCTGGTTCCGAAATTGTTGAGTTGTTTATTATCGTAAGCAGGTCGGTGCGTATTTTCTCGACTTCGTTTTCGAGAATCGAGTTCATCAGGTTCAGTTTGCTGGAGAAATGGTAGTATACGCTACCTTTGGCGTGTTTCGATTCCTTTGCAATCCTATCCATCGAAATCTTGTTGAAACCGAAGCGGCAGAAAAGTTTTTCTGCAACATTCATTATGTCAGCCTTTACGCCAAGTGTTTTCTGCATAGCAATTCAAATCTTTGTACCATTTTTCAAATTCGGTGCAAAAATATATTGTCCTTTTTTTGTGTGCAAATTAAAAATGCAGTTTAACAAAATATTAATGGCTTTGATATAGAAGCAGATGCAAAACAAAAAAGCGGATTTGATTTTCAAATCCGCTTTTTAATGCTTTGTATACCAATTATTTCTTCAGCAGGAATGTAAAATCTGCGGTAGGTTCAATTTCGCGGGTTTCTTCTCCGTACTTGAAGAGGCGCAGGTTGCGCTGACCGATGATTTTCATCTTGTCGCCTTCGACTACAAACATGCAGCCTTCGCGAAGTCCTGCAACATAAACCTCACGGTTTACTTCGATGAATTCCAAAATCCTGTCTTCGCGCGATTCTCCTCCGTGACCTTCGACCTTCTTGTCGAGGTAGTGAGGGTTAATCTGGAAAGGAATAAGATTGAGCGCATCAAATCCTAACGGGTCGATGATAGGCATGTCGTTGGTTGTCATAAGGGTTGGGCAGGTTACATTTGAACCAGCGCTCCATCCTATGTATGGAGTTCCGCCAAGCACTTTCTTGCGTATAGGCTCGATGAGCTTGTTGGCGTGCATGTCGTGCAGAAGTTTCCATGTGTTTCCACCGCCTATTACAATGCAGTCGGCCTCCTCGACAGCCTTTACAGGATTGTCGAAATGATGAATTGAAACTATGTCGTGTCCCACTTCGTTGAAACGGTTCTTTACTTTCTTCTCGTAGTCGTCCCATGTTACGGTAACGCCTGCGTAAGGGATGAACAGGCATTTTACGCACTTTTCACCAAGAAAGTCGTGGATGTTGTGCTTCGGGTAGTCAAGATATGCTTCTCCGGCATTCGTCGAGTTGCTAATTAATAATAGTCTCATAGTTATTTATGATTTTTGATTTACGATTTTAGAATTATGTCTAACAGGCTGACGGGCTTGCAGGTTAAAAGCCAGATTATATTTGACTGTCCGACTTTAAGTCTGTTAGCCTTTAAGCCTGTTGGCCTTATTAATATCTGTAGTGGTCAGCCTTGAATGGTCCTTCAACTGGAACACCGATGTAGTCAGCCTGCTTCTGAGTGAGCTTTGTGAGCTTAACGCCAAGCTGGTCGAGGTGGAGGCGTGCAACTTCTTCGTCCAAGTACTTCGGTAGACGGTAAACATCAACCTTGTAGCTGTTCTTCCAAAGGTCGAGCTGAGCCAAAGTCTGGTTCGAGAAAGAGTTGCTCATTACGAATGATGAATGTCCGGTTGCACATCCGAGGTTTACGAGACGACCTTCGGCAAGCAGGAAGATTGAATTTCCAGTCGGGAAAGTGTACTTGTCAACCTGTGGCTTGATGTTGGTCTTTACAACGCCCGGACAGTTTTCGAGGCGGTCTACCTGAATTTCGTTGTCGAAGTGACCGATGTTGCAGACAATTGCTTGATCCTTCATCTGTTTCATGTGCTCGAGTGTAACAACGTCGCAGTTGCCAGTTGTTGTGACGAAAATGTTACCTTCCTTAACGGCTTCTTCCATTGTTGTAACTTCGTAGCCTTCCATAGCGGCCTGCAGTGCACATATTGGGTCGATTTCGGTAATGAGAACCCTTGCTCCGTAGGTGTGCATCGAGCGGGCACATCCCTTACCAACATCACCGTAGCCAAGAACTACGACAGTCTTTCCTGCTATCATCACATCGGTAGCACGCTTGATACCGTCGGCCAACGATTCGCGGCAACCGTAGAGGTTGTCAAACTTAGATTTTGTTACTGAGTCGTTAACATTGATTGCTGGAATCAGCAATTCGCCCTTAGCCATCATCTGGTACAGACGGTGAACGCCGGTGGTTGTTTCTTCCGAAACGCCCTTGAGTTCGGCAACAGTGCGGTGCCATTTCTGATTATCGGCAGCAAGCATAGCCTTCAAGGTTTCCTGAATTGCCTTTTCTTCGTGGCATGATGGAACAAAATCCAAGGTCTTTGCATCATTTTCGGCAGCATAACCTTTGTGAACCAACAAAGTAGCATCGCCACCATCGTCAACTATCAGGTTCGGACCAAGTCCACCTGGGAACGACAATGCCTGCAATGTGCACCACCAGTATTCTTCGAGGGTTTCGCCCTTCCATGCGAATACAGGAACGCCAGCCTTTGCTATTGCAGCTGCTGCGTGGTCTTGTGTAGAGAATATGTTGCAGCTTGCCCAGCGTACATCAGCACCAAGTTCAACTAAAGTTTCAATAAGAACGGCAGTCTGAATTGTCATGTGCAACGAGCCGGAGATTCTTGCGCCCTTCAACGGCTTTTCTGCTGCGTATTTGCGGCGTATGCTCATCAATCCTGGCATTTCCTTTTCTGCCATCTCAATTTCCTTGCGTCCCCATTCTGCGAGAGACATGTCTGCTACCTTGTAAGGTAATTTTGTGACTATTTCTTCCATTGTTATGATAATAATTTCGTTTTTGGACTTGCAAAGTTAGAAAAAAATCAGATACAAAACGCCAGTCTGTAAAATATATATTTGAGTCTGAAAGTGACTGATTTTTCGATTTTTCAAATTTTTTGAAAATTTTCTAAACAAAATCATTATCTTTGTATTCTCATGGGAAAAAGTGTTTTTATATCGGTGTTTTGTCTTTTTGTTGCTTTAGCTACTACTATGGCGCAGGATATTCACTTTTCGCAGTTTTACTCGACTCCCATGCAGACAAATCCGACAAATACGGGCAACTTCAATGGCGAATGGCGTGCTGTCCTGAACAACAAGAACCAGTGGAACAGTTTTACAAATGCGTATCGCACCTTTGCTGGTAGTGTCGACTATTCGCACGAATCGCTGTTCAAGCAGGGCGACAAGTCGGGATTGGGAATTTTTCTCAATCGCGATGTGGCTGGTGATGGCAAGTTTGGTACTACGCAGATAATGCTCAATGCCGCCTATTATTTCCCGTTCATGTCGGAAAAATTGCTTGTAGGTGCTGGCTTGTCGGCTGGTTATGCTCGGCATGGAATCCGCATAGACAACCTGAACTTCGGTAGCCAGTATGTAAATGACGAATACAACGATGCCATGCAGTCGGGTGAACAATGGCAGAAAAATTCTTTCGGATATTTTGATTGCGCGTTGGGACTTAATGGTATCCTTAAGCTTAATCCCAAGTGGACAGCCGAAGCAGGTTTTTCGGCTTTTCATTTGAATATGCCACGCAAGACATTTCTCGGTAGCGATGATTCCCGCTTGCCTGTAAAATGGATAGTCCACGCAGTTGGCGACATAAATGTTAAGGATGAATTTTGGATTGCACCAATGTTCTATTGCATGGTGCAGCAGAAATACCTTGAGTTCGACATTGGCGCACTAGGTCGCATGGATGTGAATCCCATTACTCTTCAGGCTGTGTATTTCGGTATTTTTGCACGAACAAGCGATGCAGGAATCTTGTGCGCCGGAGTGCAGTACCGCAATGTTAGACTTCTTGTCAACTACGACATAAACCTTTCGAAACTCACACGCATAAGCCGAGGCAACGGAGGTATTGAGTTTTCGCTCGTTTACATATTCTCCAAGCCAAAACCAATCGAAACACCATATTACAGAAAATGTCCCGAATTCATGTAACGAAAAAAAACACATTCATTGTGCGTACAGGCGTTTTAACATGTCTGCTAGTGATTTTTTCGTACGTGGCGCAATCACAGAATCGGGATGTTAACAATTTGGTTTTCAGTGGTGATAATGCGGTAAAGCAGAAAAATTTGTATGGTGCCGCAAAGCTTTACGAGGAAGCGCTGAAGTTCGATTCCAAGATGTACGACATTGTTTGGAAGGCTGCAGAAGCCTACCGTCTCGATAATGATTATGCAAATGCAATGCGCCTATATAAGGTGTTGGTTGACAAGGTGGAAGACAAATATCCAAATGCAACTTACCGTTATGCGCAGATGCTGAAGTCGAACGAGGATTTCATGAGGGCGCAGTATTTTTTTAAACGGTTCATCACTTTGTCGAAGAAGGATGGTTTTAAGGGCGACAAGGAAAACGCCGAATATGCCGAGCAGGAAATCCTAAACTGCGAGTATGCTTGGAAACAGCAAAATCACCCTCAGGCTGTGGATGTAAAGCATGCCGATGAGGGCATGAACTCTGTTTATAGCGACTTTGGTGCTGTGCTGGGAGGAGAATCGGTATTTTTCTCGTCTATCCGTCCCGAAAATGATTCATCCAAGGAATATAAGTCGCAGATATACAGCGCAGAAGTTGATAACTTCAACTCGGCTAAACAGATAGATGTCAAGTTAGAAAATGCATCAGCCGACATATCCAATCCTTGTGTTAGTGCCGATGGTAAAAAGATGTATTTTTCTTTAAATGAGGATTTTATAAATGGTCACACTTATATTTATATGTGTGAGCGGGATGGAGATGAATGGTCCGCTCCAAAAATGCTTCCCGAAAAAATAAATGTGCAGGGTTACAATTCCACCCAGCCATTTCTTGTGGAATTTGAAAGTCGTCCCGATATTCTGCTATGGTCGAGCGACCGCCCAGGAGGCGAGGGTGGATACGACATTTATTCATGCGAAATTCTTCCCGATGGGAATTTTGGTTCTGTGAAAAATATTGGACGACCAATCATTGAAGATGAACGATTTGCAGAATTTACCGACACTACATCGTTGATTAACACGCCTGGTGATGAGATTACTCCATTTTATAGCACCATTGATACTACGCTATATTTCAGTTCCAATCATTACCAGACAATAGGAGCGTTCGACATTTTTTCGGTTAAAGGTAATTTTAGGGTTTGGGAAGATGTGCAAAATCTTGGCTATCCGATAAATTCGGCGCAGAACGACATGTATTACAAGGTTTATCCGGAGCAGGGACTAGCCTTTCTTACAAGCAATCGTAAGGGCGCAATGTCGCAGACGCACCAAAGCTGTTGCAACGATATTTTCTACTACAATATCGAAAAGTATGTCAGTGAGGAGGACCGCATAAAGGCAGAAACCGAAATAAGGATAGCCACGCTTACCCAGCGCACAAGGTTGCTTGTCCCTATAAGCCTATATTTCCATAATGATATTCCTAATCCAAATTCTTGGGACACAGTTACTACACAGAACTATAGCGATACATATTTCGCTTATATGCAGATGCAGGACAAATATAGGCGCGAATTTTCAAAAGGACTTGACCGTGCAAGGCGTGAGGAAGCCATTGATAGCATCGATAATTTCTTCGCAGGAAAAGTCGAGGAAAACTACAACAGGCTTATTGAATTTACCAAGATGATGAAAGAACTGCTCGAAAGCGGGCAGAAGGTGGCAATTACAATAAAAGGTTTCACAAGTCCTTTAAATACAGTCGAGTACAATAACAATCTGGCGAAACGAAGAATATCATCATTGGTAAATTTCTTTGATGAATATGAAAGCGGTGTTTTCCGTCAATACATTGAAAATGGGCAGATTGAATATAAGTTTGTTGCGTTCGGCAAAACTATGGCTGCCGCCAATGTCAGCGATGACCGCAACGACCAGCGAAATTCAGTGTACAATCCGGCAGCGGCGAGGGAGCGCCGAATAGAAATAATTGCTATTGAAATAGAAAGTGACTAAAAAAATGTTTCTTTTTTAAAAGAAATCAAAGAAAAACCACACGGCAGCCCATTCTCGTTTAATGCCTTTGGCGTGGCCTATTGTGGAATAACTGGAGTTGCGGACTGTTCCGTCACTGTCGATATGCCCAATGGTGCTGTAGCTTGAATTTCGTACCGTTCCGTCTTTATCGACATGACCAATTGTGCTGTAGCTTGAATTGCGGATAGTTCCGTCACTATCAATATGCCCGATTGTACTGTAGCTAGAATTACGTATTGTTCCGTCGCTATCGATATGCCCAATGGTTGAGTAGCTAGAATTGCGAATAGTTCCGTCGCTGTCGATATGCCCAATTGATGAGTAGCTTGAATTCCTCACCGTTTGTGCCGACATTTCAATATTAGGCACAAAAAGTACCATTATTGTAAAAATGCAAAAAGCAAAATATAATCGTTTCATAGTCAATATGATTTTTGCGTTTTTATAACAAATATTGTACCGAAAAAGGTTGAGGAGCAATCATTGAACAGCGAGAAAACTAGAAATAAAAAAACGGAATCAGATCCTGAAACAAGTTCAGGATGACATTCCATTTTTGAATCGTTATGACATCGCAATGCTTTGCGACTTTCAACTCTCAACTTTCAACTCTTTTTTACCCAACAGCTCCCCAGAATCTAAGCATTTCGCCATCGATTATTGCAATATTGAGGTCAGTTGTATATTTGCTTCCGTCCTTGAGTGTTACCTCGACTACTGAGTACATTGTTTCGCCAATGATGACCACATCTTTTATTTTCATGGATGCGATGTTCTTTTGTTTGGGTGTAATGAAGTCCAATTGTTTGCCTTCTTTCGTTACAGGCACACCACCGATAAACTCCATCACGAATTGTTCGGTGCGTCCTTCAAGGAAACTGTCATGCTGTTCGCTTACATATTCTGGCGCAAAATAATCAAGCGACTTTTTCAAATCACCCGACATTATTGCCGAAATTAACCCCTTTGTAATTTTCTTAGCTTCGCCTTTTGTTGGCTTCCATGCCTGTGCGCTTCCGAACAAAACCGTAAGCATCAGGACTACTGTTACTATTCTTCTCATATCTTTACTTATTTAATTTTCAAATACATAGTTAATTATATTGGCACCCATTTTAAGTGCTTTTGTGCGGATTTCTTCCGAATCGTGGTGGACCGACTGCGATTCCCAGCCGTCGCCGAGGTCGCATTCGTAGCTGTAGAAAACAACCAGGCGTCCCTGGTAAATTATGCCGAATCCCTGTGGTGGCTTGTTGTCGTGTTCGTGGACTTTGGGCAGACCGTTCGGGAAATCGTATTTCTGATGGTAAATTTCGTGAGTGTAAGGCAGTTCCACAAATTCTAGGTCGGGGAAAACCTTTTTCATTTGTTCGCGGACGTAGGCATCAAGACCGTAGTTGTCGTCGATGTGCAGGAATCCTCCGCCGATGAGGTAGTTGCGAAGATTTTCTACTTCAAAATCGCTGAGAATGATGTTTCCGTGACCAGTAATATGCACAAACGGATAATTGAACAGGTCTGCGCTGCCGAACTCCACGGTTGCTGGCTCAGGGTCGATGTTGGTGCCGAGGTTTTCGTTGCAAAACTTGATGAGGTTTGGCAAAGATGTTGGATTTGCGTACCAGTCGCCACCACCGCTGTATTTGCCGAGTGCTATTCGTATCTGTCCGAACGAAAGCACTGTCACTGCGGTAAATGTCATTATGAATATAAGTTTGCGCATAATCTTCAAATTTTCAAATCATCAAATTTTTCACCTCATTCCTTCTGCCAATCCTCCAATATCTTGTCAATTTCTTCGGTTGTGCTTCTCAGTTTTGTCTTGCACAGTTTTGTCAAGAAGGCTGCACGTTTCACCTTTTCGCTTAGTGTGTCAAGGTCGAGTTCGTTGCTTTCCATGTCGGCAAGAATCTTTTCCAGCTCTTCGAGCGCAGCTGCGTATGATATGTTTTCAGGTTGTTTAGTGGGCATAGTCTTATTATTAAACTTGCTGATAATTATTGATTTTCCCGTTTTTATTCCCATTCTATCGTTGCCGGAGGCTTCGAGCTGATGTCGTAGACAACTCTGTTCACACCTTTTACCTTATTGATTATCTTGTTTGAAATCTTTGCAAGGAACTCGTATGGCAGATGAACCCAGTCGGCTGTCATACCGTCGGTGGAGTGTACTGCACGGAGAGCAACAACATTTTCGTAGGTACGTTCATCGCCCATAACGCCTACCGACTGCACTGGAAGCAATATTGCTCCGGCCTGCCAAATCTGGTCGTAAAGGCCTTCTTCACGAAGTCCCTGAATGAAAATATCGTCAACATTCTGCAAGATTTCAACCTTCTGCGCGGTGATGTCGCCGATGATGCGGATTGCAAGTCCTGGTCCCGGGAAAGGATGACGACCAAGAATGTTGTTGCTGACATTCAGAGCCTTACCTACGCGACGAACCTCGTCCTTGAAGAGCAGACGCAACGGCTCTACAATCTTCAGGTTCATCTTTTCGGGCAAACCGCCTACGTTGTGGTGCGACTTGATTGTTGCTGCAGGGCCAAGTACGCCAGCCGACTCAATTACATCGGGATAAATAGTGCCTTGTGCAAGCCACTTCACGTCCTTAATTTTGCTTGCTTCGCGGTCGAAAGTCTCAATGAAAAGCCTTCCGATAATCTTGCGCTTGCGTTCTGGTTCGGTTACGCCTGCAAGTTCGCGGTAGAAGTCCTGCTTTGCATCTACGCCGATAACGTTAAGTCCCATTCCACGGTAAGATTCGAGCACCGACGAAAATTCGTTCTTGCGAAGCAGTCCGTTGTCAACGAAAATACAGGTGAGCTGGCTGCCGATAGCCTTGTTGAGCAATACTGCTGCAACCGAACTGTCAACGCCGCCCGAAAGTCCGAGAACAACCTTGTCGCTACCGATTTTTTCACGAAGTTCCTTTATGGTTGTTTCGACAAACGAATCGGGCGTCCACGACTGCGAGCAACCGCAAATGCCTACTACGAAATTCTTCAGCAAGGTCTTGCCGTCGGTCGAGTGGTAAACTTCGGGATGGAACTGTATGCCCCAGGTCTGCTCGCCACCAATTTTGTATGCGGCTACCTTTACATCAGCTGTCGAAGCTATAATTTCGTAGTTTTCAGGAATTTGCTTTATTGTGTCACCATGCGACATCCATACTTGCGAATTCGATGGCACGTCCTTCATAAGCACGTCGTTTGCGTTTACGAAGTTGAGGTTAGCACGGCCATATTCGCGTGAGTTCGACGGAGCGACTTCGCCGCCGTAGAAATGTGCAAGGTACTGTGCGCCATAGCAAACGCCGAGAAGTGGCATTTTCCCCTTTATTGCCGAGAGGTCGGGCTTGATAGCCTTTTCGTCGCGCACCGAGTACGGACTTCCGCTAAGAATTACGCCCTTTACCGATTCGTCCAATGCGGGAATCTTGTTGTAGGGATGTATTTCGCAATAGGTGTTTAATTCTCTTACTCGTCTGGCTATCAGCTGAGTATACTGTGAACCAAAGTCGAGGATGATGATTTTTTCTGTCATTGTTTTTCTGTTTCGTTTTAGATTGCAAATTTATGAAAAAATATGATTGAGGAGAGAATGTATTTTTATGAATTGCAGAGTTTGGTATCTATTATATTAATAGGTATAGTTTGAAAAGTTTGTTTTACTTTTTCAAAGTTCGGTTTTTCTATGTCGGATTATGTGTCGTTTTGTTTCAACTTTTCCGAGTGTTCGCGCAGAAAATTCCGTTCTGTTCAATTTAGGGATGCCCAAAAATGGGAATTTTAGGTCTAAAAACGGAATTATTTCAGAGAAAACGAGAAAAATCTTTGTTTATAATCCATTAATAGTCAATCTATTACAAAATTCACACAACTTTTTTGAAAAAAAAGTGAAAAAAGTTTTGGTGGTAATTAAAAATGCACTACTTTTGCAATCCCAAACGATGAGGGACGGAGGT
>JBGUHW010000116.1:0-32794 GCA_045112395.1 Bacteroidales bacterium
GTGGAATATGCGATAGAAATGTATTAGCAAATAAATATTGGTAAATATGTTCAATTGAAAGTCGTATCTTTATATAAAATAATAAAGTAAATTTGTGACATAATTTATTATCTTTTTTCAATTTTATGAACGAACGCTTTTTCTATCGAAATTCCATACGAGATTTTCTCCTGCAAAATGAACTTGAAATATTTGGTATCATAGCCGGAAACGATGAGTATGATACAGGAGACACACAAAAGTTTGCATGGAAAGAGGAAATAACGCTTTTAAAGGAGGTGTTAGCATTATATAAAAGCGAAGATGGCTGGATAATTTTTGAATATACAATACCACGTTTAGGAAAGAGAATAGATGTAGTGGTTTTACTTAGAGAGCGAGTGTTCATTCTTGAATTTAAGGCTGGTCAAACTGTTTTTAACCATCAAGATGTAGATCAAGTGATGGATTATGCTCTTGATTTGAAGAATTTTCATCAAGGTAGTGCTGATAGATTCATTGTTCCTATTTTGGTTGCAACTGACAGTAAGGGTTCTTCAGCAGAACTTAAATTGTCGCATTATAATGATGGTATATATGAACCATTAATGACAAATTCTGTAGGATTGTCAAATGTCGTAAAAATGGTTCTAGAACAAGACATTCCGGAATATACAGGCGATGTTCCGATGAGAGACTGGGTAAAGAGCCGCTATGCTCCGACGCCAACTATCATAGAAGCAGCAAGCGCATTATATTCACAACATAGTGTCGATGAGATAACGCGCCATGAAGCAGAGGGAGAACAATTGGATAGGACAACTGAATATGTACTGAAAGTTATTCACGAAACGAAATTACGTGGAGAAAAAAGTATTTGCTTTGTGACAGGAGTGCCAGGGGCTGGAAAAACATTGGTAGGTTTAAACGTAGCTATTAAACAATTGTCGCATGAAGAAGGTGAAAATCCTGATTTAGCTGTATATTTGTCGGGGAACGGACCTTTGGTAAGTGTGTTGACAGAGGCTTTGGCTAGAGATAAGAAGCGACAGAAGAACGAACAAGGAGAAAAATACAATATAACAGATGCGCGGCGAGAAGTAAGTCAGTTTATACAAATCATTCATCGATATCGCGATAATATGCTTCAAAAGTTGCGTACTCCTATTGTCGGAAAGAAGATTGAGATTGACCCCGATAAAGAATTGAAAGATAAAACAGCGGGATATGCTGAAGTTGAAAATATCGCAATTTTTGATGAGGCTCAACGTTCTTGGGATCAGGAACATCTTTCGAGTTGGTTAAAACGTAAGAAAGGGATACAAGATTTTCCTATGTCAGAAGGCGAATTTCTTATATGGTCGTTAGACCAAAGAAAAGATTGGGCTGTAATTGTTTGTCTTGTTGGTGGTGGGCAGGAAATTAATACAGGAGAAGCTGGTATCGGCGAATGGGTTAGAGCTATGAATGAAACTTTCCCAGAGTGGCGAGTTTATATATCTAATCAACTAACAGCAAAAGAATATGCGGAAGGTAAGATCGAAGAATTGCTTTCAAAAAATTCTAATGTGACATATTCTAAAGACTTACATTTGGCGGTTTCTATGCGTTCTTTTAGAGCAGAAAGCTTGTCGAATATGGTTCACCATTTATTAGATTGTAATATTGATAGTGTAATAGATAATTATGCGAAGATAAAAGATCGTTATCCAATAGTCTTGACAAGAGATATTAATGTTGCAAAACTGTGGTTGCGTAAAAAAGCAAGAGGAAATGAAAGATACGGAATGTTGGTTTCTTCAAAAGCGTATAGATTGAAACCTTTAGCAATTGATGTTCGATGCAAACCAGATACGGTACATTGGTTTTTGGATGATATAGACGATGTGCGTTCTTCTTTATTTTTAGAAGATGCAGCGAGTGAATTTGATATACAAGGATTGGAACTAGATTGGACTTGTTTGGTATGGGATGGTGATTTACGTTATAATGATGGACAGTGGGATTTTTATGAGTTTAATGGAGGAAATCGTTGGAATCGTATAAATAAAGAAGAGCGTAAGCTTTATCAATTAAATGCATATAGGGTATTGCTCACACGGGCGCGTCAGGGGATGGTAATCTGTGTTCCTGAGGGCAATAAAGATGATCGTACAAGATTGCCTGAATTTTACGATAGTACATACAATTATCTCAAATCTATTGGATTGAAAGAAATATAATGCATGAAAAATATTGAAGTTGTAGCAGCGATTATCCATAAAGGAGAAGAAATCTTTGCAACTCAACGAGGAAGTGGAGATTGGAAGGATTGGTGGGAATTTCCTGGCGGAAAAATTGAAAATGGAGAGAAACCAGAAGATGCATTAAAACGAGAAATTCGAGAAGAATTAGATACAGAAATAAGTGTAAGCAAACCTGTTACAACTGTAGAGTGGGACTATCCTAAATTTCATTTGACAATGCATTGTTATTGGTGTGAAGTTGTCGAAGGAGAATTGTCGTTATTGGAACATGAGGCTGCGCGATGGCTTTCAACCGAACAACTAGATAGCGTAAAATGGTTGCCTGCCGATGAGGTTGTTATAGATAAACTAAAAGCTCAACTATCTGCAAATTCCGAATAGTTCAATATTTTTTCCCTACCCAAATTTTCATCAAATCTCATTTCCCTCCGAAGCAATAGTTTTTTCAATTTCGATTGCGGGGTGGAAAATAAATGGAGAAAATCGGTGGAATTTTTGTATCTTTGTGAGCAAAATAGGAAGTTATGACACTGCACGAAATACAAACTCGCAAAGAAGGGCAAACATTTGATTGCAAAAGCATTCAAATAGAACTCAAGGCATTGGCCATACCAATTGTTGCATTTGCAAACGCAGATGGTGGGGTCATTGCTATTGGCGTGTCGGATAAGACTCGTAAGATTGAAGGTGTTAACCAATATTCAGCTAAACTGAACGAGTTGCTTCGTGTTCCGTATGACTTTTGTAATCCGTCTGTTTCCGTCACTTGTACATATATGCCTTGTATGGATAAGGATGGAAATGAAAACCGTATTTTGTTAATGCACATCCCTGCAAGTTCGAGTTTGCACACAAATCAGGCAGATGAAGCTTATATGCGTGTCGGTGACAAGAGCAGGAAACTTTCGTTTGATGAGCGCGTGCAACTGATGTACGATAAAGGCGAACGCTATTTTGAAGATACTGCTGTCTATGGAGCAACCGTCAATGATATAGATCTGGATGCTGTGGCAAGGTATGTTAATATGCTGGGTTATGGCAAGTCGCCAATTCAATATCTGCGAGAGAACAACCATTTTGTCACTACGAATAAGAATGGGGAAGAAGAGGTAAGTACAGCTTGCATGCTGTTGTTTGGTAAGAATCCGCAGTTGTTCTTCCCTCGCGCTCGCACACGATTCATTCGCTACGATGGAACGGTAGAGCAATTCGGAACTGAGATGAATGTTATCAAGGATGTTATCTTTGAAGGAACGATTCTGAACCAAGTGGAAAAGACGGTTGAATATCTTGAAACACAAGTTGCTGAGCATACCTATCTTGGTCAGCAGGGGCAATTCGTTACTCGTCGCGATTATCCGCAGTTTGTTATACAAGAGATGGTCGTGAATGCTTGTTGCCATCGTGCATATAGCATAAAAGGGACGGACATTCAGATAAAAATGTTTGACGACCGCATTGTGTTCGAGAGTCCTGGTCGTTTGCCCGGTATGGTTAGACCTTCCAATATTCGTAATACGCATTTCTCTCGTAATCCAAAGATAGCTGCTTTCTTGAAAACTTATCACTATGTCAAGGAGTATGGCGAAGGTGTTGACCGTATGTGTCGCGAACTGATAGCAAATGGAGTTGCCGAGCCAAAGTACCATACCGATGATTTCATATTGAAGATAACTGTGCCAAAGTTGACAGAAACCGAACAGAAACCGAACAGAAACCGAACAGAAATCGAATAGAAAATAGAATAGAAAATAGAAGTACAATGTTACAATTGATGAAAGAAGATCCATATATCTCTAAAGCCGAAATTGCTAATATATTGGGATTGCATCCTTCAGCCGTGTCTCGCCTGATCAACGCTATGCGTGGTAAATATCTCCGTCGTGTAGGACCCGACAAAGGCGGTTTCTGGGAGGTGATTAGCAATTGATAAGTCATTGACCTGCGAGCACAAAGCATTGCGCCAATACAATTCATTAAATCATTGAATCCTTCCCTTCGACTGGCTCAGGGGGCGGAATTTTCAAATTCTCAATTTTTCCAATCTTTCATTCGTAAATCGTAATTCGTAAATCGTAAATTATTATTACTTTTGCATTCCAAAATTGATTTACGATGAAGATTTCATACAACTGGCTTAAGAATTATGTGGCGTTCGACGAATCGCCCGAAGAATTGGCAAAAATATTGACAAGTGTTGGACTCGAAGTTGATGGTACTGAAGAAGTTTCGTCTGTAATCGGCGGACTCAAGGGTTTTGTAATCGGCGAGGTTTTGACCTGCGAGGCACATCCGAATTCCGACCATCTGCACGTTACAACCGTCAATGTCGGTGGCGAAGAACCGCTGCATATTGTCTGCGGTGCTCCGAATGTTGCTGCCGGACAGAAGGTCGTAGTGGCAACCATAGGCACTAAGATTTACGCCAAGGACGGTGTGTTCGAAATCAAGAAGTCGAAACTGCGCGGCGAACCGTCGGAAGGTATGATTTGCGCCGAGGACGAGATGAACATCGGCACTTCGCACGATGGAATCATGGTTCTGCCAGCCGACGCCAAGGTGGGTACGCCTGCTTCGGAATACTTCAAGGTCGAAAACGACACCGCAATCGAAATCGACATCACTCCAAACCGTATCGACGGAGCTTCGCACATAGGTGCCGCCCGCGATGTGGCTGCCGTTAAGGGTATAAAATACAATATCCCCAAGGCCGAAATCACCGAGAATCCCAAGAATGAAATCAAAATCGACATCAAGATAGAAAATACCGAGGCTTGCCGCCGCTATATGGGCATCTGCCTTACAGATGTGAAGGTGCAGGAATCGCCCGAATGGCTGAAGAACCGACTGAAATCGGTCGGCTTGAATCCTATAAACAACATAGTGGATGTTACCAACTTCGTGCTGTACGAAACTGGCAATCCGCTTCACGCCTTCGATGCCGACAAGATTGCTGGACGTCAGATTATCGTGAAGAATGTCGCAGAGGGTACTCCGTTTGTAACTCTCGATGGCGTTGAGCGCAAACTTTCGGCTCACGACCTTATGATTTGCAATGCCGAGGAGCCAATGTGCATCGGCGGTGTGTTCGGTGGTCAGAAGTCGGGAATCTCCAACGAAACAAAGAATGTTTTCATCGAGGCTGCATACTTCAGCCCAGTTTCAATCCGCAAGACTTCGAAGTTCCACGGCCTTAAGACCGACGCTTCGTTCCATTTCGAGCGCGGAGTGGACATCAACATGGTGCCTTACGCATTGCGCCGTGCTGCAAGCCTGATTGTTGAGATGGGCTGCGGTCGTATCGCTTCCGAAATTACCGATGTTTATCCAAACAAGATAGAGTCTGCAATAGTCGACTACAACATCGACCGCGGCAATGCGCTTATCGGCAAGGAAATTCCCGAAGCACGCGTACGCGAAATCATCGGTCTGCTCGACATGAAGATTCTCGAGGACAAAGGCCGCGACTTGAAGCTCGAAATCCCGACCTACAGGGTTGATGTAACCGGTGAAGCCGACGTGGTGGAGGATATCATGAGAATCTACGGCTACAACAACATCGAGGTGCCGAACCACATTTCGTTCAGCATCAACTATCCCGAAAAGCCGGAACCGCAGAAGATGATGAACCTCGTTTCGGACGTGCTCACAGGCATGGGCTACACCGAAATTATGTGCCTCTCGATGATTTCTGCAGATGACATTGCCGAGAACAGCGAATATGCAAACCGCATCGTGAAGATTTATAATCCGCTGAGCCGCGAACTGAATGTTATGCGACCATCATTGCTTTATGGTGGACTAAACAGCATAAAGGCCAACCTGAACTACAAGAACGGTGACCTTAAGTTCTTCGAGTTCGGCCGTACCTATTATTATAATGCCGAGAAGCAGATTTCCGACATTACAGCATACAGCGAAACACAGTACATCGGAATGTGGATTACCGGCAAGCGCAATCCGCTAAGCTGGAACCTGAAGGACAATCCAACCGACTACTTCATGCTGAAGTCAGGCGTGTCGGCAGTGCTGAAGAAAATCGGCGTTGATATGTCGGCGTTGAAGTTCGAGGTTTCGTCTGACGAAAAGTTCAGCACTTTCCAGTCGTTCAAGATGAAGGACAAGGAAGTTGCCCGCATAGCCGTCGTTTCGAAGGCGTTGCTCAAGAAGATGGACATCGACCAGGATGTTTTCTATGCAGAAATCAACTGGGATGAGCTTCTGAAATTCGCCAAGACACACAAGATAGAGTACCAACCAATTTCAAAGTTCCCGCGCGTACGCCGCGACCTTGCTTTGCTCATCGACAAGTCGGTAACCTACGCACAATTGGAGGAAGTTGCACGCAGAACAGAGCCTAAGCATATTGTCAAGGTTGGTTTGTTCGATGTTTACGAAGGCAAGAACCTTGAACCGGGCAAGATTTCGTATGCATTGAGTTTCGAGCTCGAGGACACCGAAAAGACTATGACCGACAAGCAGATCGACAAGATTATGCAGAAGCTCATAATGTTCTACGAGAAGGAACTTGGCGCAAAGGTAAGGTAACAAAGCAAACGGCAAATTCGGGCGCATATGCTTGAATTTTGCCGTAAAACATAGAGTTGGCGCAAGCTGTAAAGGTTTGCATTGTAGGATTTGTCATGTTGATAAAAAGGATAAGACTTTGCGCCATAACACTTTAACGTCAATAGTTCCTGTGAAAAAAAATATGCCCAATTTGCTTGCATCTGCACAAAAAGATATATATTTGCACTGCAATTGATTTGATAAGGTATCAATTCATTTCTGAAGATTATAAATCACACTGGAAATATTTTTCGACCGCTTGTAAGGTTTTGGAATTGGTAGCTTTGATAAATGATATTATTTGATTTCACAGATTAATTAAAAATATTTGTAACTAACTTTAAGATGAAAAGTTATTCAGAGTTGAACGATATGTTGCTACCCGAATTGAGAGAATATGCAAAAGGTTTGGGTATCAAGAGAGTGGAAGCATTTAGAAAACAAGATTTAATTAGAAGGATACAGGATACAGAAGATCCTGACATTGATGATGACGACGATGATGACGATGATTCATTAATTGGCGTTACCGACATAATGGCTCCGCTTAAAGATGTCAATATCAAGCATAATCATAGTATAGAAAATAACGAACAAAGGCCGAGACGCGGTCGTCCGCCACGGATTTCAAGTGCTGTAGAAAGTGCCAGCGAATTTATTGTTGAAAATCAAGAAGAACCGGCAATAGACGATTATTCGTCTGAACCTAGAAGGCGCCAACGCAGGGCAAGAATTCAGTCGCCAATAATGACTACGCACCTTGATGAAAATGGTTCTGCTGCCAAATTGGTATTCAACAATCAGGAAAATCAGAAACCACAGCCGACGATGGTTACTGAATCAAACGCAAGATATGGCGAAGCAGAGCCTGTCATGCAAAAAAACGAACAAGCTGCTACGCAACAAAACGACAGAAATCAACAGCCACGCCAAGATTTCAGGAAGCAATATCAGCGCAACGACCAGCAACGCAACAATAATGGTGCTCCGCGCAACGATAACGGCAGAAACGACCAACAGCAAAAGGCTCAGCAATTGTCGTTTGACATTGACAACCACCAGCAACAAAATGCTCAGCAGGTTCATAATGTGGAAGAGCCAAAGCCTAACTACGATTTCTCAGGAATAGTTACAGTTACCGGCGTACTTGAAATTATGCCCGAAAACTACGGATTCCTACGCTCTTCGGATTACTATTACCTGAATTCTCCCGATGATGTTTATGTTTCACAGTCACAAATAAAATTGTTCGGACTAAAGACCGGTGATACTATCGAAGGAACTGTAAGACCTCCAAAGGAAGGCGAAAAGTATTTCCCGCTTACAAAGGTCATAAAAATTAACGGACTTGACCCGATGCTTGTTCGCGACAGGATTCCTTTCGACCACCTAACACCATTGTTCCCAACCGAAAAGTTCAACATTACAGGCAAGGGACATGCAAACCTATCGACACGAGTTGTAGATTTATTCACGCCAATCGGAAAAGGTCAACGTGGTTTGATAGTTGCTCAGCCAAAGACTGGTAAGACAGTGTTGCTTAAGGAAATTGCAAACGCAATAGCCGACAATCACCCAGAGGTTTACCTTATTATATTGCTTATTGATGAGGGTCCGGAGGAAGTTACCGATATGGCACGCGACGTTAACGCAGAAGTTATCGCATCAACATTCGACGAACCAGCAGAACGCCATGTAAAAGTTGCAAGCATAGTTCTCGAAAAGGCTAAGCGTATGGTTGAATGCGGTCACGATGTGGTTATTCTGCTCGACTCTATCACCCGTCTGGCTCGTGCATACAACACTGTTGCTCCTGCATCGGGTAGAGTTTTGTCGGGTGGTGTTGATTCAAATGCTTTGCACAAGCCGAAACGTTTCTTCGGTGCCGCTCGTAACATCGAAAACGGCGGTTCGCTCACTATCCTTGCTACAGCCCTCACCGAAACCGGTTCGAAGATGGATGATGTGATTTTCGAGGAATTCAAAGGAACAGGCAACATGGAGCTTCAGCTCGACCGCAAGTTGTCGAACCGCAGAATTTACCCTGCTGTGGATGTTACCGCTTCGAGTACTCGTCGCGAGGATTTGCTTGTAAATCCGGACCTCGTAAACCGCCTGTGGGTAATGCGCGAGTTCCTTGCCGACATGAATTCGGTGGAGGCAATGGAATTCATCCGCACCAGATTGCCACAGGTTGCATCCAACGAGGAGTTCCTCTTGACAATGGACAAAGGTTTGTAATTAGTTCCATAAAAGTTATTATATTTGCAAGTCGGGATTTTTTCTCGGCTTGTTTTTTGTTATTTTATTAGTATGAAAAAATTATTGTTCATATTGGCATTTTCGCTGTTGTGCGGACTTGCATTTTCGCAGAACGAGGAATACCACACAAAGTCGAAAGCGGCTATAAAGTGTTTTGAAAAAGCTGTCGCATATTACCAGAATGGGAAATCGGACCAAACCATCAAATTCGCCTTGCAGGAAGCCGACAACGCCATTGCAAAGGATTCTATTTTCATCGAACCTTATATGCTGAAGGCTGAAATATATGATTTCCTCGGCGACATCAAGACATCAATAAAGTTCTACGAGAAGGTTGTTGACCTTGACCCGCATTTCGACTACGGAATAACGCTCAAGCTTGCAATGCACAACTACGGCATCGGCGAATATGCCTCAGCAAAAAAATACATTGACTTCTTTTACGAAAATGCCGATTTGAAGATTTACAAGAAATATGACACCGACCGACTGCGCGAATTCATAACTTTTTCAGATAGTGCAGTGCGTAATCCTGTGAATTTCAAACCTCGCAGTGTAGGCAGAATAAATACGGAATGGGACGAATACTGGCCATCGCTTTCGGCTGACGAGGAAATGCTAGTCTTCACGAGGCAAATACCGCTGAATCCGAGAAATCCATCGCGAAGCCAGTCAAATATGCACGAAGACCTGTTTTATGCCTACCGTAATCCTGAAACAGGCAAATACGATGCAGGAGCCCCGCTTCCCGGAAGAATCAATACAGAGCTAAACGAAGGTGCTCAGTGTATCTCAGCCGATGGAAAAACTTGTGTAATAACGGCTTGCAACCGTCCAGACGGCAAAGGAAGCTGCGACTTATACATAATGTTCTGGGAAGGCAAACAATGGTCGCAACCACAAAATATGCGTTCGGTAAATACCGAATTCTGGGAGAGCAACCCGTCACTGTCATCAGACGGCAAATACCTGTATTTCTCGTCGTCGCGTTCTGGTGGTTTCGGCAAAACAGACATCTGGCGCATACAAATCGACAGCAAGGGTAATGCATTGAAGCCAGCAGAAAACCTTGGCGGAAAAGTAAACACACCATACGAGGATATTTCTCCGTTCATACACCCCGACTGCAAGACCTTGTATTTTGCATCTAAAGGTCATCCCGGACTTGGCAGCTACGACTTGTTCGTTTCAAAAACCGAAGACGAAGGAAGAACTTGGTCGAAGCCGAAAAATATCGGTTATCCAATAAATACTCTGGGCGAAGAGAGAAGTCTTATTGTAAACGCCAAAGGCGACCTTGCAATGTTTTCTTCATCGGGCACAAAGCGCGACCTCGACATATTTGGATTTGAACTTCCACCTGAGGTTAAGCCAGTTACCGTTACATACGTGAAAGGCTACATCTACGACTCGAAAACCAACGAAAGGCTGAAGGCAAAATGCGAAATGCTTGATATTGAAAGCGGCGAAAAGGTTGTGGATATGTATTCGCAGGAAAACAACGGCGAATATATGGTCTGCCTGCCAATCGACAAGGACTATGCATTCAACGTTTCGCGTGAGGGCTATCTGTTCTACTCCGAAAACTTTTCGCTCACCAACCTTGAGCATCCAGAGGAACCGTACATTATGAATATTCCCTTGCAACCGATAGAAAAGGGTGTGACGGTTGTTCTGAAAAACATCTTCTTCAAGACCGACAGCTACGACCTCCTACCCGATTCATACACCGAACTTGGCAAAGTTGTGGAGTACATGAACGCAAACCCGAAGATGAAGATAGAAATCGGCGGTCATACCGACAATGTAGGCACAAAGGCTTACAACAAGACACTTTCGGAAAATCGTGCTAAATCGGTTTACAACTACCTTGTTTCGCAGGGAATTGCCAAGGAACGCCTGTCGTATAGCGGATACGACTTCTCTGTTCCAGTTGCGACCAACGACACAGAGGAAGGTCGTGCGCAAAACCGCCGTACAGAATTTAAGGTTGTCAGCATCGAATAAAATGGCAATGGAAAGGCTGAATATTGCTGTGGTTTTGGCAGGCGGAAGCGGACGTCGCATAGGTGGCGACTTGCCAAAGCAGTTCATCGAGGTAAATGGTCGTGCAATAATCGAATACTCCATTAATGCCTTTGAAAAATGCGACGGCATTGACGAAATTGCGGTTGTCGTAAACAAGAATTTTGTTTCGGAAATAAATAAGATTGTCGCACGCAACTCATGGACAAAGGTGAAAAAAATCCTTGATGGAGGAGAAGAACGTTCTGATTCAAGTATTTCGGCAATAAAAGCCTACGAAGGTGTGAATTGCAATCTGATATTTCACGATGCTGTCCGTCCTCTAGTTTCACAAAGAATTATTGCCGATGTGGTTGGTGCATTGAAAAATTATAATGCGGTAGCTGTATCAGTACCGTCAACCGACAC
Organism: Bacteroidales bacterium; assembly: GCA_045112395.1. Classification (GTDB taxonomy): domain Bacteria; phylum Bacteroidota; class Bacteroidia; order Bacteroidales; family ML635J-15; genus Bact-19. Next base: position 11,490 of record JBGUHW010000116.1, read on the forward strand.
AATTATCGAAGTTAACGAATCGGGAAAATTCATTGGTCGTATACCCAAACGCTCAACACTTCGTTGCCAGCAAACACCGCAAGGCTTTCGTTACGAAAGCATTTCAAAAGCATACAAGCTAGCTATGGCCGATACCGACTTTGTCGCTACCGACGACTGTGGCGTGGTTTTACGCTATCTTCCTGACGAAAGGATTTTCATCATCGATGGCGACGATTCAAACATAAAGATTACCTATAAAAAGGACTTGAAAATTATGGAATTGCTTGCTGGAAAATTATAAAAGCAGCCTCTAACTTTTCACGACAAGTTTTTCTGCCACCCTCCTAGCCTCACTATCAGTTGCGAAACACGAATCTATTGTAATCATGCTTTCGTAGGGCAATTTTTCGAGGGTTGACTCAATTATTTCAGGAATACGCATGAAACCGATACGTCCTTTCAGGAAGGCATCGACAGCAATTTCGTTAGCGGCATTCATTATACATGGAGCGTTTCCTCCCTGCGATAGGCAATTGTAGGCAATTTGCAGACAGCGGAAAGTTTCAATGTCTGGTTTTTCAAATGTCAGATTGCAACCATTTTCGAGGAATGAAAAACGGTTCTTCGACGAATACGACCTGTTAGGATAATCGAATGCATATTGTATTGGAATCCTCATGCTTGGAGCTCCAATCTGCGCCTTTATTGAAGCGTCGGAAAACTCCACCATCGAATGCACTATCGACTGGCGATGCACAAGCACCTCTATCCTGTCGGCAGGAATCCCAAACAGCCAATGCGCCTCGATGACCTCGAACCCCTTGTTCATAAGCGATGCCGAATCAATAGTCACCTTGCTACCCATTTTCCAATTTGGATGGTTCAATGCCTGCTCAGCAGTAACATCCTTCAAAAAATCGACTTTTCGACCAAAGAATGGTCCACCCGAAGCGGTTAGGATAAGTTTCTCCACATCGTCGATATTCTCGCCACGCAGGCACTGGAAAATTGCCGAATGCTCGGAATCCACAGGCACAATGCAAGCCGACTGACTTTTTTCCTTGAGCTTGTTGCAAATAATGCTACCGCCGACCACAAGCGTCTCCTTGTTTGCAAGCGCTACCACCTTTCCTGCCTCTATCGCCCTGATTGTTGGCATAAGTCCGGCAAAACCGACCATAGCAGCCAAAACCATGTCAACGCAGTCCATTGCCACAACGTCGAGAACGGCTTCGGCACCAGCGTAACCCTTTATCGGCAAATCGGAAAGAGCTTCACGCACCTCAGGATATTTCTCCTTATTGGCAATGACGACAAAATTAGGTTCAAACTCACGCGCCTGACTTATAAGCAATTGTGCATTATTGTTAGCGACTAGCACCTCAGCCGAGAACTTGTCGGGATAATCGCGAATAATATCCAACGCCTGAGTTCCAATTGAACCCGTAGATCCTAGAATTGCTATGTTTTTTCGTTTCTGTTCCATTAAAATTCAATGTATTCCGTTGGGTTCAATGGTTCACCGTTAAGCCACAATTCAAAATGCAGATGCGGGCCAGTGGTATTTTCACCAGAATTGCCATATATGGCAATCTGCTCGCCTTGACGAACTTTCTGACCTTCAACTACAACAGGTTGCTCGCAATGCTTGTAAACCGACAATATGCCGTTGGCATGCTGGAGAATCACCGAATAGCCATTTTCTATCGTATAGTTGCTTTCGATCACAATTCCAGGCAATACCGAAAAAACAGTGACATCGGAAGTTGGAGCAATGTCGATACCAAAATGCCTATGAGCCTTGTCGAACTTATTAGTAATGATTCCTTTCATTGGAACAAAAAGGCTTGGTACTATATCATTTTTGCTTACGACATTCACATTATCAGATTCATCGTAGCGCTGACGAGGTTTCGTAGGATCGTTGAACTCGCGAATCTGCTCATCGGTCAAGTTTCCTACTGGCACTACAAAGTCTGCATCAACTGGCACCTCGGCAAATATAATGTCGCGTATCATATTGAGGTACTCCTCGCGGGCATCAAGTTCAGCCGAGAGACTATCAACACGCTCAGCATTTTTGTATATAAGTTCAAATGTTTGACGGTCGGGATAGCCCGGGACCAAATATTTCAATGGCGTATAAACCACAAGAAGCGATATTATTGCAAAGAAAATCACGAACATAGCCACAACGATAAGAGAAAACGCCATTTTGTTCAGATGGATTTTCTTTAGCACCTCGAAATTACCATCGCGGTATATTACCAACTGGTAAGGTCGTGTTAGCCAAGCCCATAACCTATGTTTTTTCTTTTCTGCCATACAGAAACAATTGAACTGCAAAGGTAATAAAGATTTTAAGATAAAAACAGCCAAAAATTCAAGTATTCATCTTGCAGAATACCATGCCAAACAACTAGTTAGTTTTCCTTTACAACCTTACACATAAAAAATACGGCACTGCCAATGCAATGCCGTACAAGAAAAAGAGTGTGATATATGAAATCTTTATTTCCCCTTCTTAATGAGTTTAGCCAAGTTCTCGGCCAATTCACGATATGCCTCTACTCTGCGGATCTCGTTTCCATAACCCGAACCTGGCACACCATCAACATCGAGAACTGCAATTGGCTCGCTTTGTCCCTTCTTATATATCTCCATAGTACCCGAAAGGTGAGAATCTCCTGCGCCAAAACCAACTAATGCAGACAATGCAGCCTGACCATACTGAAAATCGCTAACTTTCATCACAATGATGTATTCAGCAGCGTCTTCTCCCGCTACTGTCGAAACATCACCCGACTTCTCGTCAAGACGATCACGGAAACTTGCCTCTGCACGAGCAATCTCTGCGTCATAGTCGCGCACCCAATCTTCTCCACGTTCCTTAAGATACGCACCTACTTCCTTACCTTCGATTGTACTATTCAAATAATCCCAGCGCACAAATACTTTTGCCTTTGACGACTTGAGCGCAGACAACGAACCCTTTACCAATACTACATCCGGTTTAGCAGTTGCCGAAATTATTCCAGCAACAATAATCAACATTGTAAAAATTACTTTCCTCATATCTAATAATTAAAATTTATACTCGCCATAAGCGTTTGCAAATATACAAAAATTCATTTACTGAACACATTTTTTGATTTATAATTTTTAATAAACATAATTTTTCCGCTAATAAGATATTTCAAGCCAACATTCCTTCATTATCATTACCTTTGCAAAAAATTTGACAATGGATCTTCATCATATATACTCGACAGATTTTCCTGAATTCATTCGTGAAATAGCACAAACACCCGCAATGCTCCGTCTCGACGACATCGGCATGAACTGCGGATGCGAATACACCAGTTTTCCGATGTTTGCTGGACTGGACAAATACTCACGATACTACCATAGCATTGGTGTTGCCCTTATTGTATGGCACTTTACCCACGACAAAAAGCAAAGCACGGCAGGTCTGCTACACGACATTTCGTCGCCAGCGTTCGCTCATGTAATCGACTTCATGCATGGCGACTACCTAACACAAGAATCTACCGAAAACGGCACCCAGACGATAATTGAAAAATCTGCCGAGATACAGCAATATCTCCAAAAATATGGCATGAAGACAGCCGAAGTCGCTGACTATCACCTCTACCCCATTGCCGACAACGACACTCCGCGTCTTTCGGCCGACAGACTTGAATACACAATAGGCAACATTGTAAACTACAAACTCGCAAGCCCCGAAAAGGCCAAGGAACTGTATGACAACCTCATAGTCGGCACAAACGAAGATGGTCAACCCGAAATAATGTTTACCGACAAGGACAAAGCCCTGGTATTTGCAAAGTTGTCGCTGCAATGCTCACGCATATATGTTGCCGACGAAGACCGCTACTCCATGCAACGGCTTGCCGAGATATTAAAGGAATGCATAATCCGTGGAATAATCGCCGAAAGCGACTTATATCTTGGCGAAACGCCTGTCATTGAAAAACTTATGCACAACGAATTCTCGGCAAAGGAATGGAAAAAGTTCAGAAGCTATTCGACCATAATCCACACAGCCGATAATCCTGATTCCAGAGTTATCTACGCCAAGAAGCGACACATCAATCCGTATATCAGCGAATTAGGCAGAGTCGGTGACATTTTCTCAGAATATGGAAATGCACTAAAGGAATATTTGGAGGAAAGCCAGAATTACGCGATTTGCGGAACGGAATAACTAGGGAAGGTTGTTTTTTCTTTGCCCCCATATTAAGGCCTTTAATGACATTAATGCCCTTAAAGTAATTGGGGGCAAAAAACAACCTTTCCTACTCTATCGGGAATGTAAAATATGTATCAGGATAAGGTTCGTTCTTTAAAACAAAGTGCCACCATTCGGTGCTGATGCCTCTAAATCCGTGACGAACCATTGCATCGCGCAGAATCATGCGGTTTTTGTGCTGTTCAGGAGTTACGCCAGCATAGTCGGGATGGCTTTCCTCGCCCAGCCAGTCGAACGGTGAGCCCATGTCAAGCTCCTTTTCTGTGTTCATGTCGAAAAGCGTGAGGTCTATTGTAGAACCACAAGTATGTCTGCTTTTCTTTGCAATGTAACCTTCCTCAAACAAACGAGGCTTATCAATATCCGGATAGAAATAGCGTTTCATAAGAGTGTCGGATGCTTCGTGCGACCAGCGAACAAAATGATCTACAGCACATTGCGGACGGTATGCATCGAAAATTTTTAGACGGAAGCCCATTGCCTTCACATCATCGCTAACGGCCTTTAGGCTATCGGCAGCCTCCTTGGTAAGGTAAGCAATAGGCGCATTGTAACCATCTACACGCACACCCATAAAGTTGAATGTGCTGAAATAACGGATTTCCAGAATTGCATCGGGAACAACATCGGTAACAACGACAAAACCATTCTTAGATGCCTCTGAGACAGTTGTATCGGCGGTAGTTGCTTCAACTGTTGAAACTTCTTCCTTGACTGCGGTTTCGGGTTCACTAACACTAGCATTTTCCTTGTTTTGGCACGACAATACCAACACACACATTGCCAGTGAAATAAATGCATAAAGTAATCTTCTTTTATTCATGACTGTTAGTTTTTATTTGGTTGCAAATATATTTCTTTAAATGCAAATAGAAAAACAGAATCTGCCTATCTGCACAACCTTTCTATCAACGCTCCATGCTGAGGGAACTCTCGCAAAAGGTCTTCCTTTTTCGCAAGTTCAAAATTATCGAATCTGAACGCTGGTGCTACTGCGCATCCGACAAGGGAAAAGCCCTTCTTGCCAGGCAATTCTGCAGCAAACCATTGTTCCGGTTCAATTACAACCTGCATTTCAGCATCTGCAGACAGATGATGAACAACGAGTTCGCCATTGACATCAATAACATATATATCAAGGCATTCGCCAGCATGGTAGTACCAAATTTCTGACATACCATGCAACTTGTGGAAAGCAGAAAATTCATCGCCGCAAAGCATATAATATATGGTAGATATTTGCTTTTCTCCACTTTCATCATTGCCATAAACCTGACGATAATAGCCGCCTTCGGGATGTGGCGCCAAGTTCAATTTTGTTATAAAGTCGGTATATTCCATAATTTTTGAAATTTATTTTGCCCCACTAATCATCTTATACTGACACATCTTCAACTCTCCGTTTTCATTACGGAGATGCATTCCGTTGCCCTGGCAGTATCGCCAAACCTTGCATGCCTTGCAGTCGCCAGTGCGCATCCATTTGCGGTTGCGAAACTTCTCGAAGCGTTTTTCCCACACCTCCCAGAACGAATCGCTGCATATGTTTCCCTGATTGTAGTCGCTACGTATGCTCAGGCAACCCGAAATGGCACCATCGGCACGAATCGAAGCAACATTCACACCCGAACTGCAGTTGAAATACTTGCGCCTAACCTCGCCCTCGTAACGACCGAGAAATCCGTCGCATGCATAACTGGCATCTATGCGACCTTCCAATCTAGTAGACTTTATAAAATCCATCATCTGCACAAACTCCTCGTTGCTTAGACGCAATTCTGGGTCACTGGCAGCACGCCCAGACGGGAACACGCTGAACAAACGCCACTTGCGCACACCGTTTTCAATCAGAAAATCGCGAAATTCAGGCAGATATTTTATTGTGCGCTTGTTCACACAAGTAATAACGTCCCACACTAGCCCATTTTGCTTTTTCATGGACTCGATGGCACGCATTGCATTTGCAAAACTAGTTTCGTGTCCGCGCATCCAGTTGTGGTCATCGGAAAAGCCATCGAGACTTATTGCAATGGAACGCAAACCATTACGCACGAGTTCATTTAATTTCTCCTCGGTAAGCAACATGCCGTTTGTAACCATTCCCCAGATGAATCCACGCTCGGTGATTGCCCGTCCGCATTCGGCAATGTCGGCACGCACAAGCGGTTCGCCTCCTGTTGTAATCACCATGATGTCGTATGTAGAAACGTGGGCTTTTATATCGTCGAGAACTTTCACGAAATCGGCAAGCGGCATATCCTCCTGCTGCGAAACCACACGGCAGTCGCTTCCGCAGTGACGGCAGTTGAGGTTGCAGCGCAAGGTGCATTCCCAGAAAAGCTGGTGAAGATGATGCTCGTCGGCGCGCAACGAAAGCACCGCGCGATTCAACTCGAGCGAAAGACGCTTATATAAAGAGAATTCCGACACTACTGCTTGCTGTTATTCTTAATGCTTTCTATTTCGTTGTCGATTTTTTCAATCTCATGCTGCAGAGAATCACGATTTTCGCGCAATTTCTTGTTGTGATTGTTATATCTATTAATCATCTCTGGCGGGCCGTAAACTTTTGCTCCCGACCTATTGTTAACAGTTTCATCTATAGCATCCAAGCGTTCCTTAAGAGAATCTTTTTCCGACTGGAGCATTTGCAATAGTTCATTCTGCAACGAATCGGCTTCGCGACGCAGTTCGCGTGTATGAGCACTGTACTCCTGAAGAACTTCCGGCGAACCATACACGCACGACATTTCACGATCCTTGATTATAGCGCGCAACTTCTCGATACGAGCCTGCAGTTCAGCACGACGTGCATTTATCGAATCCTTGGGTATGGCTGCATTTTCGTTTTCGCCAAGTTCATCGTTGTCGGCTGGCGGCACGGCTTCGGCACTTTCGGATGTACGTTTTGTTGACGTGCATGCCGCAACTATTGCTGTAGCAAGCGCTAATATTCCAATCCAAGTCTTCTTTACTATCTTCATGGTTGTACAATTACGAAATGCAAAGATAATGTAAATTACGATTGACGAAGGACGATTTACGATTTTTTTGAGGTGCAACGTATTGCAATAGGCGCAAATAATTGCAAATCGGAGCGACGCATTGCGCCGCTGCAATTGATAAATTATTGAATCGTCAAATCGTTGAACATTGAACGTTAAACTTTAAACCAGAAACATGAAACTGCGCAGCCATTGAAACATCACAAAAAAATATGTTGTAAAATATCATTAAAAATTTGGCACATCTAATACTTTATTTAATAACTTTGCAGAAATTTAAAAACAATAAATATTATGGCTAAAATAAAAGTAGCAATTAACGGTTTTGGTCGCATCGGTCGTAATGTATTCAAGATTGCATTCGGACGCGACAATATAGAAATTATCGGTATCAACGACCTTACTGATACCAAGACATTGGCACACCTGCTGAAGTACGACTCGACTCAGGGCAAGTTCGACAAGGAAGTTTCCTACAACGACAGCGCTATCATCGTAAACGGCAAGGAAATTAAGATCAGTGCAGAAAGAAATCCTGCTAACATTCCATGGCCGGAAACTCCAGACGTAGTTATCGAATCGACTGGTCTTTTCACCAGCAAGGAAAGTCCTAAGGGCGGTTACCGCGACCACCTGAAGAACGGTGCAAAGAAGGTTATCCTTACCGTTCCTGCAAAGGACGACATCGATGCAATGGTTGTTCTTGGTGTTAACGAAGAAGTTCTCACAAAGGACGTACAGTGCGTTTCGAACGCTTCCTGCACAACCAACTGCCTCGCTCCTATCGCAAAGGTTCTCAACGACAACTTCGGCATTGAATACGGTCTTATGACTACAATCCACTCGTACACCAACGACCAGATTGTTCTCGACGGTCCACACAAAGACCTCAGAAGAGCTCGGTCATGCGCTGTTTCGCAGATTCCTACCACTACTGGCGCAGCTAAGGCTGTAGGTAAGGTTCTCCCAGCTCTCAATGGCAAACTCGACGGTATGGCGGTTCGCGTACCAACCCCAACAGGCTCATCAGTTGACCTCGTTTGCTTGTTGAAGAAGGACGTTACTATCGAAGAAGTTAACGCTGCAATAAAGAAGGCTGCAGAAGGTCCAATGAAGGGTATCATCGAATACTCAGAAGAACCTCTCGTATCAATCGACATCGTTCACAACTCACATTCGTCAATTTTCGATGCTCAGTCAACTATGCTCAAGGGCCGCTTGCTGAAGACCTTGACATGGTACGACAACGAATGGGGTTACTCAAACCGCGTTGCTGAACTCATCGAAAAGCTGAAATTCTAAAGAATTTTCACATCATTAGATAAAGGGAGAGCGAAAGTTCTCCCTTTTATTTTTCACACAAAACAATTGTATTCCACAAATATTGTTATTTTTGCCCCAAATAGTATTTTTATGTCACGAATATACGACTACAAGGCCATAATGAGCAACGGGCAAGTGCTCGACTTTTCTCAATTCAGGGGCAAGGTACTGCTTATCGTCAACACAGCAAGCAAATGCGGTTTTACCCCACAATTCGCAGGACTGGAAGAACTAAACCAGAAATACAAGGACAAAGGGCTTGTAGTCATCGGATTTCCATGCAACCAGTTTGCTCATCAGGACCCAGGTACCGACAGCGAAATTTCAAGTTTCTGCCAGCTCAACTACGGTGTGACATTCCAGATTATGAAAAAGGTAGATGTCAACGGCGATAACGCCCACCCTATCTTCAAATATCTGACAACTGAAGCCAGAGGTTTCCTAAGTAGAAAAATAAAATGGAATTTCACCAAGTTCCTCATTTCACGCGATGGCACAAAAATCAAACGCTATCCACCAACCAAAGCTCCCAGGAAAATAGAAAAGGACATTGAGGCACTATTGGGATAGAAAATATTTATGTCACCTTTTCTGAAATACATTGCCGACGAACAGCACTACACCGAAGTGCTTTCAATGCTCACAAATGTAAAGCGAACCCTTTGGATTGGCACTGCCGACATCAAGGACTTGTACATAAAGCAAGGCAACGACGTTGTTCCAATGCTTGGCGTTCTCGCTTCTCTTCTAAAAAAAGGCATCGAAATTCGGCTTATTCACGCTAAGGAACCCGGGGAAAACTTCCGTACCGACTTCGACCGCTACCCTATCCTGCATACCAATCTTGAACGAGTACTTTGTCCGCGCGTCCATTTCAAAATCATGATTTTCGATATGGAAAGTGCCTACATTGGCTCTGCAAACCTAACAGGTGCAGGCATTGGCATGAAAAGTCCACAAAAACGCAACTTCGAGGCGGGTATCTTTACCAACGACCCAGAAATTGTAGAATCGTCCATCAACCAGTTCGATAGCGTATGGATGGGCAGTCATTGTGAAAAATGTGGCAGAAGAGATTTTTGTGGAGATAGGATAAAGTAATAATCTTTTATTCATCCAGCAAATCCGGTCTCAATACCTTTGTGCGCTCGAAGGCGAGTTCCTCTTTCCACTCGTCAATCTTTGCGAAGTTTCCTGAAAGCAGTATGTCTGGAACCTTCCAACCGTTGAACTCGGCAGGACGGGTATAGACTGGCGGTGCGAGAAGTCCATCCTGGAACGAATCGGACAAGGCCGACTGCTCGTCGCCGATGGCTCCCGGAATAACGCGGATAATGCTGTCGCACATCATAGCGGCGGCAAGTTCGCCACCAGTGAGCACAAAGTCACCAATGCTATATTCCTCGTCGATAAGGTGTTCGCGAATGCGATAATCAATGCCCTTGTAGTGTCCGCAAAGGATTATAATATTATTCATCATGCTTATGCGGTTGGCTTCCTTCTGCTTCCACGGCTTACCGTCGGGCGAAGTGTAAATTACAAGGTCGTAGTCGCGTCGCTTCTTCAAATCGTTGATGCAGTTGTAGATAGGTTCTATCATCATCACCATGCCAGCCTCACCGCCAAAGGCGTAGTCGTCAACCTGCTTGTGACGCCCAAGACCGTATTCGCGCAGGTCATGGATATGTACTTCGGCAATTCCCTTGTCGGTTGCCCGCTTTATTATCGAATTATTCAACGGTCCATCAAGGATTTCGGGCAAAACGGTTATAATGTCAATTCGCATAAGACAGTTGTTTCTATGTTTCTATGGGCTAACGCCCGTTTCTAGTTTCACGTTTCTAAGTTTGGCTTGCGCCGAGCAAAAGGTTAACTTCGTTGAGGGCTTCGCCGTTCTATGGGCCGACGCCCGTTTCTGTTGAGACGCAAAATTTTGCGTCTGTACAATAAGCTGTTAGCCTTCAAGCCTGTTATCCTTTTAGCCAATAGTTAAAATCCCATTCCAAACCTCAGCCAGAACATTTCCTCCAGGCTCTTCCATTTCTTTGCCGACTTATCAAAATTATCGCTTGTATATGCATTCAAAAGTTTAGCCGACTTCTTGGCATTGCCGTTATCAACAACCTTCTGTTCCAAATCCTTAAGTCCAGCAAATGCATCATCCTCGTATGATTTGAGAGCACTTTCAACCACTGGTCTTGTCGATTGCCAAGCCACGGTTGCCAATTTGTTTGCCTTGCGGTAAGTCCACAGCACACAGTTGTTGTCGAGTTGCTTCTGTCCGCAGACATCGTAAGCCTTTGGCAATGCGGTTGTTCCGCTGAAAATAGGCACTCGTGGTGTCTGTGCGGGATTGTCAACCGACATCCAGCAAACGCCGCCAACCTCGTCGGGCAACCAACTGCGCAACTGGATAATGTGCGAGTACGAACACCAAGCCACAGCCACAGTGCGCTGGAAAGTTACAGTCTCTGGAGCAATGAAATTCAAGGTGTTGCGCAGATTTGTGCCAAGCCACGGATTTGCTATTGGACTTACAATCGTATCGTCAACCATAGTGCCGTCATCGAGACGCTTCTTGGTAACCATGCGCACATTGCGAGTCATATCAAGGTCGGTGCCTTCGTAGGTGCTGCGGAAAAGCTCAATCACCTTGCGGACATCGACATTCTCATCGGGCTTAACCGAAAATGGCAGTTCGTCCATATCCATGCTAAGTCCGAGCGATGGTGCAAGACTACTGAGAATGAAGAATTCGCGTTCCTTGAAGTTCTTGCCAGCACCATACGACGAAGCGAAAGCCTTCCAGAAGACAAACGGTTCGCTGCCGTCCCACAGGTTGTACTTCTTGGCAACTTCCTCAACATTGTCCGAAGCCATAAAATAGTCGGGATTGTTGCGCTCCATCTGCCCAATCCTAGCAATGTTTGCCGACACGCCAACATGGTCATCAGGGATGCGCTTTGCTGCCCACACACCACCAATCTTGTCGGGACCTTCGCCAAGGATTTCCATCTGCCATACCTCGTTCTTGTCGGCAATCGTAATGCACTCGCCACCATCACCATAGCCGTATTCTGCGACAAGGCTTCCGATGAGCTTGATAGCCTCGCGAGCAGTGGCACAACGCATAAGTGCAACGCGCTCAAGCTCCTCAATCATAAACATACCCTTGTTATTCACGAGCGTATCGGGACCCGAAAAAGTTGTCTCGCCAATGGCAAGTTGCTTTTCGTTAAGGCAAGGATATGCAGTGTTGAGGTAGGCGTAGGTGTGCTTTGCCTGCGGAATTTCGCCAGCGAGAGTTACGCCAACAGTATCGGTGCGGCTCTTGGTGTGCATTGTACCCTTGTAAACCTTGTGGGTAGCACCGTCCTTATAGTTGGCGGCAGGCTCTATCGTCATCCATGTGCGGTAACGACCATCACAGGTATGAGATGTAATAACCGAACCATCGGCACTGGCTTTCTTGCCGACCATTATGCTGGTGCAATTTCCACCTATAAATTCTTCATTCTGCCCGTACGCACACAGCGACAGCAGGAACAGCAAAGCAACAAGTATGTTTTTCATAAACTATTAGTTTTCAGCCTTTACAAAATTACCATTCAGGTCGAAATGCACCTCAACATTTGAGTCGAGACCTATTTCGAAGCCGTTTTTGTCGCGTTCAATCTTGAAAATCTTGGCCTTCTTGTAATTGTGGGCAACATAGTCGTAAATGTTGCTGCTTACAATGCCCTTAGGCAAAGCGGTATGACCTTCGATTTCCATCCACGAGCCAATGTTGTTGAACTCAATCTTCACGCCGTTTTCGAGACGCACCTCGTAGTCGCCATCCTTCTCGTCGAGAGTTGCAGATGCAACCTTAACCTTCGGGAAGTAAGCCTTTAGAAATTCCTGTGCGGTCATTGGCATGTCCTCTACCTTTACTGGCTTGTCGTTGTCGGCAAAAGCAAGCGATGAAAACGAAAGCGCACAAACTAAAATTAAAAATATATTCTTCATGGTCAAAAGTTTAAAAGTTTCTGGTTTCTATGTTTCACGTTTCTGAGTTTCTAAGTTTCAAGATTTGATGATTTGATGATTTATTTCGTAACCTTATATTCCTTTGTAAACAGCAGCAGTACCGTAAATATTTCCAACCTACCAACAAGCATCATGCCCGAAAGTATCCACTTGGCGATGTCAGGAATGGCAGCAAAAGTCGTTGCTGGACCTGTCATTCCGTAGGCTGGACCTATGTTGCTCATTGCCGAAACGCAGGACACAAACGAACTTGTAAAGTCCATTCCCAAGCATGTAAGCAGCAATGTGGCAACAAGCACGGTAATTATATACACCATTATGAATGCCATAACACGCATAACTGTGGTCTGGTCAAGAGAACGCTTCGACATCTTTACGGGAATCACGGCCTGCGGATGAAGCTGACGCTTGAGGTCTGCAATAAGGTTTTTCACTGCGATTGCAATTCGAGAAACCTTGATACCACCGCTCGTCGAACCCGAACATCCACCGACAGCCATAAGAAGCACCGTCGGTATAATAAACGCCTGTCCCCAAGCAACATAGTCAAAGCAACTTGCCTGGTATCCCGACGATGTCATTATTGCCACCACATTGAACAGCGATGCACGGAAAGTCTCCTCGAAGCCCATTGGGAACGACGAAAGCTGGTCGGCAGTAAGCACCGTGGTGTATTCCAACGAGTAGAACAACAGCATAAACACAGCCACGCCAATAAATATTATACCGAAGTACCATCGCATTTCCTCGTTCTGTCGGAACGCCTTGAATCGTCCGACAATCAGGAAGTAATATAGAGCCAGCGTAAGTCCGCACATCGCCATAAAGAGCGTACACATATACTCGATATACGGCGAAGCCCAATAGCCTATGCTTGCCTGATGCGTGCTGAAACCACCAGTGGCGACAGTCGTCATAGAATGGCAGACGGCATCGAAAAGGTTCATCGGACCAAGGTAGTAGGCCACAAAGCAAAGTACAGTCAGCACAATGTATATAACCCACAATTTTTGTGCAGTATTACGGATGCGCGAACCAAGCTTATCGACTTCAAGGCCAGGCGATTCAGCGGAGAACAACTGCGTTTCGTGAGCCTTGTTCTTCTGTGAGAAAAAAGCCATTGTCAGCACGATAACGCCCAAACCGCCAAGCCATTGCGTCACGCTTCGCCATAGCAGGATTCCGTGCGGCTGCGAATCGATGTTTGTCATTACCGTAGAACCTGTTGTAGTGAATCCCGACATTGTCTCGAAAAACGCATCGGAAACATTGTCGAAAGTCCCACACATAAGATAAGGAATCATTCCCAAAACGGTAAGAATCAACCATGTAAGCGTAACGATAAAGAAATTGTCTTCCTTGCGCAATTTCTTCGACGATTTCCGCCCAAGCATGAATAGGACAAAACCTATAGCAAAAGTTGCGAGCGAAGGAACAAGCAAAGGAATAAAATCCTTTTCTCCATAGTTGATATTATAGTACAGTGCAACGAATGCCGATGCCAACATAAGCACCGACACAATTACGAGATTCTGTCCTATAATCTTCTTTTTCATTATGTTAAGTCAAAATGCGCGAAAAGCACATTGCATAATAAATTTGCAAAGATAAGAATTATTTACGATTTACGAAGTACGATTTTTGATTGATGATTTTGGCATATGACTTACTGTTTTTCTCGAAAATTATATACGTATTCAAAAAAAGCGATTTTTTCTTTCCAAATTACAAAAAATCAACCACTTACATAAAAGAAAATTAATTGCACATCAGACTTGGCAACCAACCAAAATTTTTATCGTTATAAGCATAAAGATTTATGACACAATATTTTTACATTTTTTTGTTTCATATTTCAAAAAAAAATTATATGTTTGCTCACTTAAATAGAAGTGTAACTTTATACATTTGATTATGAAGAAGGTTATCATCATATTGCTCGCATTAATCTGCTACATATCAGCAGATTATGCATACGCGCAGCAACCAGTCAGACGCACATGCACTGACGAGCAATTAGAGTTTACAGTAACGCACAACGATGTAATTTGTGACGGCACAGAATCCACTGCCATGGTAAACATCATACACGGAGGCGGAGGAAACACCGATGTTTTCTGGTTCGAATGGTCAACTGGTGAAATTTCGCAGGTCATTCCAATCTACTCATCAGGACAATATTCCGTAACCGTTACCGATACATACAATAACTGCTCAAAATCCGAAATCTTTGAAATCGGTCAAGCTCCTGCTGTAAATGTCAGTCTATCAAAGACAGATGTTACTTGCTATGGTCTAAATGATGGCACAATGACTGCTAATGTCAACAGCGGAACTGCTCCATTTTCATACAACTGGTCAACAACTTTGCACAGCGAAACCATAACAAACCTTGTCCCTGGCACATACTCTGTAACCGTTACCGATGACAACCAATGTACAGCAAGAGCCACTGCATCGATTGTAGAACCGACAAGATTATTATACACAATTTCTCCCAATCAAGGTATATGCCGAGGATCAGAAACCACCATAACCGTTACTGTTACTGGCGGAACCGAACCATACAACTATGAGTGGGACGATAGCACAACTGGAATATTCAACAGAATAGTATCACCAGATTCGACAACAGCATACACGGTAAGCGTTACAGATGCTAACGGATGTACAAATGCTCCACAAACAACAAGAATCATCGTAAGCCAGCCAATAGAAATGAATCCGGATATTCATAACATATTATGTCATGGAGAATGTAATGGTTCGGCTGTTCTTAATATACACGGCGGCATTCCTCCTTTCACATACACATGGGAAAGCAATACCGACTACATTGAAAACTTATGCGCAGGAAGCTATGCATTAAGCGTCACCGACTTGTACAACTGCACAGCAAGCACATCATTTGTTATCACCGAACCCGACACAATATATGTGGCAACTCTTTCAGGTCCTGCTAGCTGTTTCGGATACAACGACGGATTCGTACAGGCAGATGTCACTGGTGGCGTACATATATCCAATGGTGATGATAACTACAACTATCTTTGGGATGACGGACAAACTACTGCTCACGCAAACATGGGCGCAGGATACCACACTGTCACCGTCACCGATGGAAACGGATGTACTCATACAGGCACCGCATTCGTCGACCAACCACAAGCTATATACGTAACAGACCCGACACCAAACGGAGGTACCATTTGCATAGGAGAAACACTACATGTTTATGCTAATGCTACAGGTGGCGAAGGTCCTTACGAATTTGTTTGGAGAGGTCCTGATGATTTCGTATGGTATGGACATAACTTCTCGGCATCGCCGACAACAACATCAACATACACACTTGATGTTTCCGATGTACATGGTTGTACTGCAGCACAAAAGCAAATGGTCATCAATGTCAACTCGCCAATCGAAATTTTATCTGTCACACAGGAGAACGATGAAATATGCAAGGGCGACAAGATTGTTTTCGACATTGAAATTTCTGGAGGTAACGGAGGTCCATACAGAATAACTTCAGATGAGTTCGGCGTAATAACAACACCTTGTAGCATATATGCACCCGAAACAGGATTCTACGCATTCACAGTAAGCGATGCCTGCGGTTCTCCTACAGCACGCGACTCCGTATATGCACTCGTTCACCCATTGCCCGATGTAGGATTCTATTCCGACAAGTCGGCATCATGCCCTCCGGGAACTTTCCAATTCTACGAAATATCCGACGAAAGTGCCAACCAGACTTACCTATGGGACTTCGGAAACGAAAGGACATCAAGCGTAAAGAACCCTAAACAGACTTTCGACGAAACCGGTTCTTACAATGTATCTCTTACTGTAACTTCCGACTTCGGATGTAGCAACACAAAGACAAAGAACAACATGATCGTCATATACGACGAACCAAGAGCCGAATTTGTAGTTGACCCAGACTTGACATCGATACTTACAACCGAAATTAAGTTCATCAACTATTCGGAAGGTGGCACAACCTACCTGTGGAACTTCGGTGACGGCAACACAAGCATCTGGTCAAACGAAACGCAGATACACACTTACGAAAAAGCAGGCGACTACACAGCAATGCTTGTAGCAAAGAACCAGCACCAATGCGTTGATACTGCTTATAAGAAATTCAGCATCACAGATGTTTATACATTCTATGCACCTACGGCATTCACACCAAATGGTGATGGCGACAACGATTTCTTCTATATCAGTGGAAACGGAATCGACAGAAAGAACTTCGAACTTACCGTTTATAACCGTTACGGCGAAAGAATGTTCAAGACAACCACATTCGACATGGAATCGCCTCAAAGCATGGCATGGGACGGAACCAACGACGGAAGCATACTCAAGGGCGACAAAATAGCTACCACAGGCGCATACAACTGGGTTTGCAAATTCCTCGACTTCACAGGAAAACCTCACGAAAAGAAAGGTACAGTATTTTTGCTGAAATAAATGCAATATCGTAACGAAAATTGCGTTTTATTCACATGAACAAACTGCTTACAATAATTACAATGGCGCTGATAGCAATATCGGCGTTATTTTCATCATGCCGAAAGGATATTTTCACAAAAGATCCTGCCGACAAACTTCTGTTCTCTTCGGACACCGTTCAGTTTGATACCATTTTCACTGGAATCGGCAGCACAACCAAATACCTAATTGTAAAGAATCCAAACAAGAACAAGTCTATCAATATCGACCGCATATACCTTGGTAGAGGTTCTTCTTCAAAATACAGACTCAACATCGACGGCAAAACGACAGAAAAAGGCTTCCTCCTCGAAGATTATGCTCTAATGCCTGGCGATTCTATATTCATTTTCGTTGAAGTAACCATAAATCCAGGAGCCGACGACTTGGTGGAACAAGATTCTATAATATTCGAATCAAACGGAAACACTCAAGATGTAGACCTTGTGGCATTTGGGCAGAATGTAACACTTATCAACGGTAAAATGATAACGCATGACACAATATGGAGTGCCGACAAGCCCGTGCTTATATACAACTCAGCTATGATTGATACGCTTGTCACTGTTACCGTTATGCCAGGTGCAAAAGTTTATTTCCACAACAAGTCGAGCCTATTCGTAAAAGGAACTCTAAAATCGCTTGGCGAAATCGGCAACCGCGTAACTTTCACAGGAGACCGTCTCGAAGAATACTACCGCTATACTCCTGGACAATGGGGAGCATACCTGCAGGACGAAGTCGGCAATACTCGTGGGGTATACGGCGGAATTCACATGCTTGCAGGCTCTCGCTACAACGAACTAAACAACACCGACATAACAAATGCCCTCATTGGAGTACAAGTAGATTCTGTTGTTACTGCAGATGCTCCAACTTTGAAAATGAAGAATACCAATATCGAAAACTCAAAAATTGCCGGGCTGTACGCACTTGGCGCACATGTCGAAGCCGAAAACTGCGTATTCGCCAATAGTTCACAATATACTGTTGCATGCTGGATTGGCGGAAAATATTCCTTCATACACTGCACAATGGCAAACTATTCGGTAGGCGTACGACAAAACCCGCAACTTTCGCTAAACAACTACTATACCTACCGAGACGAAAACGGTAACACACAGATTTCGTATCGCGACCTTACCGAAGCATATTTCGGCAACTGCATAATATACGGTTACAACAAAAAAGAAGTCGGCTTCGATTTCATAAGCGGAGCCTCCGCCAATGTTATGTTCGACAACTGCCTAATCAGATACGAAAACAGCTCGGAACTAACACAGTCGGCTCCATCATCGTTCGTCGACAACATTTTCAACGAAGACCCAAAATTTGCATCAACGACAAAACCATACCTATATAATATATTAGAGGTGTCGGCAGCAAGAGACAGGGCAAAAGTTGCAATTTCGGAAATCCTTCCGCTTGACCATGAAGGCACAAGCAGAATAACTTTCGACGGCAAACCCGACATTGGAGCATACGAATATGTTCCAGAAGAAGAAACTGAATCTAAATTCTTTATATGGAAACGAGGAAATTAGCCATAATCGCATCAGTCGTTGCCACTGCAATATTGCTTGCATTTTCGTGCAAGACAAGCAAGGACAGCGCAAGCGACAAGTTCAACGAACAGCTTGTCCGCGATTCGTACAGGATAATGTTCTTCAATACCGAAAATCTATTCGACACAATAGACAATCCAGACACAAAGGACGATGAGTTCACTCCGCAGGGAGCAAAATTCTGGACAGGATACCGCTATAACACAAAACTTTCGAATCTGTCGAAAGTCATCATTGGTGCTGGCGGTTGGGAACTTCCTCAGATAGTAGCACTCAGCGAGATAGAAAACCGCAAGGTTGTAGAAGACCTGATAAACAAGACACCGCTACGCAACTCCGACTATCGCATAATACACAAGGAGTCGCCAGACGCCCGCGGAATAGATGTCGCTCTAATGTACAGAAAGAGATTCTTCTCCCCTATTTCCGAAAATTTCATTCCAGTGAAATATCCGGCAAATATTGGTAGCGGAACAACTCGCGACATTCTATATGTAAAAGGTACGACCAATCGCAACGACACCTTGCATATCTTCGTTAACCACTGGCCTTCTCGCTGGGGCGGACAAATGGAAACCGAAGAAAAAAGAATTTTCGTGGCAGGAATCGTAAAGCACACTACAGATTCAATTTTCAAGACCAATAAGAATGCAAACATTGTCATCGTAGGCGACCTAAACGATTATCCAACCGACAAAAGCCTAATCCACGGACTAAAAACCGAGACAGAATTTGATAAAATCAAGAGCGACAAGCTATACAATCTTTCGTATTATTTACAGGAAGTCAAAAAGTTGGGAACACACAAGTTTCATGGGCAATGGGGAATACTCGACCAAGTGATAGTTTCGGGCGCACTACTCGACACCACAAATACAATTCATACGACAAAGGACGATGCCTACATATACAATCCCGACTTCATGCTAATGCCCGATGAAGGCTACACAGGCAAACAAGTCTTCCGCACCTACGTAGGCTACAAATACCAAGGCGGATACAGCGACCATCTCCCAACATACATTGATCTGAACTGGAAATAAAAGGCAGAAGTGCCATCAGTCTCACAAAAGCATGTTTCCCACAACAAGCCTTCATATCGTGTATTCTGTAGTAGTTTGTTTTCGACACCAATCCCAACCAACACAAACAATCAAATCTATAAATCATTAAATAAACATCCTCCCCATACAAGAAATTTTGCCACAGGCGAACCTCCCATGTTGCAATTTGCATTTTATTTTCGTCCCTAATACAAAAATTTCGCCCCTTATTACACGACAAGACACCACAATCGACAAGGCTTAGCCACATTTTTAACCACACGACTTTTACATGCTTTTTCTTTGCGGCGATTTTTGAAAAAGGAAAAACGCATGAACATTTTAAGAAAAACTTGGTGCAGGACTTATCAGGCTGCATTTCACATGGCACAACCTCTGCTACCATACAAAGATCCAATAGTAAAGGAAAGCATAAACGACATTCCTGAAATTTTACACGCAAACAACATTGACAAGGTTATATTCGTAACCGACAAGGGACTTGTTGCCGCTGGACTTGCAAAACGCATTGAAGATGTGCTTGCATCTGCAAAAATAAAATTCACAACCTACTCCGACACAATACCAAATCCAACTATCGAAAATGTGGAAGCGGTACGCGACATATACCTAAATACAGGAGCTCAAGGTTTTGTTTCACTCGGTGGAGGTTCGGCAATGGACTGTGCGAAGGCTGCAGCCGCACGCATAGCACGACCTAACAAACAGATTCCTAAGATGCGTGGAATTCTGAAAGTTCACAAGAAATTGCCTCTTATTGTTGCCATCCCGACAACAGCAGGAACTGGAAGTGAAGCCACCGTAACAACAGTAATTACCGACAGCATAAAGAATTACAAATATCCCATTAGCGATTTCTGCCTAATTCCACCATACGCCATTCACGACTATACGCTCACAACAGGATTGTCCCCAAAAATGACATCAACAACAGGCATGGACGCACTTACGCACGCTGTAGAGGCATACATAGGCCGCTCGCTAAACAAAACCTCATCTGCGAATGCAGAAGAAGCTACCAGACTGATACATAAGTATCTATATCGAGCATACACCAATGGCAACGATGAAGAAGCACGACAAAACATGCTTCGAGCATCATTCTGCGCTGGATTAGCATTCTCTATGAGCTATGTCGGTTACATACATGCTGTTGCACATTCGCTTGGTGGAAAATATGGAACACCACACGGACTTGCCAACTCGGTGCTCATGCCAATTATTCTGCGCGAATACGGAGAATGTGTATATCCTAAATTGGCAAGATTGGCACGCAGGTCTGGCGTTATTGCTGATGGTCGTAGCGACGAGGAAACAGCAAAACTTTTCATCGATTGGATTCAGGAAATGAACGATAAAATGAATATACCTCGCATAATAGATGATATCCGAGACGAGGACATTCCCGAAATGGCTGACCATGCCGATGCAGAAGCAAACCCAACCTACCCTGTTCCCAAGCTCATGAACAAAAAGGAACTGGAAAGATTGTATTATCTTGGAAAAACGGGAAATGCTGAAAATTAAAGTAACTTTGCAAAAAAATATCACGAAATGAATATAG
>JBGUHW010000117.1:0-12861 GCA_045112395.1 Bacteroidales bacterium
AAATAACGAACAAAACTACAATCAAACAGAAAAATGGCTTATAAATTTTGCACTTATAATCTGCTCAATTTGGTTATTTTTTTGCAAATTGAGCAGATTATAAAACCATAATACGCATACAAATTAAAACACAAACAACTTATTTATAGACACTTCGCCTTGAATATTGTTAGCATAAGCATTACGCAAAATACCATAGGGTGTAACCATGGTTAGGTATATTGATTTTTGCTTTGGAAGAGCTTCGTGCAAAGCATTGCGTTTCTGCCTAAGTTTGGTGTCATCAAACTTTGTTAGCTTATATTTTTCGTCAGAAAATTTCATTTCGCAAAGGTTTGCCACATGGTCAGCCCTATCTATCACCATATCAATTTGCGCCTTGCTTGTTCCTGCAGAAACATCGCTTTGCCATGCATACACATCTGTTTTAATTCCAGAAATGCCTAGTGCATGCTTCAACTGCTCAACATGCTGAAAGCACACACGCTCAAATGCCAATCCACACCAAGTATTATATATTGGAGTGTCTAGACTATGCGTCCAAAAAGCAGAATCACTTGTCTTGTTTTCCTGTATAAACTTGAAATAAAACAATGTGAAATTGTCCATTAACTGATATACGGCCTTGTACTGTACACTTTTTAATGCCCTATATTTTCTTACAAAACCACAATATTCAAGGTCACCAAGTATCTTGCTCAACTTGCCATTATTAGTAATTTTTCCCTTTGCAATAAGCTCTTCGCGAGTCATGCCTACTTTCTTTTGACCAAGCACAGTGACAATTTTAATGTATTCATCAGGAGAACGGAAAAGGGAATCGTACAGTTCGTTAAATTCATCATGCAACCGTCCACTTGGATTAAATATCAAGCTGTCAACATTTTGGTCAATGCTGTAACTTTTATTCATCAACGACCAATAATAAGGGACTCCGCCGAATACCATATAACCCTTTACAATTGCGTATCGGTCGAATGCCGCCCCTATGCTTCGAGCATATCGTTCGCATTCGTTTAGCGAAAATGGTTGCAAATGAATCTGCCTTGTGACACGGTTGTGCAATCCGCCATGATTCTTTATAACCTTGTTTATTATCCACGATGTTGCCGAACCGCACACGACAAGCAGGACATCTTTCCGCGCCGAAGCAAAGTTGTTCCAAAAATATTCAAGTGCGGCGACAAAGAAAGAACGAGGCGTATCCATCCACGGCATTTCATCAATAAAAATGACCTTGCGTCTTTTTCGCGAAGATTTCACCAGCTCATTGAGCATAAAAAAGGCATCCAGCCAAGTTTCCGGCTTCTTATCGCCTTTCCACCCGCTATTTTTCAACGATATAAACCATGCATCAAGTTGCTTTTCCATTGGCGAATGAGAGTTGCCCGAATGCTGAAACAAAAACCTGTCGCCAAAGGTTTCCCTCACAAGAAAGGTCTTTCCAATGCGTCTACGCCCATAAACTGCAACAAATTCGGAATAGTTGGACCTATAAGCATCCAACAGCTCCTTTTTTTCTTTGTCCCGTCCTATCATGATAAAATAAATTTTAGGTTGCAAATATAATAAAACTATAACTTATAATCTGCTCAATTTGGTGATTTTTTTACAAATTGAGCAGATTATAAACAAAAATCAAATCAGTATTATATTACACAAAACATTAACTAGCAATATATTATCAAAACAACACATGTAAAAACCAATACACAAAACACCATAGGCATACAATAAAGCAGAAGACGGATTAAAACCCCGCCCTTGCAATATTCAACAAACATTTTTTATTTATTCCTTTTCGAAAATTTTCTAAATAAACCGCCCCTCTGAACCTTAAGACCTTTATCCTTTCTTTCCAAAATATTTCGGTGCCAAGATTATCAGCAGCACTGCCACCATTATGGTTATGAAACCGAAAACAAGCGAAACGGTAAACGGTTCATCAAAAACAATGCAGCCGAAAAATACCGCAGTAGCAGGTTCGAGCACACCAAGAATTGCCGCTGGCGTAGAACCTATATTCCTAATTGACACCGCCAAAGCGATGAGCGATACCGTTGTCGGGAGAATGCCCAATCCTGCAAGGCAAAGCCACGAAAAACCATCGGGAACAGCCTGCAACTGCGTTCCACATCCCAAACGGAAGAAAAACAGCACGAATGTTCCAACCACAATGGCATAAAACGACAACTTGACGCTATTCATTTCTTTCAGCGCGGAACGGTTTACACCTACTATATATATGGCGTATGTCAACGACGACATCACAACGAATAAAATTCCCATCAATGTCACCGAACCAGAGTCGTCGCCTTTGTAGAGTAACATCAGACCGCCAAACGACAATGCAAGCGAAACCACTGTGAACCAACGTATTTTCTCCTTGAAGAAAACAGCCATTATTATTGCAGTAAGTACCGGATAGACGAAAAGTATGGTCGATGCAATTCCCGCAGGCATCATGCGGTAGCTCTCGAACAAAAAGATGGATGACGAACAGAACAAAGTTCCCATTATCATAACGGCAATAAGTTCCTTTGCCTTCAGGCGGAAATCAATTTTCTTGACAAGCATAAGAATGGCAAGCGCTACGGCTGCCATCGCGTACCTGTAGAACAGAATGGAGTCCACCCCTACTCCTCGCTCCATCACTGGCAGAGAGAACAGCGGATTCACGCCGTAGCAGATTGCCGACAGGCATCCACACACATAACCTTTTACCTTATTGCCTTCTAGTTCTGTCATCGCAAAAAAATTGAGCGCAAATTTACAACTTTTATTATTTTTGCACCGTTCTTAAAATTCAAAAGTCAGATGAAAAAGATATTTTTACTATTAGCGTTAGTTTTAGCAGCAAGTTTCTGCTTCTCACAGTCCATTTTATGGAAAGTTACGGGCAAAAAAATCAAAAGTCCGTCATACCTTTACGGCACAATTCACATTCAGGACAAGCGTGTTTTCTCTTTCGACAACACAGTTACCGATGCCTTCAACTCGTGCGATGCCTTCGCAATGGAAATCCTCATGGACGAAATAGACCCCAAGGAATCGCAGGAAGCAACACTTATGAAGGATGGCAAGACATTGAAAACCATAATGTCGGCCGAAGACTACAAGTTGCTCGACAGCGCATTCACCGCTGCAACTGGTGCAAGTTTGTTGCTTTACAACAAGATGAAACCATTTTTCGTAAGCAGTGCAATGATGCAAGCAGGAATGAAGCAGGATATGGAAACCGCACTTGACCTCTATTTCTTGCAAAATGCTCGCAAGGCAGGAAAATCGTGCTACGGAGTTGAAAAGTTTATGGACCAGATAAATGCAATTGATGCCATTAGCCTTGAAGACCAAGTTAAAATGCTCATGGACGGCATTAAGGATACAACATCGGATGGCAACAACAAGGAAGAAGAACAGTTCGCAGACCTTCTCGACGCCTACTTGACCTTCAATTTGGACAAGGCATTGGAAATGAGTTCTGACCCATCGTTGCCAGCAGAATTCAATCAGGCATTCCTAATTAACCGCAACAGCGGAATGGCAAAGAATTTCCTGAAAATAGCAAAGAAACAATCACTTTTCTGCGCTGTAGGTGCCGCACATTTGCCCGGAGAACAGGGCGTTATCAACCACTTGCGCAAGGCAGGTTTGACAGTAGAACCAGTGGTTTTCAAGTGGAAAGAAGAATAATATCACATTTAAAATTCAGCTGGGGGAACAAATGTTCCCCCTTTTTTATGCTTTCCTATGTTAAAGTTTACATAAAACCACCTTGCGACACTTTTCAAAACGCAATAAATTCTAATTTTGCAAAATCATAATTAAACATAGAATGACTATGAAACGTTTGATAACTACCATATTATTCTTGTCAGCAATTTGCACAGCAAGAATTTCGGCGCAAAACATTGAAATTTCGGGAAACCTCATTGAAGCAGATACTGGCGAAGAAGTCCCTTACGCTACCGTAATGCTTCTTAACGAAACGGACTCCACCCTGCTCGAATATGCAATTTCGGGTTCAGACGGGCATTTTGTTTTCAAAAGTGTCAAAAATCGAGACTATCTGCTTAAGATTTCGCACATTACCTACACGCCTTACCAAAAGCACATAAAGAAGACCGACGGCAAGAGCATTAACCTTGGTAACCTCAAGTTGTCGCCTATTGCCGAAGTGCTGATGGAAGTGGTTGTACACGAAGCTCAGGCTCCGCTATTATTTAAAGGTGATACCGTGGAATACAACGCTGCAACTTTCAAGGTTGCTCCAGGTTCAACGGTTGAAGACTTGCTTAAGAAACTTCCCGGTATTGAGGTTGATGCCGATGGTGGAATCAAGTCTATGGGAAAAGATGTAAGCATAGTATATGTTGATGGCAAGAACTTCTTCGGCGATGACCCGAAAATGGTAACACAGAACATTGATGCAGAAGCAGTTTCGAAGGTGCAGGTTTACAACGACAAGTCGGAGCAGGAAAAACTCACAGGCATAAAGGACGGTACTCAGAACAAGGTTATGAACCTCGAACTGAAACAGGAATACAAGAAGGGGTACTTCGGCAAGGCAAGCGTTGGTGCTGGCTGGGGCGATGGCAATTTCATTCCATGGCTTGCAAAAGGCAGTTTCAACCGCTTCAACGACAAATACCAGCTTTCTGTTATCGGATATGGCAACGACATCAACTCAACCCGTACCGACTGGGAAGATATGCAGGAATTCAAGGGTTCAAGCGCATTTACCTACGACAGCGGTGACTTCGGATTCGGAGGCATAACGAGATGGTGGAATGGCTTTGGCGGGGGACTATATTGGGACGGCAATGGCTTTGCGCAGAACTATGGCGGCGGTGTCAACTTCAACTACGATAACGGCAAGACCATTCTTTACACTAACTACACCTACAATCAAATTAATTCGCACGCCGACATTTTCTCCAACACAAAGACGATGCTCACCGACACCTCCTACTTCAAGACCGACACCGCATACAACGCCAACAAAAATTTCTCGCACTCGCTGTCGGCACGACTTGAAGAAAAAATCGATTCGTTGAACTACATTATTGGCAGAATAAATGTAAACTTCACAGGCACAAGAAAAGATAACAATAATATTGCCTTGTATCAGGGTGGAAATCTTGACATTATCAACCAATATTCAGAAATCAGCAACAGCAAGGTAAACAATATCAATACCGATGCTCTTGTTATCTACAACCACAAGTTTATGAAGCCGAAACGCTCGTTCTCGATAAGTGCCGAAAATAACAACACTATAGCATTGGAAAAGGAAAATGAGGAAAACCTGAACGACTTCTTCAACGCCACAACAGAGGACGAAAGAATAAAGGTTGCATCATCACAAAACAAGAACACAAACAACTTGAAATCGAGCATAATGTATGTTGAACCTATCGGCAAGCGTTTCACATTCAGCACTTTCTACAACTTCGCGATGAATACCGAAAAACTTTCGCACGAAGCACAGGACGAACTTCAGTCGAATGCCGCCATTGATTCGCTGTCGCTCATTTCGCAGCGCGACCTATTCTACAACAGGTTGGGTGTATCGTTCACATACTCGTTCAGCGGACTGTACATAAACGCAGGTGCAGCATACAAGAACTTGCAGCAAAACGGCAAATACACCCAAGCCAATGTCAATGGAGACCCGCTAAGGCGTAACTACGGAAGCGTTATCCCATATTTCGAACTGAACTGGGAATCGCCAAACAACATCTGGGTGGCATTCGACTATTCGTACGACATATATGAACCAGATTTTGCATACTTGCAACCGATTTCCACAAATATGGACCCACTATATATTGTAAATGGAAATCCAAACCTTTCGTACACCAGTTCACACTATACTAGCGCAATGTTCGGATACCACAACAGAGCGTCATTCATGGGAGCATTCGTAAATGTTGACTATTCGTATCAGCCAGACCTTATAACCTACAACCAGAAAATAGAATATGTGGATGGTCTAGGATACAGAAATGTTCGCACTCCCGAAATCGTACACGGCGGACACGAAGCAAGTGCAAATATACATCTGGAACTTCCTATTATCAAGTCAAAATTTACAACTCACATCGGATTCCGCTACGCCTACGACCAGAACCCAACATTCATCAATGGTGTCGAAAACTTGTCGCAGAGCAATTCGTTCACTCCAAATCTAACCATCCAGATAAACCTTTCGGACAAACTTACTTGGAGAATAAACGGTCGCTACAGCTACTCAACTACGACCTACAAGTCAGAAAACTACTTCAACAACAACAAGACCACAAACTACTATGCTGGCACATCTATCAAATGGCAGATGTTCGGTCGCACCTACTTGGAGGCCAACTACAAGTACAGCAAGTATTTGAACAACGAGTTCACCAACAATCCCGACATGCACATCCTGAATGTATCGATAAAACAGTTCCTCGGCAAGGGCAACAAGTTCGAACTTAGACTTGCAGCCTGCGACCTTCTGAACCAGAGCGTTTCGATTGCCCAATATGCATCATCCAACACGGTTTACTACCGAGAATCACCGACATTGTCAAGATACTACATGCTCACTTTCTCGTACAACATGAAGGGCTTCCAGGATAAAGGACGCAATCGTCCAGAAATAGATTTCTAAAAAAGTGATAAGAGAGTAAAGGAAAAAGAAGTAAAGTAAAGGACGATGCATGCATCGTCCCCCAAAAAACAAAAAAAGATGAAACGAACACTCATACTTACAGCGATAATCGCACTTGCAGCAAGTTTTGCAAGCGCACAGCAGACATCGGGCACAATCGTTTACGAAATAACTACCGATGTGGAAAAGATGATGCAGTGGTTTATGCCCGACAGAAAGATGGACACATATTCGTGGAAAGAGGAATGGAAATTCAGAAAATCGAAGGCAGAACTGAAATTCACAACTTCGGAAACGATTTACGAACCAATCGTAGAAGAAACTATGGACAGATGGGGCGGTGCAACCGAAGAGCACACAATCTACAGCAACAAGGACAAGAACAAAGTCTGCTACATCATCCGCATGATGGGAAAACTCAGCATCGTTGACGACAGCATTCCCAAGATGAAATGGAAAGTCACCAATGCAATGAAGGAAGTTGCAGGACACATCTGTATGAGCGCAACCTACAACGACACGGTTATGGGTCAGGAAATTACCGCTTGGTTTGCACTTGATATGCCTATCCCCTACGGACCAGATGTTTATCAAGGACTTCCTGGTATGATTCTCGAAATCGACCTTTATGGTGGCGGACAAGTTTATGCAGCAAAAACCATATCAATGAGCGACACTCCTGTGAAAATCGACAAGCCTAAGCACAAGAAGAAAGCCCAGACAATGACGGTTGCCGAATACAATGCACAGGTTTACAAGTTTATGCAGGAAATGAAGAAACGACCAGGGCCAATGATGTTCTAAGGCGGAAAAAACGCCAAACAGTCTAACGGAAGATCAGTCGGACAGAGTGCCAGACAGCATAACAGTCAGACTGCAGGACTGTCAGACTTCCAGACATCAAGACCATAAAAATACACCTATGAGGGAAACGAAGATTCTACTTGTCATTTTGCTTGCTACAATATTTGCAACAAGTTGTAAGCAAAAACAACCTTCTGAAACTACTCCTCAAATACCCGAAATAGACACTATCGTAGAAGAAGTCCAAGTAAAGGACACCACATACCGGATATCTCTTTTGTTCGCTGGAGACCTTATGCAACACGAGGACCAATACAAGTTTGCACTAACGGATGACGGCACATACGACTACAGCGAATGCTTCCAGTATGTAAAGCACGAAATAGAATCGGCAGACATTGCCGTTGCAAACTTTGAGACAACCCTGGCAGGTCCGCCCTATCATGGTTATCCAAATTTCTCTTCTCCAGACAAATATCTTGTCGATTGCATGGCTGCAGGTTTCGACATTATGCTTACCGCCAACAACCATACTTGCGATAGACGACAGCAAGGGTTGGAACGCACCATACGCGTGATGGATTCTGTTGGAATACAGCACCTCGGAACATATTTGGACACGGCATCTTTCGAACAAAACTATCCCCTACTTGTCGAGAAAAACGGATTCCGCATCGCCTTGCTAAACTACACCTACGCAATAAACGGAGCAACAGTTCACGCACCAAACATTGTAAACCGCATCGATACCACCAAAATTTCCATCGATATAGAAAAGGCAAAAAGCATGGAACCTGATGTTATTATTGCCTTCATGCACTGGGGCGTGGAATACATGCTGGAACCTGATGCATCCCAAAAGAAACTTGCAGATTGGCTATTCAACAAAGGTGTAACACATGTAATTGGTAGTCATCCGCATATCGTGGAACCGATAGAAATTCGCACCGACAGCATTACTGGAGAAAAACATGTACTCGCCTACTCTCTTGGCAATTTCATTTCCAACAGCACCAGACAAGGCACCTACTGCAGCATGACCATTCGTCTAGACTTGGAAAAAGATAGCACCACACGAATTAGCAATTGCGACTACTCGCTATATTTTGTAACGCATCCGCCAATTAACGGGCACAAGCAATTTAGGATTTATCCGACAACAGTCCCCGACTCGCTTCTCAATTTCCATGAAGCATACCGCAAGCACATCACACTCGACTCAATCAGACCATTTCTGAATGAGAAAAACAATGGTATATATGAGCGTGAAGTAGAATGGAATCCATCATTAATCAAACTATAGTTCTTGTGCGAAGCAAATGAACTTTATATTAAGCAAGCAAATATGGTCGTCTTTAATACAGCACTAGAGGAGATTACGGACAACCGTCTTCACAACGCTCCTCTTCCGTATCGCGTGCTCAGTCAGGCTTCCGAAATGACTGCTAGACTATTATTATTTCTTCAGGAAATCGCCAATCAGGTTCTCCGCTTTTGCGAATGTTTCTTCAAGTTTGTCGTTCACAAGCACAACATCAAACTTTTCGGCAAACGAAAGTTCGTAAACAGCCTTGTCAATACGAGTTCGGATAGCTTCCTCGGTATCGGTGGAACGGTCGCGCAGACGCTTTTCTAGAATCTCTACTGATGGCGGCATAACAAACACTGCCAAGGCATTCTCGCCATAATACTTCTTTATGTTAAGTCCGCCCTTGACATCAACATCAAAAACAACATTCTTGCCAGCAGCAGTTAGGCGGTCAACCTCCGACTTAAGACTTCCGTAGAAATGGTCGGCATAAACCTCCTCCCACTCAAGAAAATCATCGTTTGCAATTTTCTTGCGGAATTCCTCTGCCGAAAGGAAATAATAGTCCTTGCCATCAACCTCGCCTTCGCGTTTTTTGCGCGAACATGCCGAAATTGAAAAACTCAGATTGAACTCAGGCATAGCAAGCAAGTGCTTCACTATCGTTGTCTTGCCAGCACCACTCGGTGCCGAAAATATCATGACTTTTGGCTTCATTACAAAATATTTAGCGATTGTTCCTTAATCTTTTCGAGCTCGTCCTTCATCATAACGACAATTTTCTGCATTTCGGCATGGTGGGCTTTCGAACCAAGAGTATTTATCTCCCTGCCCATTTCCTGAGCGATAAATCCCAGTTTACGACCTGCTGCATCTTCCGACTTTGCTGTCTCGATGAAATACTCACAATGCTTGCGCAGACGAACTTTTTCCTCATTGATGTCGAGTTTTTCAAGGTAATATATGATTTCCTGCTCATAGCGATTTTCGCTATTTGAATCATTCATATTCAACTCTTTAAGACTCTGACGAAGTTTGTCTTTAATAACAGATATGCGCTCGGCTTCGTACTGCGGAACCTTTTCGAGCAAAGCGAGAATGGAGTCAATCTTTGCCAGCACATCCTTTTCAAGGATACGACCTTCCTCCTTGCGATAGTTGTTGCAACGGTCAATTGCATTTTGTATCGCCGACTCGATTGCAGCCCACTCTTCGTCGGAGAGTTCATCGTTGGCATTCTGCATCATGTCGGGGAAACGGATAATCGATGAAATCAGCATGTCGGCGCCATTGCTATTTAGCACAACGCCATTGCGTGCGCAATCTTCGGAAAGACTTTTGTATGCGGATATTACCGCTGCTGAATTTATTGGATTTACATTAGGTTCGTTCTCAACAGATATGGCAAAGTCTATCTTACCGCGTTGCAATCCTTGTGAAAGCATCCGACGGATTTCAATGTCCTTTTCCTTGTATTGGTTTGGCAGTCGCGTTGAAATGTCCGCCGACTTCGAGTTGAGCGTCCTTATGTCAATCGTAATTTTCTTTCCCTGATATTCAAGAAGTTCCCTTCCGAATCCTGTCATCGAGTATATCATCTGTCTTTCTGTGTTAGTCGAAATGCAAAAATAATTTATTTATTATGAATTTTCAATCATTTTTAATTCCCAATTTGCCACATTGTTTTCAATGTACTCTGCAATACTATTCATTTCTGCAGAATCGCGGATAATGTGGTCGTAAAATCCAGATTGCCAAGAAAATATTTTTCCATTTTTTCGAGCAAATGTTGTCGTTGAAATTTTTATTCCTCGAATTACGGATGCCAAATTTTTAGATTGAGGGGCAAATTTGTTTAATGATTGTGGTTGAACATTGTCACAGGACATTTCTGTAGGCTCGCAATGCATTGCGAGCCTACAATGCATTGGGGATTTATCATCCGAATTATATTGATTTTCACCAATTATAACAATCAAATGAACATGATTTGGCATTATTACAAACAATGGTATTTCCAGATTCATATCCTTACGAATTTCAGGTGTTTTTTGAATTTGTTCTTGCAAACATTTGCCAATTTCAGACAAATTCATCTCACCATCAACAATTTTTCCAAAATAATGTTCCTTGTCCTTGGTACAGATGGTCACATAATACATTCCACCATCGTATGCGTGCCATACAACACGATGCCTATTTTTACGACGATATTTGGTTCCTAAATTTCCGTCAGGCATAATCTATTCTACACAATCCCGCCAATCACAAATGTGCCGATAGCCACCAAACCAATGCCAATCGGAGCTATAAATTTGACAATTATGGAGATTATCTTGGCAAGGACTACATTTCCCCTACCTCCTGCGGTAAGTTCGTCAACAAAATTTTTGCGACCGAAGAACCAACCTACATATATCACAATCAGCAATGCACCGAATGTAAGCATTATGTTTGCAGTTGTGTAATCGAACAAATCGAAAACGGTCTTGCCAAAGATTGTAAAATCGCTGAGCAAACCAAACGACAATGTGCAGAAAACACCTAAAAACACAATCACCGATGACGAAATCAAAGTTGCCTTTCTACGGCTCATATTGAACTCATCAACAAGGAAAGACACTGGCACCTCGAGCAATGAAATTGTACTTGTCAATGCCGCAACCGAAAGCAAAAGGAAGAACAATATTGCAAAGATGTATCCGCCCGGCATAGCCTGGAATATTGCAGGCAAAGTTATGAACACAAGTCCCGGACCACCAGTAGATTCAGCACCGAGGAAAGCAAGTGTCGGGAAAACCATTATCGCACCGAGCAAAGCCACAATAGTATCGCAGGAAGCGATTTCTATCGCTGTGGCAGTCAGCGGAGTATCTTTCTTAATGTACGAACCGTATGTAATCATAGTGCCCATGCCAATGCTAAGCGAGAAAGCCGCCTGACCGAGAGCCATAAGCACACCTTTGAATGTAAGACTGCTCCAGTCGGGTTTGAACAGAAACTCCAGTCCCTTGCTGGCATTTGGCAGAGTTACGGCACGGATGCAAACTGCGATTATCAACACAAACAGCAAGGGCATAAGGAACTTGCTGACCTTTTCGATTCCTTTTTCCACACCGCCGAGAATTATAAGTGCCGTCAATGCCACAAACACAACCATCCATACTAAGGGCATAGTCGGACTTGTTGTGAAATCACTGAACGATTGCGACAAAGCACCAAGGTCTTGTCCAGCAAACTCATCGCAAATAGCTTTCTTTACATATTCCAACGTCCAGCCTGCGACTGTGCCATAGAAAGAAAATATCATTATGGCAGCCAAAATTCCCATCAAACCGACAAGCCACCATGCACCTTTGGGCGACAGTTTCTTGAAAGTTCCGTATGCATTGCAACCAGCCCTGCGACCTATTGCAAATTCCGACAGCATTACGGGAACTCCAATTAAAAATACGAATATCAGATACACAATAAGGAATGCTCCACCACCGTTTTCACCTGCTATATAAGGAAAACGCCAGATGTTACCAAGTCCGACTGCCGAACCAGCAGCCACTGCAATGACGCCTAATTTACCTGAGAAATTGCCTCTATTTTCTTTCATTGTCGCAAATTTGTCTTAAACAAAAAGGAAAGAACAAAAATAAAGTATTTTTCTAAAAATACCTAACAAAAAAGCATTTATGCCACACAAATACACAATTCGCAAAATCAGCAAAAAAATATTTTCTACACTATATTATTTTTCCAAAAAAATTACTACCTTTGCGCTCGCTTGACAAATTGAAGAGAATTATAAATTTAAATAAAAACTTTAAAACTAAAACACAATGCAGAAGAAAGGTAACAAATACGGTGTACACCGCGTATTAGAGCCAAAGGGCGTATTGCCACAGCCAGCTAACAAGCTTGACAACAATATGGACGAAATTTATGACAACGAAATCCTTATTGACGTACAGACTTTGAATATCGACTCAGCTTCGTTCACCGACATCCACAACTACGCTAAGCAACAGGCAGGTGAAGGTGCAAGCCAGGAAAAAATCATGGAAGAAATAAAGAAGGAAATGCTTCTTAACGTTGAATTGCAGGG
>JBGUHW010000118.1:0-6071 GCA_045112395.1 Bacteroidales bacterium
AGGTGAAGGATACCATTCATCAGGTGGTCATAGGTATAATCAAGGAAATGGAGGATATACGTCAGGTGTGCTCGCTTCTCCAAGTGGAACTTTGTATATTTGTGTAGGAGGCAAAGGTGAGTTGCCAGGATCAACGGGAATAAGTGTTGGTGGTTATAATGGTGGCGGTTCTTCCGGTAATACAAACAACATGAGTTACAGAGGCGGAACTGGAGGAGGAGCAACACATATAGCAACTGCATCAGGCTTGTTAAGTTCATTTGAGTCCAACAAATCAGCCGTACTTGTTGTTGCAGGTGGTGGAGCAGGAGGAGGTGAAACTGAAAATCTTGCTGGTCACGGAGGAGGTGCTTCTGGTACTATGGGAGGTTCTGCCGATGGCTTTGGCAAGGGAGGCACAGACGTAAGTGGTGGCGCTGGTGGAACTAGCAACAGTGGAACTGGTACTGCGGGAGCCTTTGGACAGGGAGGAGACGGTAATCCTGTATCTGCTAACTGGGGTTCTGGCGGTGGCGGCGGTGGCTGGTATGGCGGCGGCGGCGGTGGTAATGGCTATCCTGGTGGCGGTGGGTCTGGCTATGTAAAGTTAGGCTTATCATCAACCGACCTCATTGCTGGCGATTCTCAAATGCCAACTCACGATGGTACTTCTACAATGATAGGTAATATTGGTGATGGTTATGCTAAAATTACATTCAATATACGCAATACACCTACTTGCACTTCGGCTGCAACCGATGTAACAGTATATGTTAACAAGCCAAGCGTTGATAATCTTGAAATAATAGGAGATTTGTCAATATGCCACGGTTCAAGCA
Organism: Bacteroidales bacterium; assembly: GCA_045112395.1. Classification (GTDB taxonomy): domain Bacteria; phylum Bacteroidota; class Bacteroidia; order Bacteroidales; family ML635J-15; genus Bact-19. The sequence continues at coordinate 819 of JBGUHW010000118.1, forward strand.
CACAGTTAACAGTTTCTCCTACAGGAACAGCATCTGCGGGATATACCTATGCATGGGAAGATGGCAGTACTACAGAAAATTCTAATACCATGACAGCTGCAGGTTCGTATCGTGTAAGTGTTACGGCTACAAATGTACTTAATGGCATAACCTGTACTTCTTCTCCAGCAACGGTTGCAAATGGCAATGTATCATACACTACGCCAGTTTCACCCGATGGAATTCAATCTGGCAACTATGTGTGGGCTGGTGGTACGCAGGACTGGAGTACATCGACCAACTGGTTCGTTTACAGTGGTGGTACCTATTCGCTTGCAGGAGAAGCTCCGCAAATGGGTTCAAACGTGTTTATCACGAAGTATGCATGCTTGGATTCAGACAGCAAGATGCCTAAGCTGAACGAAACTACAGCAAACGTGAATAACCTTACTATTTGTGCCAATGCCAAACTGAATGACAACAGCAAGACACTTAACGTCTATGGCGATTGGACTAACAATGGCTCATATACGGCTACTGGAAAGGTTGTGTTTATGGGAACTGAAGGCGCTCAAACGATTGGAGGTTCAAATGCAACCAATTTCAATAATATTGAGTTCAGCAATGCAAACGGTATAAGCATAAGCACAGAGCCAACAATAGACGGCACTGCAACATTCTCTAGAGGTGTTGTAACAGGTGATGTAACTTTCGGTACAAGTGCAACCGCAGGTACGGCAAGTCACACAAGCCACGTTGACGGTAAGGTTACGAAGGAGGCTGGTTCTTCTGAATTCACCTTCCCGATTGGTAATGCAGGCGTACTTGGTTCGGTAACCGCAACGGTAACATCCGATACTTGGGTTCGCTTCCATAACCTAGTTGCATCAGGCGATGACCTTCCTGCCGACTATCCGCGCTTCTGGAATCCTAACAACAACTGCGCAGACAACGAAATACGTTTCGATCACGTTAGCAACTTCGAGTACTGGGATATTAATAGTCCGGCAGGTCTTAGCGGTGCTACGATTGTCGCATCAGCAGATAACGCAAACAAGCACTTCGGTTCAACAGATCCTGCACCTACCGCATCAGATGTTTTCGGTGCAATCTGGACTGGAAGCTGCTGGTCGAACCTCGGTGGAAGCAATCAGGAGATTTCGGATGGCAACAAGACCATTATGATTGAAGGCGTTGACATTCCGGCAGTAACCCGTGCTGGTACACCTTACTTTACTCTTGGTTCCAAGACGCATGAAACCCTGTTGCCAATTGAACTTGTATCGTTCACAGCCCAGTGCGATGGTCGTTCGGCTCTCGTTGAGTGGAAAACCGCCACCGAGAAGAACAACGATTACTTCTCGCTTGAGCGTTCAGATGATGCAATTAACTTCACCGAGATTGCACGAGTAGCAGGTGCTGGAAACAGCATTGAACCGCTCGACTACTCTTACACCGACTATGGCATCCATGGTGGCGACAACTACTACCGCCTTGTTCATGTTGACTACGACGGCACACGCACGGTTTCGGAAATTGTGGTTGCAAACTGCATCGAACCCGAAGTCGGCGAGCCGGATGTACAGGCATACCCGAACCCGTTCAGTGGCGAGCTTACCTTGGTTCTCGACAACTTCGACAACCGTGCAGCAACCATCGAGGTTTACGACATGCTTGGCAAGCTCATCTACACCGAGAAGATTGTCGCACCGCAGAACAGCTACGAGACCATCTTGAATCTCAGCAATCTGCCTCCGGCAGCCTACACGGTAAGGGTTAGCACAGCGGATTTTGTGATAAATAAGAATGTTGTAAAACAATAATGTTTGTGGTGTATTGTAGGGTTCGGTTTGAAACCACACCCTACAACAACCACAAAAAGAATGAAATTGATAGCGGTGCATGATGCGCCGCTATTTTTTTGTCTATTCAGTGCCCTGACGGGCAGAAATATAACAAATCTATTCCAAATTAAACAAAAAAAGATTTGAAAGATTTGTGTCAATTTGTAAAATTTCTCGCGCAGCGACTCCTTTCCTTATCGCGTAGCGACTCTTATCCCTTTCGCTTCCTTGTACAGACGCAAAATTTTGCGTCTCAATCGTCGCAAATCATTGCGAACAGCGCAAATCATTGCGCCGCTACAAATAATCAAATCCAGAAACCTAAAACGGGCATCAACCTCTGTAGAGACGTGCCATGGCGCGTCTCTACAGAAACGGGCTTTAGCCCTTGAAACGCCGCAGGCATAGAAACCCAGAAACGTGAAACCATGAAATGGGCGAAGCCCTTGTTAGTATCTATTGATAAAAAAAGTCACGAGTTCCGATTATTTTGACCATATTTGCAACGCTAATTGAAAATGCGATGAAAAAGATTTTTATTGTAGTCATCATATTGTTGGCAGCTATAACATTTGCTGGTGCGCAGAAATATGTCTTTCTGTTCATCGGCGATGGAATGGGCCAGGCCGACATTGACCTTTACGAAGCTTTTCTTGCCGAAAAAGATGGCAAGGATGGATTCGTGCAGTCAAACATAAGTAAAATTCCATTGTTGTCGATGTGTAGCACGGTGTGCAAGAATCGCCGTATCACCGATTCTGGCGCAGCAGGTTCCGCCATCGCTTGCGGACAGAAGTTTAATGTTGGTGAAATTTCATATTCCGAAGAGGGAAGTCAACCCAAGTCAATAGCAAAGTTCGCAAAGGAGAAAGGAATGAAGGTCGGAATCATCAGTACGGCACCAATGAATCATGCTACTCCTGCCGCATTCTATGCAAATCAGCCCACACGCAAGAACTACTACCAGATTGGACTTCAACTTCCAGAAAGCAACTTCGATTTCTTCGGCGGTGGTGGTCTATTGAAGCAGACCGGTAACAAAAAGGAAGAAAAGGACCTCATGACGATATATCAGGAGGCTGGATATCTGACATTCACTTCTACAAAGGCAATATCTTCGCTGAAGAGCCATAATACAAAGGTCATTTTCACAAACGAAACCATCGAACGCGATGCTAGCATGCCATATAAGATTGACAGGGAGGATTCTCCTAATAGTTCGTTGGCTGAAATCGTTGCGACGGCGATTGCGCATCTTGACAATCCAAAGGGCTTCTTTATGATGGTGGAAGGCGGAAAAATCGACTATGCAGCCCACGACAACGATGCCGCAACTATGCTCGGTGAGATGGAGGACTTTGATGAAGCTGTGGCCGAAGCATATAAATTTTATCTTCAGCACAGGGACGAGACTTTGATAATTATCACTGCCGACCATGAAACTGGCGGTGTGTCGCTCGGAATTGCCGATAATGGTTATGAATCTGATTTCGGTATTTTGGCTAAGCAGAAAATGTCGATGACTAAGTTTGCATCGATAATCAAGAAACAGACAAAGAACGAGGAAAATGTTTCGTTGAAGGATTACTCTGATATGGCTTCGAAATATTTCATGGGAGTTGATATGGACTTCTCTTCCGACGAGATGTCAATATTAAATGAAGCATTTGCAGATATTAATGTCAAGAATAATAGGGCAAAGAGTGAGATAAAATCAAAATACAATGGCATTAATCCAATGGCGTATGCCTACTGCCAGATAATGAACAGGAAGGCTTCTGTCGGATTTTCAACAAATGCTCACACCTGCGCGAAGGTGCCTGTATATGCAGTTGGAACAACTACGCCAATTCTCGACAATACGGAGATTTTCGGTGTGATAAAGTCATTCATTGAAAAATAATAATGTAACAACAAATAAATATTTTAGATATGCAGAATTTAGAATGGTCAAAGCTCCCGTTCGGATATGTAAAGACGAACTACAATGTGCGTTGCGTTTGGAAAAACGGCAAGTGGGGAGAAATCGAGGTCAGTGATTCGGAATACATTAACATTCACATTGCATCTACCGCATTGCACTACGGTCAGGAAGCTTTCGAAGGCATGAAGGCTTACCGTGGCAAGGACGGCAAGGTGAGGTTGTTCCGCTGGGAAGAAAACTGCAAGCGACTGAAGGACTCGGCTGCTGGCATCTATATGGCTCAGGTTGACGACAAGTTGTTCTTCGACATGGTAAAGAAGGTCGTAGAACTCAATGCCGACTTCATACCACCATACGGAACAGGTGCATCGTTGTATATCCGTCCGTTGCTCTACGGTTCGGGTGCAAAGGTTGGTGTACATCCTGCCGACGAATACACATTCCTCATCTTTGTAACACCAGTTGGTCCTTACTTCAAGGAAGGTTTCAACCCTGTTAAGATTGCTATCATCAGGGATTCTGACCGTGCAGCTCCACTCGGAACCGGTACAATGAAGGTCGGCGGAAACTACGCTGCAAGCTTCCGTGGTCTCGAAAAGGCTCACGAAGCAGGTTATGGTTCTCCGATGTATTTGGATTGCCGTGAAAAGAAGTATATAGATGAAATTGGTGCTGCTAACTTCTTTGCAATAAAGGACAACACCTACATCACACCGAAATCAACATCAATCCTTCCGTCAATAACAAATAAGAGCCTTGAGGAAGTTGCAAAATACATAGGTTTGAAAGTGGAAAGACGTCCTGTTGATGTTGCCGAGCTCCCAACTTTCGAGGAAGCTGGCGCTTGCGGAACGGCTGCTGTTATTTCTCCAATCGGTGAGATTGTTGATATTGATGAAAACAAGCACTATGTATATTGCCCTGATGGAAAGCCTGGCAAGTGGTCGACTAAGATGTACGAAACACTTGTTGGTATCCAGTACGGTGATATTCCTGATCCGTTCGGATGGATTACAATACTTGAGAACATTTAGCATAGGCTATAATTTGAAAGATAAATAAGGCATCGGATTTGGTGCCTTATTTTTTTTCAAAGTTAGTTCTGTTGTGCGCGTACTTATTATGGTGACGTTCGAATGTAGCATGCGCGACTTTTCATCCCTTATATATAAATAGGTATAGGCATTATTTTTTCTTTCAGAATAGATTTTTGTTGATGCCTTGAAGATGGTTTGAATAAAACGAAAAAATGGGCCAATGGCATTTTCTGCGATTTTTGCGAAGATTGAAAAGAATATTTGACGTCCTAGAGGACTTCAAAAATGTTTTTTCGGTGCGTTTTTGTGTTGAAAAAGGGTTTTGAGTAGCAAAAATATGTCTTATAAACTATTGATAATCAGCAAATTATAAAATAAACATAACTTTTTTGAAAAAAAAGTGAAAAAAGTTTTGGTGGTAATTAAAAATGCACTACTTTTGCAATCCCAAACGATGAGGGACGGAGGT
>JBGUHW010000119.1:0-4161 GCA_045112395.1 Bacteroidales bacterium
CGCGTTGATTATGTAAACGGCTTCATCGAGAACTACGGCGACCCTCTGGGACTTAAGGCTACCTGGGAAGCAATTGTTGACTTCAAGGACATAGAAGCAACCAAGATGACCAAGCTCATCAGCGAAAACGCACAGTGGTTCGAGGATAACAGCCCTGTTGACAAGCGTTTCAAGAAGGAAAAGGTAAAGGGCGTTTCGGCAAAGGCCATCAATGTTGTTGCCCTCGGTGGCGACTGCTTCCCTGCACCGCCAATCGGAATCAACCTGCCTAACGCCGACTGGATTCGCAAGGACCACGGCTCGAAGTCGGTTACAATTACCAACCTCACCTACGCATACGACCAAGCAGCTCTGCAGCGTGGCGGAAGTCTCGAGGAATTTGCAGCCAGCGAAGAAGAAATCGCAAGAACCAAGAAATACAGTTCTATAACCGACAACCTTCACACCGACCTTCACGAATGCCTTGGTCACGGCAGCGGTCAGCTTTTGCCCGACACCGACCCCAATGCACTAAAGGAACATTCATCGACATTGGAAGAAGCACGCGCCGACCTCTTTGGGCTTTACTACCTTGCCGATGACAAGATGGTTGAACTCGGACTTCTCCCCGACAAAGAAGCCTACAAGGCTGAATATGACGGTTATATCCGCAACGGACTTATTACTCAGTTGACCCGCATACTCGAAGGCAAGAACATCGAGGAAGCCCACATGCGCAACCGTGCGCTCATTTCGCGCTGGTGCTACGAAAACGGCAAGGATGACAATGTAATTGAAATGTTCAAGAAGGACGGCAAGACATATGTAAAGGTAAACGACTATGTAAAACTGCGTGAACTCTTCGGAACATTGCTTGCCGAAATTCAGCGCATAAAGTCGGAAGGCGACTATGCAGCAGGTGCAGCAATGGTAGAGAAATATGCCGTAAAGGTTGACCCCGAACTGCACAAGGAAGTGCTTGAACGCTACCGTGCATTGAATCTTGCGCCCTACGGAGGCTTTGTTAATCCGAAACTTACGCAGGTATTCGATGAAAAGGGCAACTTAAAGGACATTGAAATCTCCTACCCCGACAACTTTGCAGAACAGATGCTCTGGTTGAGTAAGAACTATTCGATAAAGCCGAAGTTCTAAAAACAGAACAACGGCGACAATAACAAAAAAAAGGAAGGTTCGACCTTCCTTTTTTTTATTGCAATATGCTAAATCTTATATTAGCGTCCCTATCTGATAAACTCCAAATGCCACAATCCACGCAAGCACCAACGACACGCCAGCCGACAAGGCTGCCCACTTAAATCCCGATACCTTACGTATTGCCGATGTGGCTCCCATACACGGGAAACATATCAGCATGAAAAATATGAACGCCAATGCAGCAACGGCTCCTTTTGCGTTGCCATCATCTGCATCAGCAGACACCTCTCCTGTCCTATTCAGCATCGACATTGTACTGATTGTCAACTCCTTGCCTGCAAATCCTGAGATTGCATTAACCGACATCTTCCAGTCGAAGCCTAGCGGACGGAAAACTGGCTCTATAAAATTGCCAACCTTTGCCAATGCAGATGATTCTATCTGGGATTCTGCAACAGACGCATCTTCCCTATTTTCAACATTCTGCGGGAAATACAACAAAGCCCACACAACAATAGCGCCAAGCACGACAATTCCAGAAATGCGCTTCACATATTCCCAAGTGCGATTCCACATGTAACTTAATGAAATAAACAGCGTTGGCTTCTTGTATGATGCCAGTTCAATAACATACGGATACTCATTGTTTTTCAACAAAGTCTTGCTGTAGATTTTTGCAAATGCTATTGCGAGCAACATTCCCACCAGATATACAATGAACATTATCAAAGCAGGGAATTTCGGGAAGAATGCCGACACCAAGAGCAAGCAGACCGGCACACGCGCAGCACATGGCAAAAACGGTATGGCAAGTGTAGCCAGAATCCTGTCTTTCTTGCTTTCGATGTGCCTTGCGCTCATTATGGCAGGAATCGAGCAACCAAATCCCAGAACCATAGGAACCAGCGACTTGCCCTGCAGTCCAAGTTTACGCATAAAAGCATCCACGCAATATGATGCACGCGACATATAGCCCGAATTCTCCAGAATACCAATTAACAGATAGAAAATCAAAATGTTAGGCAGCAATGCAAGCACAGCACCGACACCTACTACAAGCCCATCAGCAACAAAACTGCCGAATGCCCCATTCATCGACATGCGCAACGACTCCGACAATGATGCTATTCCGTTGGAAATCCACTCCATAGGGAAGCGTCCAAGTTCGAATGTCGCACAGAAAATTGCAGCCATAATAAGCAGGAACAACGGGAATCCCCATGTCTTGTGCAGAAGTATCGAATCGGCTTTCTCGGAATCCCACTGCGACTTGCGCACACCAGTAACCTTCGACATCAAACCATCTATATAAGAACGGCGAGCCTGCTTCAGAACATAATACACATGATTGTTGAACTGCTTGCCCAGCACAGCAGAATGTCTTTTTACAAAGCACTTTACGGTATTGCACGAATGGCACGGCGTGTTGAAACTATGCACTATCCTGTCCTCTTCAAGCAGACTTATTGCCATATACCGCGATGATGCATTGAAATCATAACCTTTCTTGCCTTCCAGTTCCCTCTGTATCATGCGGATATGTCTTTCCACCTGACGACCATAATTCACATGGACATAGCGCATATCGGGATTGTCACCGGCGTATGCCGACAAAATCATGCGCATCACATTTTCACGACTTTCGCCAGTCTCATCAGCCTCGTTGTACAGAGCAATTGAAATGCCCATATACTTCGACATCTTATTCAAGTCGATATGCAGACCATCTTCATTTTCTTCGCAGTAGCCTCTTATGACAAGCACAATCTTCACGCCCAAGTCCATAAGCTGGACAACAGGCACCAACTCCGTTTCCAACTTATGAAAATCGACAACCGCAACAAAGACATCGGTCTTTTCAGCAAGCACCAGATTACGGAAACGCTTGTTGGCATAATCATCTCCAAAGATGTAATCGACTTGAGGCAAATAAGTTACGTTAATGTCATAGTTCTCAAACTTGGCATTAGCCTCTCCACCAAACAATCCTGTGGCAAACGATTCCTTAGTCTGGAACAAGGAAACATTCACAGTATTCAGTTCGTTGATTATAAAATCCTGGCATTGCGGGTCGGAAGCCGAAACTAACGACAGATTAGAGAGATATGATTTTGGGAAAGTACAGTTTCGCTTGCATCCTTCGACAGAAAAAGTTAGCCGACCATCAGCAGCAGACTTCACTGCGACAATCTTCTTTCCTACCTCCATGCCAAAGCTTTCAATCTTCTTACGGAAGTCGTTACAGCCATAAATTTTGGCTATATAATATTCTTGATTACAAGCAATTTGCAAATCTTCACCCATTTCAATCTCAATTTCTCTATACAGTTTGCAAATGTAAAAAGCACGAAAATCTTGTCGCAGAAATATCGCAACAAGATATTAACCATATTCTATTTTCAAATGTGAATAAGATTACGAGTACAAGCACGAAAAAAAGGCGAACATAGCTCGCAATCGCCATTGATTTTTACCACAAAAACACCTCAAATCTTCAAACAACTAATATACAAATTATTACATTGATTTTTCGCACTTTTTCAAACGACTTTTTAAGCAAAACACGCACTTTTTCAAACGACTTTTTAGGAGAAATGAATTTTTTCTGTCAAAATTTCCGCAACTCGTCTTCTATTATTATATTTGTCAAAAATTTCAGAAATGACAAATTCGGTATGCGTATTCTGCAGTTCGAGCGAAGACTTGCAGAAAGGATATTACGACTTCGCAGAAAAATTCGGTAAGATACTGGCGGAAAACAATTTCACCATATACCACGGCGGCGGAATCATCGGTCTTATGGGAGCGATGATGCGCGGAGCATACAGGCAAGGCGGCGCGAAAATAATCGGCGTAGTGCCCGAAAAGCTTCACCGCGAGGGAATTGTGTCCGACGACATGCAGGAACTTGTCGTGACCGAAGACATGAAGGAACGCAAGTCCTACCTGCGCGAACACGCCGACTCGTTCGCCATAATGCCCGGTGCTTTCGGCACAATGGACGAAATGTTTGAGATACTGACG
>JBGUHW010000120.1:0-8074 GCA_045112395.1 Bacteroidales bacterium
GGTGATAAAGGACGAGATAGAATACAGGGGAATTTCGCAGCGTGCGTTGGCGATGCAGATTGGAGTGTCATATACGCAACTCAACGAGGTGCTTAACGGCAAACGCCCGTTGAATACAGAAATGGCATTGCTGATAGGTGCCGCCATTGGTGTGGATGCCGAGCCTTTGCTGTCGATGCAGACCCGTTACGATATGATAACCGTAAAGAACAACAAGACTTTTATCAGCAAACTTAACTCAATCCGCAATATTGCAGCGATGTTTTAGATGTTGTTTAGATGTTGTTTCGGATTTGCAATCCGAAACGTCTGAATATCAGCATTTGTAATGCGGATTTAAAATCCTTATATTCGTATAGTCTGGATTGTTGCCTTATAGCAACGAGCTAAAGGTTGCAAATCCAGACAACAATGCTACTGACAAACCCAGACAACATTTCATTACACCCATATTTCGCTGCCATATTGCCGAAAATAGAACAATAAAATCATCGCATTGAAATATTTTTTCTAATTTTGGCGATGTAAAATAGAATATGGTATTAACAGAAAACAAAACAACGAACTAAAAAACAAATGATTTAGACAACTTAAAATATTAACATTCTGAGCTTTACGCTCTTATTCCGCTTGTCGAAACACCCCAAAGTAAACAATGTGTCGGAATAGGTTGCGAAAGTTTACGCTATGGCGTGAACTATTCGTGCTTATTAGACACAAAGGTAGGGGTACCGCGACAAGCTAGTAAGCAACAAAAACGAACGGTTCCGCCTTTTTTCTTTTGTGCTTATGCGAGGTGAGGGCAAAAGCGACTAAAAATACGAAAGGAAAATGCCCACACTAAACTGGATAGGAAAAGAAGCGGTGATAAACCACCACAACGATGTGCCGTTCCGCACACTCGACAAGAAATACACCTTTGGCAACGATACCAGCGACAACAAGATAATCCACGGCGACAACCTTGAAGCCCTGAAGGCATTGCTGCCGGAATACGAAGGCCGTATAAAGTGCATCTACATAGATCCACCTTACAACACTGGAAACGAAAACTGGGTTTACAACGACAATGTAAACTCGCCAAAAATACGCAAATGGCTGGGACAAGTTGTCGGCAAAGAAGCCGAAGACCTAACCCGCCACGACAAATGGCTCTGCATGATGTATCCGCGCCTGAAGTTGTTGCAAAAACTTCTGAGCGACGATGGCGCAATCTTTATTAGCATAGACGACAACGAGCAGGCAAATCTGAAATTGATTTGCGATGAGATTTTTGGTGCAGGAAATTTTGTGGCACAAGTAATTTGGGAAAGGGCATATTCTCCAGTGAATTTGAAGAAACACTTTTCTGAAAGTCATGATTATATTATATGTTATGCAAAAAACATAGAAAATCTTATCTGTAATGGATTACCAAGAACATCCGAAGCAAATGAACGATATGCAAATCCCGATAATGATCCACGAGGAGTATGGAAAGCAGCTGACTGTTCTGTTGGACCGGTTGTTCAAGAAAAAGTTTATGAAATAGAATTACCATCAGGAAGAATAGTTTTACCATCTCGCGGTAGATGTTGGGTATATACGAAAGAACGATTCGAAGAAATGGTTTTAGAAAATAGGATATGGTTTGGGAGCGATGGCAATAGTGTTCCTGCTGTCAAAAAGTTTTTGTCAGAAGTCAAACAAGGACTAACGCCAATGACAATATGGAAATATACTGATGTTGGGCATTCCCAGGATGCGACGAAAAAACTTAAAGAAATATTTGACGGAAAAGCAGTCTTTGATTATCCAAAATCAGTTCCTTTGATTCAACGTTGTTTAGAATTGTACTCTAATAATGACAGCATCATTCTTGATTCTTTTGCAGGTTCTGGCACAACCGCCCATGCAGTTTTGAATCTCAACAAACAGGATGGTGGCAACCGCAAATTCATACTTGTAGAAATGGAAGACTATGCCGAAAACATTACTGCCGAGAGGGTGCGCAGGGTGATAAATGGCTACGGTGAAGGCAAAAACGCGGTGGAAGGCACTGACGGTTCGTTCTCGTTCTACGAATTGGGAGAGCCAGTCTTCAATGCAGATGGCTACCTAAACGAAAACATCGGCACCGAAAAACTTCGCGAATACATCTGGTATTCGGAAACACGCAAACCATACGCTGATAGCGACGCAACGCATTGCGCCGCTACAAATGACACAACACACAAATATTTCCTAGGAAACAACAACGGTACGGCGTATTATTTCTACTACAATCCCGATGAAATAACAACGCTCAGTCACGACTCGCTCAATATTGTCGGCGACAAGGCCGAAACATACGTCATCTATGCCGACCAATGCGTTATCGACACTGAATGGTTGTCGGCAAACAATGTCATTTTCAAGAAAATACCGCGAGATATTAGAAGATTTTAAATTTAGGCACAATGGAACTGAAAAAATACCAGCAAGATACGCTCAACGACCTTGCCGACTACATGGAACAACTGGCAAAGGACAATGACCTGCGAAAGGCATACAGAAACTTTTGGTTGAAAAAAGGTGTAGATATCAGCAACATAGAAACGAACCAATTTATCCATAGTTACGACAATACAATAAAAGGTGTACCGCGAGTGATGTTCAAGGTGCCTACGGCAGGTGGCAAGACATTTATTGCAGCCAATTCGCTCAAGGTTATTTTCGACCATCTGCCCGCCGAAAGACCTAAGGTTGTTGCATGGTTTGTTCCAAGCGATTCGATTCTAAAGCAGACTTACAAGAATTTGAGCGACCCATCGCATCCGTATCGCCAGAGAATCAACAGCCATTTCAACAACCGCGTAGTAGTTGTCGATAAGGAAGCAGCCTTGTCGGGAACAGGCATACAACCGGGGCAGATTGCAGAGCAACTTACTATTTTTGTACTCAGTGTGCAGTCGTTTGCTGCCAACAACAAGGACGGAAGGCGTGTTTTTCGCGAAAATTCGTCGCTTTCCGCATACGCAACAGCATTTGGCAACAGCAATATGATTGACGGTGCCGACGAAACTTCGCTAATTCAGGCCATTGCGCACCTAAATCCAGTTGTTATAATTGATGAGAGCCACAACTTTGAGGCGAAACTGCGTATAGAACTTTTCGAACAGATAAATCCAGCGTTTATTCTAGACCTTACTGCAACACCAAGGCAGAAAAGTAACATAATCAGTTTCGTGGATGCAAAGAAACTGAAGGATGCCAATATGGTCAAATTGCCCGTAATTCTGTACAATCGCGACACAACAACCGATGTGCTTTACGATGCAATCACGCTTCGCAGCAATCTCGAAAAACGCGCAGAAGCTATACGGAAGAATGGCGGTCACTATATTAGGCCGATTGTTCTGGTTCAGGCGCAGCCCAAAAGCGACAAGGACAACGAAACTTTTGAAAAAGTTAGGGAAAAACTTGTGGCTGCAGGAATTAACGAGAACTGGATAAAAATAAAAACTGCAGAAAAGGATGAACTGAAAGGCATCGACCTTATGAGCGAAGAATGTGAAGTCCGTTTTATCATCACGGTAAATGCACTAAAAGAAGGCTGGGACTGCCCGTTTGCATACATTCTGGCATCGCTTGCCAACAAAACTTCACGCATCGATGTCGAGCAGATTGTTGGTCGCGTTCTGCGATTGCCCCACACTACCAAACATGCTGACGAGTTCCTAAATTATTCGTATGTGTTTACATCTTCCAATAATTTCCGCGAAACAGTAGAGTCGGTTATCAAGGGGCTAAACAATGCAGGTTTTTCGTCAAAAGATACACGCATTATTCAGGAAGAAAAGGAATTTACACCTCCGCAGACATTGCCGACGACTGGTTTGTTTGGAACTTCAGACGATGACAATCAAACGGATACCAGCGATAATGCAGAAGAAGAAAATACACCTCCGCAGACATTGCCAACGACTGGTTTGTTTGGAACTTCTGACGATGACAATCAAACAAATACCAACGATAATACAAAAGAAGAAAATTCCGGTGACAATGATTTCGACACGGAGGAACTGAAAGAAAAATTGAAAACAGAGCAAGAAAAAGCCGATGCAAGAACAAGCGACAATGACAATTCTGACGAGGAACCACAATCTTCCACCAATGATATATTAACCAAGGCACATGAAGCAAATGAAGAATATGAAAATGACAACAAAGAAACCGAAGATACTGGCATACCGTCAGAAATAGCAGGTAAAATGAAGAATTATACAATAAAAGAAGATTACAAGGAAATTGCAGGGCAAATGCAACTGCCAATATTCGTAAAGAAGGTAAATGTTAGCGTATTTAACGAAAACGGAACGATAAAACTTACAAAAAAGATTTTGACAGAAGGTTTTGAGTTGGAGAAAGCCGACAAAAACATTGACTTTACCCGAACTATTGACGAGGCTGTAAGAATTGACTTGGAAAAACGCAGCGAAGACGAATATGTCCCCAAGCAATACATCATAAAGAAAAGCCAACTGCATGTTATACGCGAACTTTTTGTCGGATATGGTATTGAAAGCAAACGCACGCAACTAAAGGATAAGATTGCAAAAAGATTGAAGTTTGATGAAGTACACGAACCGCACATTAGCAATTATATTGCCGATGTACTAAAAAATCTAAACGACGAGGACCTTGTTGATTTGTTTAACAATGATTTTCGCACCGAGCAAGCATTTAAGCGCAAAATTGATTCTCTCACAGCCGAATATCAGCAGAAAAACTTTAAAATGCTGCTGGATAAAGGTCAGATAAAATGCGAAGCCAACTACAAATTTCCAGACAGAATTTTCCCCGACAAAACAGCAATCGGTCTTTCAAAAGGACTTTATACCGAAGAATTTGGCGACATAAATAATTTTGAATACGAAGTTATTTCCGCGGTAGCCAACCTTGATAATGTTGTTTTCTGGCATCGTAATCCAGAAAGAGGTAACGGATTTTGTATCAACGGATTCATAAATCATTATCCCGATTTCATTATTTATACCCAAAGCAGAAAAACAATATTGCTTGAAACCAAAGGTGATGACCGTGACAATAGCGACAGCCGTAAAAAAATAGAACTCGGCAAGTGTTGGGAAAACAAAGCTGGAAATGATAAGTTCCGCTATTTTATGGTCTTCGACAAAACGAAGTGTGAGAATGCATATAATAAGACCGATTTTCTAAACATATTGAAAGAACTATAATCCTATACAACAATTCAAATCATTTAATAGTAGTCGGAATCGCATAAAAATATCGCGATTCCGACTATTATCGTTTTAAAATACATTTTACTTTACAAAAAATTTATAATATAATAATTATAAGCAACTTACAAATTTATTTATTCCAATTCGTATGGTCGTAGCACATTCATAGTAGTCGGAATCGTGAAAAAATATTGAGATTCCGACTATCATCGTTTGTGAGTTCGGAAATATTTTAATACCTTTGTCCCGTAAAAAATAAATGTCGTAGCTATGCTGATAGGAAGAAAAAAGGAGCAAAAGGAATTCATGCGTCTTTACAATTCCGACGAGTCGGAAATGGTTGTCGTGTATGGTAGAAGACGCGTCGGCAAAACATATCTTGTAAACCAAGTGTTTGCAGAAACTGGATTCACATTCAAGGTTACTGGACTTTACAAGAGCAAGCTTCCACGACAGTTGGAGAATTTCACACTCGCGCTAAAGGAATATTTTGCCGACGAACAGATATCACAGCCAAAAAGCTGGATGGAAGCCTTTGAAAGGCTGAAAGAGCACCTATTGAAAAATAAGCAACCGGGGAAAAAAGTTCTTTTCTTTGATGAGCTTCCGTGGATGGACACAAAGGGAAGCAAATTCCTAGAAGCATTCGAATGGTTCTGGAACAGCTGGGGCTGTGCTCGCGAAGACCTCCTGCTAGTCGTGTGCG
Source organism: Bacteroidales bacterium (assembly GCA_045112395.1). Classification (GTDB taxonomy): domain Bacteria; phylum Bacteroidota; class Bacteroidia; order Bacteroidales; family ML635J-15; genus Bact-19. The sequence continues at coordinate 5,932 of JBGUHW010000120.1, forward strand.
GCAGCGCAACAAACTGGATTATAAACAAACTGTTCAAGCACAAGGGCGGACTATACAACCGCGCAGGGTCAAAAATGTTCATCCGCCAGTTTACGCTGTCGGAAACCGAACAATATCTCAAGAAAAAAGGAATCGAGTACGAGCGTTACGACATTGCCCAAATATATATGATGATGGGAGGAATCCCATATTACCTGAAGCAACTCGAACCCGGCAGAACATTGGCTGACAACGTCGACAACTGCTTTTTCCGTACAAACGGCAAACTTTGGGATGAATTCGACAACCTGTACGAAACACTTTTTGCCGAATCGGAAATATATGTGCGCATTGTGGAGGCTTTGGCTGGAAAGATGATTGGACTTACGCGCGAAGAAATAATATCAATCACAAAGTTGCCCGACAACGGAATGACATCAAAGGCACTGAAAGACCTTGTAAAATGCGGCTTCGTGAGGTCGTACCAATACTATGGGCACAAGACAAAAAGCCAGACATATCAACTTGCCGACTTCTATACAATGTTCTATTTCAAGTTCGTAAGGGACAATTATGGGCAGGACGAGCATTTCTGGACACACCTGCTCGACAATCCAAAAAAGAATGCATGGCTTGGCTATGGTTTCGAGCAACTTATAAAGGACCACATAGAACAGGTGAAAAATGCTTTAGGCATTGGGGCTGTATTAACCACACAGTCGTGCTGGTTTGCGGAAAAACGCGACATCGCCGACGAAGGCATTGATGGTGCACAAATAGACTTGCTCATCGACCGCAGGGACAAGGCAATTAATATTTGCGAGGCAAAATTTTACAGCAGCGAGTTCGTTATCGACAAGGAATATTCGCACAAATTACGCAACAAGATTGCCGCATTCAAATCTGTTGTAAAAACTCGCAAGGCTCTAGTCCCGACAATGATAACCACATTCGGAGTGAAGCGCAATGCATACAGTGGGAATGTGCAGCAGGAGGTTGTGCTCGATGATTTGTTCGCCTAAACGATAGTAGTCGGAATCGCGAAAAAATATTAAGATTCCGACTATCATCGTTTTAAAATTTACTTTACAGCATTAATACGCATAAAACACTAAATATAAACGACTTACTTAGTAATTTGTTTCAATTGTCCAAGACAAAATAATTTCATAGTAGTCGGAATCGCATAAAAATATTAAGATTCCGACTATCATCGTTTGATATTATGATGATTTTATGCCCCTATATTTTACCTATAATTTGGAATGTTTTGCGTGTTATTAAATTTGGTACAAAAAAAAATAGACATATATAATTTTTTTCTAATTTTGTGCGCTTTATTTTAAAAACAAAAGACATTATCAATATTTAAATTAACCTTATGATTATCAGTATGATAAGAAAAACACAAAAGAGTTTGGCCTGCATTATTGGAGCTGCATTAATGGTAATTTCTTGCAGTGTTGACATGCCAAAGGTAGTGCCGTCGTCATTCGAGACGATGACCATTGAGAAAAAGGACATTACGCTCCCAGTAAAATTCAGTGCGAAATTGAAAGGACAGTCGGATGTAACCATATCACCACAAGTGAGCGGTCAGCTGATGAAAATATCTGTAAGCGAAGGTCAGCAGGTAAGTGTGGGAACAGAACTTTTTGTTATCGACCAGCGCAACGCACAATTGGAATATGAAGCAGCACTGGCAAACCTGCAATCGGCAGAAGCAAGAGAAAGTAGCGCAAAGTTGGAATACGAATCGAACAAAAATCTGTTCGAAAAGAAAATCGTGAGCAGCTACATGCTTGAAAATTCAGAGAATAACTACAAGCAGGCACAGGCAGCCGTAAGTCAGGCTCGTGCGCAGTTGAGCCGCGCAGAGTTGAACCTTGGCTACTGCACCATCAAGTCGCCAGTGGCAGGCGTAATCGGCGAAATCAACGTCATCGCAGGCAACCAAGTTGGTCCTGGCACGGTTCTGACTGTTGTCAGCGGCAACTCCATGATGGATGCTCAGTTCTCCTTGCCAGAATCGGAGCTCGAAGCTGCATACGCAAAAGGTTTCGAAGGCAATGTAGAGGAAGCATTGAAGCAATTCCCGGATGTTAGCTTCGTTATGAAAAACGGCACGGAATATCCGCACAAGGGACGCATTTCCAGAGTCACT
>JBGUHW010000121.1:0-9358 GCA_045112395.1 Bacteroidales bacterium
TCAGTCGTATAGGGTTTCTAATGATTCGTATACTACGATTGAACAGGCGTTTTCGGTGGCATCGTTCTACAGTTCTATTGCAGCTCAGATAAATGCATCGGACGAGTCGGTTGCGAGACGTTTGGTTAAGATGCCAGAGTGCCTTACATTCAGTGTTTCGACTGCAGATGAGAACTTGTATACATATATGCAGGTTACGAAGCCGTCGAGCGGAATAGCGCAGGACAGACCTATATTTACCAACATCACCATAGATGCAGAATCGAAAATGCCAGGTGGAGCAGCTTATGGTCTTATGGCTTCGCGTTATACCGTATCGTTGTCGAAGGCTGTAGGTTCCGAGACGCTTGATTCGATAGCCCGCGGAATGTATACCAAGCAGCTAAAGTTCCAGCCGTGGACCGACAATTACTACATCACACATAAGCCCTACGACAAATAATCGGAAAGGTTGCCCCCTAACTACTATGTCCTTCGGGATTTGTACTCCCGAAGGTAAAAGTATAAGGATATTTTATCCGTCAAATACATTGCATCAATCCCAAATCTTTATTGCCCAATAGAAAATAATGCGTACATTTGTGATGAAATTTATTAATATTGAGCCATGAAAAAATTAGTCTTAATATCAATACTCGTTGTAGCAATGGGTGTGATAGCATTCGTAGGTTGTGAAAGACCAGATTCAATTGAACCAGGAGAAAGACAGTCGCAACAAGATAGTACAATTTGCGACACTTTTGTTGTTTCAATAACACGCATACATCCAGAGTGGGAATATGATGATTGGGATTGTGCCCTTGATTTTCCCGACGATATGTGTCAGGTGTGCGATTATGACAATGGTGGAAACAATGCTAAATGGTTAGTCGCAATGAATGATGAGGAAACATATCGCGAGTTTTTTGGAACTTGCAACGATATGCCTGCAATCGACTTTTCAAACCACACTGTTTTTGCCATATCAGGAAGGACAACTACTGTTCGTGAAGATGTTAGCTTTAAAATTTCCAATGGGAAGATTTTAATTGACATAGTATTGTACGAAAGTGGAAGTGCCGATGCTTGTGGATGGAAGTTAGCATTCTACACCGACAGGAAAATAAATATAAATAATGAATATGAGATAAATATAACCCGAAGGTAAGAGTACTTATGTCCTTCGGGATTTGTAATCACGAAGACTAGAATATAAGGATTTGTAATCCGCTTTAAACAAGCACCATTCTACTTCTAATGCCGATTTTGAATCAGTAGATTTTTAATAACAACAGAGCCTTATTTTTAGGGCATAAATTTCTGTTACCCTTATTTTTTATTTCTAAAAGTTTTCGTAACTTTGGCATTTTAATGTCGGAGGATTGAAATGGCTTTTATCGTTATAGAAGGTCTTGATGGTGCCGGCAAGTCAACTCAAGTTGAATTGCTTTCAAAATATTTGCAGTCAGAGGGAAAGAATGTTGAGTATGTGCATTTCCCGACAGGAGATTCCGAAATTTTTGGCGATATGATTAATCGCTTTCTGCGCGGAGAATTCGGTGGAATAGGAGATGTAAACCCATATTTGGTATCATTGATTTTCGCTGGCGACCGCTACAATATGGCACCTAAGATAAACTCATGGCTTGCCGAAGGCAAATTCGTGATAAACGACAGGTACGTGTATTCAAATATTGGTTTCCAGTGTGCTAAAATCGCTGACGAAAGCGAAAAAAAGAGACTTTTCGACTGGATTTTCAACCTTGAGTTCAACTATTTCAAGATTCCGCGTCCCGACCTTAATATTTTCCTCGATGTGCCATTCTCGTTTACCGAGAAACGACTGGCCGAGAACAGAACCGGAAAGGATCGCGACTACCTGAATGGCAAGACCGATATACACGAGGCCGACCTTAGTTTTCAAAGACGGGTTCGCGAAACGTATATAAGGGCTACAGAAACCGATAGTCGCCTTGTTCGCATCGATTGTTCGGACAATGGTAAAATGCTACCTCCCGAATGCATATCGGAAAAGATTGTAAATGAACTTAAAAGACATAATTTTGTTAAGTAAATAAAGTTAATATTATGAAATTGATAAGGACCTTGTTTAGATGGATAGTGGGAGCCACATTTATTTTTTCTGGCTTCGTTAAGGTTATCGACCCGCTAGGATACGGATACAAGATAGCTGATTATTTGGAGGCTATGAATTTGTCGTCGATAGAAGCTGCGGCTCTGCCACTTGCTGTGATTTTTGCCGTGTTGGAACTTGTAATCGGTTTTTCGCTGTTCTTCAATCAGTTGCCAAAACTTGGCGCTTTGGGAGCCTTGCTGATGATGGTGTTCTTCACTCCGTTGACACTTTGGTTGGCAATTGCAAATCCTGTATCGGACTGCGGATGCTTCGGCGATGCGCTGGTAATCACCAACTGGCAGACATTTTTCAAGAACTTGGTCTTGCTTGCAATGGCAATTCTGCTTTTTGCTCAGCGTAAGAAGTTTAAACCTGCATATTTCCCTGCAGTCCAGTGGATAATAATGTTCGTTGTTGGCTTTGCTTCGCTTGGCTTATCAATATATTGCCTGAAGACTTTGCCTATTATAGATTTCCGTCCGTATCACATAGGTGCCAATATAGCCGAAGGAATGATTATTCCTGAAGATGCGCCAAAGCCGGTAATCGAAAGCGTATTTACATACGAGAAGGACGGCAAGCAGCAGGATTTTGGAATTGATAATCTGCCAGATTCTACATGGAAGTTCTTTGATGCAAAGCATAATGTAATTGATGCTGGCTATGTGCCTCCTATTCATGATTTTACAATGACAAAGCCAGAGCAGGAGAGCGCTGGAGTAGGAGTTGACCTTGATGGTGTCGAGCTTGTATACAAAAACGAAGACGGTGAGCAAATGTACGCCGATGTATCATCAATTCCCGATGCTTCGTGGAAGTTTGACAAGTACATTTGCGAGGAGTGCGAAGAAGACATTGATGTGTCGAAAATAAGGATAACATATAGCGATGCCGATGGCGAGCTGGTTGAACTTGGCATTGATGAAGCACCCGAAGACCTTGAATTTGTAGAAGCAGTGTATGCCGATGAGGCTGTCGAGACCGACATTGCTCCGCGTGTGCTTGCCGATGAAAGGTATTCTTTCCTTATGATAGCACTTCGCCTCGAGGACATGGATACAGAACATCTTACCGAATTCGATTCGATAGCCGAATATGCTGCCAATAGCAATATGGGGTTCTATTGCATGACTTCTTCAAATGCAGAGGCTATCGAAAACTTCAAGTCAGAGCATCCTGTGAAGTACAATTTTTACAATACCGATCCAATAACTTTGAAGACTATTGTCCGCTCTAACCCTGGCTTGCTGTTAATTCGCAAGGGAACAATCATAGATAAGTGGCACGACGGCAATCTCCCGAAGGTCGAGAACATGAAAAACGAACTTACAGGCACTATGCTCACTCCGCAGCACAACCAGCGCGACAGACTTTTGTATGTGGTCTGGATATTGTCGGCATTGTTGGCAATGGCTGTAATTAAGATAATTTACAATTGGTTAGTGAAGAACAGATATATTAACGATAAAAACGAATTGATATGAGAAAGAAAATTGTTGCAGGAAACTGGAAGATGAATACTCTTGTAAGTCAGGGCAAGGCTTTGGCTGAAGAGTTGAACGCCTTTATGAAGACATACGATATGCCGGCTAACAAGACAGTCATTATCGGAACACCGTTTACCCACCTTTCAACTTGTGTTGCTGCTGTCGATACAAAGAAAATACATGTGTCGGCACAGAATTGCTCGCAGTTCGAAAAAGGTGCATATACTGGTGAGGTTGCTGCAAATATGATTAAGGACTTGGGCGTTGAATACACTATTATCGGACATAGCGAACGTCGTCAGTATTTCGGCGATACCGATGAGGTTATTGCAACCAAGCTTGCACAGTGCTATGCAAACGGACTTTCGCCTATACTTTGCTGTGGCGAAAAGTTGGAAGAACGCGAAGCAGGAAAGCATTTCGAAGTTATTGAATCGCAGTTGCGCAATGCCTTGAAGGATGTTTCGGCAGAAAACTTCAAGAATACCATCGTGGCATACGAACCTGTGTGGGCAATTGGTACAGGCAAGACCGCAACTCCCGACCAAGCAGAAGAAATACATGCTTTCATCCGTGGCTTGATTGCAAAGCTTTACAATGCCCAGATTGCCGATGATACAACTATACTTTACGGCGGTAGCGTAAACGCAGGCAATGCTGCCAATCTGTTTGCTCAGCCCGACATCGACGGTGGACTAGTTGGTGGCGCATCGCTTAAGGCAAACGATTTCATCAGCATAATAAAGGCTATTTAATTTATATCTGATGGGAGGAGTTTTTGCTCCTTCCATCGGTTTTTCAATTGATTGTACGACAAAGACAAAAAAGAAGCAAAGATGAACTATTTGGAACTTTCAATCGATATACCTCGAAGTAATCCCGACCTTTCGGACATACTTGTGGCTTTTCTTGCCGAACAGAATTTCGACAGTTTTAGCGAGGAAAACGGAAAGCTTCTTGCATACGTGGAAGAAGAAAAATACAGCAAGTCCGATGTTGACGAGATACTTGCACAGTTTGGCGTTTCGGCAGTAGAAAAGATTATTCCGCAGGAAAACTGGAATCGTCAGTGGGAAGAAAACTTTTCTCCGATAGTGGTAGATGACAATCTTGCAATAAAGGCTCCGTTTCATACCGAAACCTTCGACACGAAGCATACGATTGTAATCGAACCAAAGATGTCGTTTGGAACAGGACATCATGCTACAACATCGATGATGTGCCGATTGATAGCCGAACTTGACCTTAAAGGCAAAGTAGGTCTTGATATGGGATGCGGAACAGGAATATTGGCGATTTATGCTTCAATTCTCGGCGCATCGAAGATATATGCCATCGACATTGACCAGTGGGCATTCGAGAATACCGAAGAGAATGCTGTGCGTAACGGAGTTTCAAACATAGTTGCTTCGCGAGGCGACGTGGAGGATATTCCAGAAGTAGAATACGAATTTGTCTTTGCAAACATTAATCTCAACATACTGAAAAAGCAGATACCGACTTATGCAAGACTGATGAAAAAAGGTGCGGTATTGCTATTAAGCGGCTTCTTCCTAGCCGAAATAGACCAAATAAAGGATGTTTGTTCGTCGTGCGGACTTTCGTTCGTAAAGTGCATCTCGGAGGATGAATGGACTGCTTGTGTTTTCGAAAAATAAAATGATAAAATGAAAAGAATATTCTCCATACTGCTGTTTTGCATAGTTTCATTTTCAACATTTGCCCAGTTTACGTTGGAACCGAGCAAGTTTGGAAAGGAGTTTGCCCAGCAGTTATCGTTTACAGGCGACATCAGGAAGGACGGGGCAAGTATGCAGAAGGAGTTTCTTGCCTTCTGGCAGTCGGATACCTTGACGTCGTCGCAACGCGACAATTTCATAAGGACAATAAACAAATTGCAGTCGAAAGGCTGCAAGCCTTATCCCGATTTTGTGCGTTACACCGATGTGCTTATGATGTTTAAGCGTAGGGGATACGACTATGGCCAGTTTGAACTGTTTGATAAGAAGGTGGTCGCAATGGTTGATGCTGGAAGACAGGTGCGTGTTAACGAATTGTCTGAATTTTTACAGAATTTCAATGTGTTTCTAAGTAAGCGCATCGTCGCCAACAATACTAGAACAAAATGGACTGTAAACAAGCTCGATTTTTTGATTACATACGAAAACGAAAAGTTTCTGATAAAGCTTGACAATATCGACTTGATTGGGTATCAGGACAAGGATAGTCTGAAATTGTATTCAACAAGCGGTATCCTTAACCCTATTGCAAAGACATGGGTAGGAAAAGGTGGTGTACTTGGTTGGGAGCGTGTCGGTTATCCGCTCGACAGCATGAGTGTTGATCTTAACAAGTACAACATCAACATGACCGATATAATGATTAAGGCTGACAGTGTTGTGTTCCACAACAAGTATTATTTCACGCAGGACCTAATGGGTGACCTTCTCGACAAGGCACAGAATGGAGATAAGCCTTACAAGTCGACATATCCGCGATTTACAAGTTATTCGCAGGATTTCGACATAAAGAACATACTGAAGGATGTGGATTACCGTGGTGGACTTTCTGTGCGCGGACGAAATTTTATCGGTAGTGGCGTCGACGACAACAAGGCAGAAATAAGGATAGTTAAGAACGATAGTGTTTCTTTTAGTGCGTATGCCAGTGCTTTTGTCTTCGATCCGGATAAAATTGCCGCCGATAACTGCGAAGTCGTATTTAGGCTTGCACAAGACTCCATATATCATCCGTCTGTCAGTATCAGATACACTCTGGTTAAGAGAAAGTTTGAAAAGGAGACCGAACCGCAGAAAACTGGACGAAACAAAAAGCAGGAAAAGCAGTACGAATATGTAGAGAATGGATTCCTCGAGGTGATAAGGATGAAGGAAGGACTTTCGAATATAAATTTTGTTGATACATATCACCAGCTTTCGATGGACTTCACTTCGTTGAAATGGGTTGTTGACAAGCCGATAATTGATATCGCCACAATAAATACTCAGGGAACTCCGAGCGAGGTTTTGTTCGAGTCTGCCGATTATTATTCGTACGAAAAGTATAGGGCATTGAAAAAGCAAGATGCCCGCAATCCTCTCGAAGTTATTGCATCGGTAGTAAGTTATGTCGGCGGTTATCCTGAATTTACGCTGGCCGATGTTGTGAACTATATGATAGTTGACCGCGATCAGGCTTTGCAGCTTGTGTATACGCTGACATACAAGGGGTATATTTCTTATGATCAGGAAACTGAACGTATCAAGGTGCATGAGGAGACTTGGCGTTTCTTGGCAGCACACAAGGGCGATGCCGATTATGATGTGATTGTGTTCTACAGCAAGGTGAATTCTGAAGGAGGTGTAAAGGTCGACAAGGATACAAGACAGGTGGTGACTGGTACAGTTGGAAACGAAGTGGTATCAAATGCCAAGTTGAGCCTTTCAAATTTCGAGCTAAAGATGTCTGGCGTTCCAAGTGTACATCTTTCCGATTCTCAAAGCGTAACTGTGTATCCGAAAAATGGCAATCTTGTAATACAGAAGAACAGAAACTTTATGTTTGATGGTTTGCTTAGGGCTGGTCAGTTCTATATGTACGGTAAGGGATTCCATTTCGATTATGGATTGTTCAAGATTGAGGTTCCGAATTGCGATTCGATGAAGATGGTTGCCATGACTACTCCTGATATGAATTTCCTGGATTCGAACGGAGAGCCTAAGCCTGCCATTGTTCGCAACATGATTGAGGGTCTTTCTGGCGAATTCTATATTGATTATCCTAATAATAAGTCTGGTTTTGCGGACTACGATGAATATCCTAAATTGGTTTCAACCAAGGATTCGTATGTATATTATGATAGAAAAGATATATACAGCGGAATATACGACAGGGAAAAATTCTATTTCAAAGTCGACCCGTTTGTCCTCGATAGTATTGAAGGCTTCAATAAAGAAAATATACATTTTGATGGAGTGCTCGTAAGTGGAGGTATATTGCCCGACCTTAAGGAAACTCTTGTCGTGCGCAAGAGCGACTGGTCGCTCGGCTTTGAGTATAAGACACCGTCATCGGGAGTGCCTATATACAATGGAAAAGCGACATTCAAGAATGTTATCGACTTTAGCAACAAGGGTTTGCGTGGTGATGGAACAATTTCATACATGAATACGACTTTCAGCGATGCATACGTAACCTTGTTCCCCGATGATATGGAAGGTCATTCCAAAAAAATGCTGATGGAAGCTCGAAAGTCGCCTGTTCAGTTCCCGAAGGTCGAAGGTGTTGAGAATACATTGCATTGGGAAGTAAGCAAGGATAAGTTCCATGTAGATAAGGACACAAGCAACTTTGTGATGTACGACGGCAAGGCACATCTCGACGGTAATCTAGTTATTCAGTCGAACGGCTTGCACGGCAATGGAACTACATTTATTGACAAGGCGTTCCTAGTGTCGGATAATTTCGTGTATAACAAGGAGACTTTTGATGCCGATACAGCCGACTTCAACATTTATAACAATAATATTGCAGATATTGACTTCTCTGGAGAACGGCAGAAGTCACATATTGATTTTGTGAATAGGATTGGTGATTTTACATCAAACGACACATTGGCCGAACAGGATTTCCGCAAGAACAAGTATAAGTGTATTTCCGACAGGACTATCTGGAATATGGACAAGGATGAACTTTCGTTCTCTACAAGGCAGGATGTGCTTGATGAAATCAAGAACATAGATCCTGAAACCGAGTGGGAAAGATGGGAGTCTGCATTCTTGAGCAGTTCAAAATTCATGTCGTATATGCCGGGGCAGGACAATTTGTCGTTCCATGCTCCCGAGGCAGTTTACAATTACCGCAAGAATATAATTAGAGCTAAGGGTGTAGGAGTTGTCCGTGTCGCCGATGCCGCAATATTCCCGTCTCAAGATTTGATAATCAGAGAGAACGCTGCTATGGACACGCTGAATAATACAAAGATAACGGCAAACGTTACAAATGAGCACTATAAATTCTATAATGCTACGGTTAAGATAAACGGAAGACGTGATTATACTGCTGATGCTTTGTATGATTATATAAACGATACAAAGTCACCTCAGACTATACATTTTTCTGATATAGGCGTTGTTGACGGAGAAACACGGGCACATGGAGAAATTGCTGAGCCAGACAATTTCTTGTTGACGCGTTATTTTGCATATCAGGGCAGAGTAAATGTATATGCGGGCAAGGATACATTGGAATACGATGGTGGAGCAAAACCGATTTATAATTGCGATACATCGATGCAATGGTTTAAGTTCAAGTCGTTTGTAAGTTCAGAGGATGCATACATACCTATCGCCAAAGATTTGAAGTCGATTAACAATGTTCCTCTAAGGGCATCTGTATTATATGGCAACAATAAGATTTATCCGGCATTCCTTATAAAGCGGAGCGCCGCTGCCGACGAGACAATTTTCAATGCGAGCGGCTATATACACTATGCTGTCGATTCGGGCAAGTACGAGATTGCTCCAATCGAAAAGTTGTACGAGCCGAACCTGCCAGGCAATTATATGTCGATTGATGCCAGCACATGCAATATAAATGGCGAGGGACATTTCGCCTTTAGCAAGAATTTCGATGCCAAGGTGTTTAATTTGAATTCATACGGAACGTTCAACTATAATGTGGAAACCGATACTACAGTGTTCAATACCACAATGTTTATCAATATGCCAATGCCTAATGCTGCATACGAACACTT
>JBGUHW010000122.1:0-3993 GCA_045112395.1 Bacteroidales bacterium
GATAATCTGTGGCGACGTGGCGTGCCACGTCGCTACAGAATTGTAAAATTATCAAAACTTTGAACATTGAACTTTGAACTTTGAACAAGAAACCAGAAACTTAGAAACACAGAAACATAGAAACATAGTAACTTATGAACCTTTTATATTTTGTCTGGGATGCCGACCCAGTGATATTTTCAATCGGCGAACACGGAATAAGATGGTACGGCCTGCTTTTGGCTATAGGATTCCTGCTCGGATACATTGTACTAGGGCGGATAATGAAAAAAGAAGGCTATGAACAAAAGCAAACCGACAAGTTTGCAATCTACATCATTTTAGGCTGCGTCATTGGTCTTAGGCTCGGGCATTGCCTTTTCTACAATCCCGGCTACTACCTGTCACATCCGCTCGAAATACTGAAAGTATGGGAAGGTGGCCTAGCAAGCCACGGCGGTGCAATCGGAATCCTGCTGGCAATATGGATATACTCACGCCGGACAAAAATGCCATACTTCGAATCGTTGGACAAGGTCGTGGTGGTGGTTCCGCTAGCAGGCGCATTTGTACGCGTTGGAAATTTCATCAACAGCGAAATACTCGGCGTACCAACCACATTGCCGTGGGGCGTAAAATTCATGCGCAACATGGAAGACCTAAACGAGGCATACATTGCATCCAATGGCGCTTGTCCCGACCTCGGATCCGAATGCCTGTCTGAATTTATGATTGCACGCCATCCCACACAGCTTTACGAAGCATTCTTCTACATTGCAATGTTCTTCGCATTCTTCCTGATATACAGCAAATTTGTCAAGAACTGGAAACACGGCACTTTCCTCGGATGGTTTGTCCTTGTACTTTTCGGCTTCCGCTTCCTGATCGAATACACCAAGACAGAACAAGCCGAATTCATCTGGAATGCACCTATTACGATGGGGCAACTGCTGAGTATACCTTTTATTATATTCGGAATCGTGCTTGTTGTAAGACAGTATTGGAAAAAAGGGAAAACAGAACCGATTGCAAATACATCAAAGAATAAAATAAAAAACGACAAATAATATTGTTGTTATCGAAATACCATATATATGTAGGGGGCGAGTTTCTCGCCCCTTCATATTATAAAAATAACCATCACATTCATTATCAGAGCTATCGCCAGCAAACATTAGGCTGTTAATTTTTTTTGCAAAAATTTAACTTGCACATTGCTATAAATGCAATACCTTTGCGGTGAAATTTTGTGGAAAGATTTGGATGCTTGCAACCACGGAAAAAAATGCTAAAAACACAAATTCCCAGTTACATCCTTATCGTTCCTGTTATTAATGTTTAAAATTATTGACAGATGAACTATTATTTTACATCAGAATCAGTGTCGGAAGGACATCCCGACAAAGTAGCAGACCAGATTTCAGACTCGATATTAGATGAATTTCTGGCTCAAGATCCAAAATCGAAAGTTGCCTGCGAAACACTTGTAACCACTGGCTTGGTTGTTGTTGCTGGCGAAGTAAACTCAAAGGCATACGTTGATGTCCAGAGCGTTGTGCGCAAAGTTGTAAACGGAATCGGCTACACCAAAGGCGAATATCGCTTCGATGGCAATTCGTGCGGAGTAATGTCGGCAATACACGAACAGTCGCCCGACATCAACCAGGGCGTTGAAAAAGGCAAGGGACTTCACGAAGAACAAGGTGCTGGCGACCAAGGAATGATGTTCGGATATGCATGCAAGGACACCGATACCTACATGCCTCTCCCTCTCGATCTTGCACACAGAATGCTGAAAAAATTGTCGGAAATCCGCCGCGAAGGAAAGGAAATGACTTACCTCCGTCCCGATGCAAAGTCGCAGATAACCATTGAGTACGACGAAAAGCACAATCCAGTAAGAATCGATACCATTGTTATTTCAACCCAGCATGACGAATTCGACAAGAACGAAAAGAAAATGCTCGACAAGATTGAAAAGGATGTCCGTAAAATCCTAATACCTAAAGTTATAGCCGATTTACCAGCACGTACACAGAAGCTTTTCAAGAAGGACTTCAAGTTGTTCGTAAACCCAACAGGAAAGTTTGTCATCGGCGGACCTCACGGCGACAGCGGACTTACTGGTCGCAAGATTATCGTCGACACATACGGTGGCAAAGGCGCACACGGAGGTGGAGCTTTCAGCGGAAAGGACCCATCGAAGGTTGACCGCTCTGCAGCATACGCAGCCCGTCACATTGCCAAGAACCTTGTTGCAGCAGGCGTTGCAAACGAAATCCTCATTCAGGTTGCTTACGCAATAGGCGTTGCCGAACCAGTTGGAATTTATGTTAACACATACGGAACAGCAAACGTAAAGATGAGCGATGCTGAAATAGCAGAGAAGGTTAAGAAAATCTTCCCACTCACTCCCGAAGCAATACAGAAGCGACTCAAACTGTTGAATCCGATCTATGCAGAAACAGCTGCATACGGACATTTCGGTCGCGAACCAAAGACGGTAAAGAAAACTTTCATTGCCGACGGAAAGAAAATAGAGAGAGAAGTTGAACTCTTTACCTGGGAGAAACTTGACTACCTTGACAAGGTAAAGAAGGAATTCGGACTATAATTACAAATGTACACATTAACAAAAAGCCACTACGGTGGCTTTTTTTATTATCGCAAATTTTTGCTATCACATTAAAATCCAATCATTTAAACATTTTCTCAAAAAAGAGAAAGATTTTTCGTTTATTCCAAAATATTGTTGTACCTTTGCCGAGCAAAAATTTTAAAGTATTTTATTTATTAACAAATTGATTTTTAAAGATTATGATTAATCAGTACGAAACCGTTTTCATTGCAACTCCCGTTTTGTCTGAGCCACAGATGAAGGAAACGGTTGAAAAATTCAAGAAGTACATCTCCGAAAATGGAGAATTGGTACACGAAGAGGACTGGGGTCTTAGAAAAATGGCTTACTCCATCCAGAAGAAAACAACAGGCTTTTACCACTTGTTTGAGTTCAAGGCCGATGGTTCATTCATCAACAAGCTCGAAACCGAGTACAGACGTGATGAAAAGATCATGCGCTTCCTTACTTTCAAGATGGACAAGCATGCAGTTGCTTACAGCGAAAAGAAAAGAAGAGAACAAGAATCTAAAAAGGAGGAATAATTATGGCACAGAATAATTCAGAAATCAGATATTTAACTCCTTTGGCAGTTGAAGTTAAGAAGAAAAAATACTGCCGTTTCCTCAGAAGCCGCATTAAATATGTTGACTACAAGGATCCGCAGTTCCTTAAGAAATTCTTGAACGAACAGGGTAAGATATTGCCGAGACGCCTCACCGGTACATCTCTCAAATATCACCGCAAAGTCGCTCAGGCAGTTAAGAGAGCTAGACACCTCGCATTGTTGCCATACGTAACCGACATGATGAAATAATTAAAGGAGGAATAGAAATGGAAATCATACTGAAACAAGACGTAGAAAACTTAGGTCACAGAGACGAAATAGTTAATGTAAAACCTGGATACGGAAGAAACTATCTCATTCCTCAGGGTTACGCAATTCTTGCAACCGAAACTGCAAAGAAAATCCATGCAGAAAACATGAAGCAGAGAGCACACAAGGAAGCTAAGCTCCGCGAAGAAGCTGAAGCTCTCGCAGCAAAGATGGAAGGTCTCGAACTTACTATCGCTACAAAGACTTCATCGACTGGTAAGATTTTCGGTTCAATCAACACCATTATGTTGGCTGAAGCTCTTGCAACAAAGGGATTCGAAATCGACCGCAAGAACATCCTCATGAAGGACAAGGCAATAAAGGAAGTTGGAAAGTACAATGCTTCTGTTCGTCTTTACAAGAACATCAAGGCAAACTTCAGCTTCAATGTTATTACCGAAGAAACAGCAGAATAATACTTAGTATTAAATAGCAATTAAAACAAAAGGTGGCAAATGTCGCCTTTTGTTTTTTTATTACAAATCTTACTGCTTTACAAAGGTATAAGTTATCTTTCCCC
>JBGUHW010000123.1:0-34515 GCA_045112395.1 Bacteroidales bacterium
GTGGTGCACAGGAGTGCGAGGATGGAGAGGATGAGGATTTTCTTCATATTATTTAATTTGATAGGGACGCAAGGAATTGCGCCCGTACGATATTATTTTATTCAAAAGTTCAAAGTTCAATAGTTTAATGGCTAAAGATGTTTCTATTGAGCCGCAAAATTTTGCGTCTTTACAAATTTACTAATTGTTCCAACACCTTCTCAATCAAATCCTCCATCAGCGGTGCGCCATCCTTTACAAACTGCTTTGCATAGCGGTTGGCAATAATGAGGCAAACCGTACCGGCATTGTGTCCCAAAAGTTTCGACAGACCAAAAATCGCCGAACTTTCCATCTCGTAATTGGTTATGCAACGGCCATTGTATCGGAAACTGCGAATCTTGTCGTTTATTTCACGGTCTTGGATTTCAAGACGAAGTTCGCGACCTTGCGGACCGTAGAAGCCAGGAGCAGAAATGGTTATGCCGCGGCGGAACTCACTGCCAAACTTTTTTAAGAAAAAGTCGGAACCATCAACGAAATAGGGAGATGCCAAACGCGGATTCCACGACAAATGCTTCACAAATTTTTCTTCCATGTCAAGGTTGCAAGCCTCATCGCGTCTACGATAGAAATTGAGGAGCCCATCGAAACCGATTGCTGTTTCGGTGAGCAGGAAAGTGCCAATAGCCATGTCTTCCTGCAAGCCTCCCGATGTGCCTATGCGAAGCAAGTTCAATGTACGATGTTCATCCTTGGCAACGCGCTTTTTTAGGTCGATGTTTGCAAGAGCATCAAGCTCGTTCATAACAATGTCGATGTTGTCGGTGCCTATTCCAGTTGCCAGAACCGAAATACGTTTGCCCTTGTATGTGCCCGTATGAGTGATGAATTCACGGTTCTGTACTTTGCACTCTATCTTGTCGAAATGCTTGGAAACCAATGCAACACGCCCTGGATCACCAACTAGAATAACATCATCGGCAAGCTGTTCGGGCAAAAGGTGAAGATGGAAAATGCTGCCATCGGCATTAACTATTAATTCTGATGCTTCGATTTGTTTCATATTCAAAAAAAGTTGTACTTTTGTAAAAAATGTAAAAGTAATAATTTTTGAGGAAACAAAAGAGAACTTGTCTTTTTTATGGCAAAGAATATAATATTAGTACCAACCAATTTTTCAAGCAGGGCTAATTTGGCCTACAGGCAGAGCATTAACTTTGCCGAACGCACCAAAGGCGATGTGTATCTTCTTAATGTCATACCGCAGAAAAGCAATCGCGAAAAACTTGACTATGAAATTGATATGATTCAGAATCAAGTCCTTAACCTGCTCGATGACTACGATGACAGCATAAGGCGCAGAGTACACACAAGAATAGAATATGGTGCCGTTAACCAGACTATTGTAAAAGTTGAAAAGGAAATAAATCCCGATTTCATATTCATGGGAAGCGATGCCGCCCGCAACGACCACAACAGGTCGATAACACTGAAGCTGATCGACAAGATTTCATGTCCGATGGTTGTGTTTGCTGGTCGTTACGACAAGGTTGGCTGCGATAGAATTGTACTTCCTGTTGACCTTACAAAAGAAACCAAACAGAAAATCGACCTTGCCGTGAAGATTGCAAAAATTTACGGAGCAAAAGTTTATGCTGTTTCGGCTACTGGTTCACACGATGCAGAAACACTAAAGCAACTCGAAGGCAAAATGTCGGAAGTGAAAACCATATTCGACAAACTGCAAATCGAATGTGAAACTCGCCTTCTAAAAACAGAGGCAAATGTAGAATCGATGGCAAATGCCGTAAACGACTTTGCCGATGACATTGAGGCTAGCGCAATAATAATAATGACACATCAGGAGACCAAGTTGCAGAAATTCTTTGTCGGAAGCATGGCAACCGAACTCATAAAGAAGGCAAATGTCCCAATTGTATGCGTTAGTCCTAAAGAATTGAATAACAAATAATTAAGTATATATGAAAAAGTACAAAGGTATCATTATTTCGGCTGCAGTATGCATAATACTGTTGGTAATTTTCGGAAGTTCAATGTTTTATATCGTCAATCCTGGCGAAAGGGCTATAGTTTTCCGTCCTTTTGGTTCTGGTTTGGATACGACAAACATCTATAATCCGGGCTTCAATGTAGTTGCTCCGTGGAACGACTTCATCATCTACAACGTGAAGGAACGCAAGACCGAGGAAACTCTTGATGTCCTCGACAAGAATGGTCTTTCCATTAATGTTGAGATTTCGGTGCGTTTCAACCCGATTCCAAACAAGTTGCCGATTCTTCACCAGCAATTCGGCGAAGACTATGTAAATCAGCTCATTATCCCAGAAGTTCGTTCTACAGTGCGTCAGGTAATGGGTAACTTTACCGCCGAGGAAATCTACTCTACTCGCCGTGCCGAGGTTGAGCAGCAGATTGTTGACATGACAACCAAGAAACTGAAGGACAATTCAGTTGAAACAAAGGCTGTGCTTATCCGTTCAATCAACCTGCCACCGCAAATCAAGAATGCTATCGAAAACAAGTTGCAACAGGAACAGGAAGCTCTTGCATACCAGTTCAAGCTTGAAAAGGAAAAGCAGGAAGCCGACCGTAAGCGCATCGAGGCTGAAGGTGAAGCCAAGGCAAATAATATCATCAACCAGAGTTTGACACCAAACCTGTTGAAAATGCGTGGTATAGAAGCAACATTGAAGCTTGCTAACTCACAAAACACAAAGACAGTTGTAATAGGTTCGGGTAGCGATGGTATGCCTCTGATACTTGGAAACTAATAAGTTATAAAAATGGCATAAAAAAATCCGCAGTTTTGCGGATTTTTTTTATTTTGCTCTAATATAATTACAATTTAATCAAGTGTTTAGACGACAATATTAATAAAGGGATGTCATTTCGAAAGCTAGTCGTAACACGCGATACGGAACGGGGAGCGTTGTGAAGACTGCTATCCGTAATCTCATATAGTACTATTACTCTAGGAGATTCCGCATAAGCGAGTTCACACGACACGTTCCTTAGTCGGTTCACTCTGCTTTGTGGAATGACATTGTAAAGGGATTTTCTACCGAAAACTCTTTGGTAACCAAACATTTTCGAGAGACTGCGCATCCTTGAACAGCGGAGCAATTTCCTCATCTGTAAAACCAGCGATTCCACAGCCTATGCGGGTTACAAGGAATTTGTATTCGGGATGCATTTTTGCAAACTCGATAAACTCATCAACATACGGCTTTATGGTTCCCACTCCGCCCTGCATGGTTGGAATTGCGTAGCATTGTCCCTGCAAGCCAACACCTTGTCCCCACACTGCACCGAACTTATCCATTGCTATTCGCGCAGCTCCGCCACCGTGAGCACCTGCGAGGTTGCTTCCAAAAACAAATATTTCATTTGGTTCAAGCGAGCGGATAAAATCTGGTGTATAACGCTCTGATTGTTTTTCTTTTTGTTCCATATCAATATATTTTGGATGATAGTTTACTACATTGTAGAACCTCTTTAATGTTTCCTTGAAATAGCTTGGCAAAAGTCTCATTGCACGATCTACGATTTCCTGTGGTATGTCCTTGTAGAATGCTTCGGCTATGCCTCCAGCGATGCAAGCCTGCGTGTCACTGTCGCCACCAAGTGACACTGCAAGGCGGACGGTGCTTTCGTAGTCGGTGCTCTCAAGGAAAGCGATAATGGATTCGGGAACTGAACCTTGGCAGGTTTCATCGAATTCGTAGTTTGGTCTGATTTCATCGCAAGTACGGTCAAGATTATAGCCGTATTTTGTTGAAATGTAGTCCTTTATCTCTGCTTTGCTTTTGCCGTTACGTGCCAACCAGATAGCCGCTGCCGTAGCTTGTGCGCCTTTGATGCCTTCAGGATGGTTGTGGGTTATACTGGCTGAAATTTCAGCAACTTTTTCAGTTTCTTCCAAAGTGTCGAACAGCCAGCCGACTGCGCTTACACGCATTGCCGAACCGTTACCAAAACTGTTGTATGGTAGTCGTTTCCCCGACTCGAAAATTCTTTCCGGGAAAAACAGCCATTTGAAAAACATTCCTCCATAACCTGCATCCGGATTCTGCGAACCGTACTTTACCATTTTGTCTTCCAGCACCTTGTGAGTGTGTTCTGCATCGTCCAATAGCCATTCGGCTACAGCCATAGTCATTGCTGAGTCATCGGTGTAGTAACTTTCCTTGTCAAACAAGTTGAACTTTGTGGTCTTGATGCTGTTGAACTCGTGTGATGAGCCAACGATGTCTCCAATAATTGCTCCTAGCATAATTCTTAATTTTTTTCGTTAAACATTTTTAAATCATTAGCAATAACATATCTAAAATTGCTGAATAATTTAAGAGCAAAAGTACATAAAAAATAAAATTTGACCTTACACGATTAAAACAAATTTATCTAATTTTGCAACAAAATAACTCATCACATGAACTACGAACAATTATTCCAGCAAATCAGAGAAAAGAAAAGTTTCCTCTGCACCGGACTCGACTCCGACATTCAGAAACTGCCAAAGCATTTGCTTGATGCAGAATCGCCAATCTTCGAATTCAACAAGCAAATCGTTGATGCAACAGCAAAATACTCGGTTGCATACAAGCCAAATTTGGCTTTCTACGAAAGCGAAGGCACCGCTGGACTGAAGGCACTTGAAGATACCGTTGCATACATACGCAAGAATTATCCAGAAATATTCATAATTGCAGATGCAAAGCGTGGCGACATAGGCAACACCTCGAAACTTTATGCCCGTGCTTTCTTCGAGAAAATGGATTTTGATGCAGTCACCGTGGCTCCGTACATGGGCGAAGATTCTGTTTCACCATTCCTGCCCTACGATGGCAAATGGGTGATTCTGCTCGCACTTACCAGCAACAAGGGATCTGAAGATTTTCAAATGTTCAACAACGGCGAAAGAAGGCTTTTCGAAGAGGTGCTTACTAAGTCGCAACAATGGGCAGGCAAGGACAAAATGATGTATGTTGTTGGTGCAACCAAGGCCGACATGCTTGCCGAAATTAGAAAAATTGTTCCCGAACATTTCCTGCTTGTGCCAGGCGTAGGCGCACAAGGTGGTTCGCTGGAAGAAGTCGCAAAGTATGGAATGAACGACCACTGCGGACTGCTAGTGAATTCATCACGCGGAATAATCTTTGCCGACAATACCGAGAACTTTGCCAAGGTAGCAGGACAGAAAGCAGAAGAACTGCAAAAGCAAATGGAAGGATTGCTGAAAGAGAAAAGAATTGCATAGTTTATTGCTGTTTTCTTTGCCCCCTGCCATTAAAGGCCTTAATGGCTTTAATGTCCGTAAGGATTGGGGGCAATAAAGACAAACAGCAACAAAGAAACCTACAAAAAAAGGCGGATTTCGATCCGCCTTTTCTATTGAAGTCCTTTCCGCTTACTCTTTGGTAAACTTCAGGTTGTGTACTTCTGTGCCTGTTGTTATTCTGAGAACATAAACTCCAGGAGCAAGAGTGCTAACGTCAACGGTGTGAACCGATTCATTGTCAACTGAAACAGTCTCGAATGTCATTTCCCTACCGCTCATGTCAACAACTGAATATGAAACTACACCTTCGTAGCCCGATACGGTGAATGTTGCCATATCGCGTACTGGGTTAGGATAAAGCTGTATTTCCATTGCTGCCATTTCGTCAACTGAAGTGCAAGTTTCTACCGATACCGTTATTGTGTCGGTGGTTTCACAATCACCATTGCTAACCGTTACCCATACATAATATTCTCCTGCATAAGGATAAGTCTGAGCGTAAGTATTGCCTTCTATTTCGCCAAACCACAAAACTTCATCATCTGTATCAACTCTCAAAACAATTTCTTCGTTTACACAAACAGAAGTGTCGCTAATGGCAAATGTAGGAGCAGCCAAAATTGATACGGCAATAGTATCGGATGCTGCGCAGCCATATTCGTTGAATACTGTTACCGAATATTCGCCGGCTGCCGAAACCATTATCGACTGAGTCATTTCGCCAGTGCTCCAGTTATACCAGTTATAACCATCACCAGCATTTATTTCTGCTTCCGAATTTTCGCAGACATCAAGGTCGGCACCAAGATAAATTTCAGGAACTGGAGCCATTGTCATTTCAAAAGCAGCAGTTGCCGAACATCCGTGCTCGTCGGTGATGGTAAGAGTATATACACCTGCCTCAGTAACTACTGTAGTGCTTTCGGTAGAACCATTGCTCCATTCGTATGAAATATTAGCATCATCCCATACTGTTATTTCGCTTGATGAACCTTCGCAGATTATCGATTGTTGTTGTTCTGGTACAATTACAGTCGGATTTGCATAAACAGTGATTACCATTGTTTCAGTGTCGTTACCATCGAGGTTAGAAACTGTAAGCGATACGTTGTAAGTTCCAGGTTCGCTGAATACGTGCGATGGGTTCTGTTCTGACGAAGTTGTTCCGTCGAAATCCCAAGTCCAAGTCTGCGGGAAGTTGGTACTGTTGTCGGTGAAGTTGACAGTAAGAGGTGCGCAGCCAGATTCTACATCTGGAGTAAATGCTGCAACTGGAGGAGTATTCAGCGAGTTGACATCAACAGCGCCATTTACTGCACATCCGTTGTCATCGGTTACCACTACAGTATAGTGACCATTAGTAAGACCAGTAATCTGTGCTGTAGTTTCGTTGTTGTTCCATAGGATTGCGTAAGGTTCAGCACCGCCAGATATTTCAACCGATGCAGTACCGTCAGCAACGCCGTGACCAGATTCTGAAGTTGACGACATTGCAAGTACTGGCAGTTCGTAATGGTTAACCGTTACGACTTCGCTTGCAGTACATCCGTTGTTGTCGGCTATGACTACTGTGTAGTCGCCAGCTTCAGCTGCGGTGAACGACTGCGAGCCAGCAACGCCGTTCCATGTGTAGGATACGAAGCCTGCTGTTGCATTGAGTGTTGCTTCAACATTTGCACAAACAGTTACATCATCTCCAAGGCTTACTGTAGGAGCTGCATTGACCACAAGTTCAGTGTGGAAGGTATTTCCACATCCCGTAGCGACATTTTCTACTACGAGGGTATATGTACCAGCATTAGCCATGATTGCGCCAGAAATCACAGGAGAAGCATCCGTAGAAGCAAATCCGTTAGGACCACTCCACGAGTAACTCAATGTTTCTGTACTTGAAGCGCTGAATGTCACATTGTCACCTTCGCAAACTGGACTGTTGCTTGAAATTTCAACTGTTGGATTAGCATTTACAACTACTGTAATTGTGCTGCTTGCTTCACATCCGTTTGCTGCAACTACCGATGCCGAGTATATGCCGGCATTGTCTGGTGTTGCATTCGGAATATTAATTGTTGCTGTAGATGCGGTGTATCCGTTAGGACCAGTCCATGTGTATGTTACTGGAACATTCGAACTAACAGATAGTGAGATTGTTGCACCTTCGCAGTATGCTGTAGCACCTTCGATAGAAATTGTTGGAACATCGCCATCTGCTGTTATTGTTACTGATGCATTTGCAGTACAGTTGTTTTCATTTGTAACAACTACTGTGTAGTCACCAGCGGCTGATGCGGTGAATTCTGCTGTATTAGCAACGCCGTTATTCCAAGAATATGATGTTCCGCCGTTTGCTACAAGTTCTATGGATGTCATTGAACATGTCAATGTTGTTGTTCCGCTGTTGTTTGTAATAGTAGCAACAGGATTTGCAGCAACTGTAACATTTGTGCTTGCCTCAACCGAGCAACCATTAGCACTTGTTGCAACTACTGTATATGTACCGCTATTTGCTGGGGTTGCGTTAGCGATTGTCGGGTTCTGCATTGCTGAAATATATTCGTTAGGACCATTCCATACAAATGAAGTTACATCCGAATTTGCTGTCAGCGAAACGGTCTCGCCTGCACAATAAGTAGCAGCATCCGAAACTGTCAATGTCGGATTTGCATTAACTACTACCATTGTGGTTGCCTGAGCCGAACATTCGCTTTCGTTGGAAACTATAAGCGTATATTCGCCAGCATTAGCAAGAGTTGCATTTTCAATGGTCGGGTTCTGCAAGGTGGATGTAAATCCGTTAGGACCGCTCCAAGCGTAGGTGCCAGTTGCGGTTGTCTGCAAGGCTATTGTTGCGCCTTCGCAGTAAGCGCCGGTGTTCGATGCATTGGCTGTAGGATTAGCGTTAACAACTACATCGGTAGATGCAACTGCCGAACAACCGTTTGCACTAGTTACGACAACCGAATAAGTTCCAGCATGGTTGGTTGTTGCATTTGGACGAGTAGCATTCTGCATTGCACTGCTGAAGCCCATAGGACCTGTCCACCGGTATTCGGTTGCAATGTCGCTTGAAACAGAAAGTTCTATTGTTTCGCCAGCGCAATATGCACCAGAGTTATTTGCATTTGCTGTCGGAACAGCGTTTACAACTACGCAGTTTGTAATCTGCTTGCTGTCAGTACCGTCCTGATTTGTAACTATGAGCGAAACATTGTAGCTACCTGCCTCTGCGTATGTGTGGGTTGGATTCTGTACATTGGATGTCTGACCATCACCGAAGTTCCAAATCCACTGTGTAGGAGTATTTGTCGAAAGGTCGGCAAATACGACATCAGCACCGAGGCATATCGTTACATTTTCGGCATTGTTGACCGAGAAATTAGCAACTGGAGGAGTGTTCATGGTTGCAACATTTACGATTGCTGTAGCATCACATCCGTTGCCATCGGTTACGGTAACTCTGTAGTTGCCACCTGCAAGTCCGCTGATTGTTGCTGTAGTTCCATTGTTAGACCAGTTGTACTGGAATGGAGAAGCACCAGTAGGCGTTACAGTAGCTGTACCATCGTGAGAATTATTATGTGTTTCTGCTGTCGATGTTGTTACAAGTGTTGTTTGTGGATAGTTTGCAACCGAGATATTATCGGTAGCAGAACATTCGTTCGCATTGTAAACTGTCACATAGTAGTCACCTGCTGGAACAGAAATGGTCTGGGTTGTTGCATTGTTTGACCAATGATATGTAAGACCTGCACCAGCATCAAGAGTTGCGTTTTCGCCAGTACATACAGTTACATTGTTACCAAGTTCAATTGTCGGATTAGCATTTACAACAACTGTTGTTGTTGCATCTGCTGTACAATTGTTTGCATTTGTTACCACCAATCTGTAAGTTCCTGCATTAGCAAGAGTTGCATTAGCGATTGTCGGGTTCTGCAAGGTTGATGAGAAACCGCTAGGACCGCTCCAAGCGTATGTGCCTGTTGCGGATGTCTGCAATGCTATTGTTGCGCCTTCGCAGTATGCACCGGTGTTCGATGCATCAACCACAGGATTAGCATTTACTATGACAACAGTGCTTGCGTTTGCCGTACAACCAGCAGCGCTTGTTGCAACTACTGTGTACGAAGCACCATTTGTAGCGACTGCATTTTCAATTGTCGGGTTCTGCAATGCTGATGTGAATCCGTTAGGACCGTTCCATGCGAATGTGGTTGCATCCGAAATTGCATTCAACGAGATTGTCTCGCCTGCGCAATATGCACCAGTGTTCGATGCTGTTACAGTAGGTGTTGTATTCACTACTACTGTTGTTGTTGCTTCTGCTGTACAATTGTTTGCATTTGTAACGACTACAGTGTATGTACCTTCATTAGATACTGTTGAATTTACAATTGTCGGGTTCTGCAAGGTTGATGTGAATCCGTTAGGACCGCTCCATGCGAATGAAGTAGCATTGGATGTTGCTGACAACGATATTGTCTGACCTTCGCAGTATGCACCGGTATTTGATGCGGTGATTGTAGGAACAGCATTTACAACAACATTTGTGCTTGCCTCGGCCGTACAGTTGTTAGCGTTTGTTACTACCACGGTGTAAGTACCGCCGTTTGTGCTGGTAGCATTTGCTATAGTCGGGTTCTGTGTTGTGGATGTAAATCCGTTAGGACCGTTCCATGCAAACGAAGTAGCATTAGATGTTGCTGACAAGGATATTGTCTCGCCTGCACAATATGCGCCAGTGTTAGATGCCGTTACTGTAGGTGTTGCATTTACTACTACTGTTGTTGTTGCATTAGCTGTACAGTTGTTAGCATTTGTTACAACCAATGTGTAAGTACCTGCATTTGATGTTGTTGCATTAGCAACTGTCGGGTTCTGTGTTGTGGATGAGAATCCGTTAGGACCGCTCCAAGCGTAAGTTCCTGTTGCGGTTGTCTGCAAGGTAATTGTCTGTCCTTCGCAGTATGCACCAGTGTTGGATGCATTTGCTGTAGGAATAGCATTTACGGTAACAACCGAGCTTGCCTGTGCTGTACAATTGTTTGCATTTGTTGCAATTACAGTGTAGGATCCTCCGTTTGTAGTGGTTGCATTTGCGATTGTCGGGTTCTGCTGTGCCGATGTGTATCCGTTAGGACCGCTCCATGCAAACGAAGTAGCATCAGTCGAAACAGCCGACAATGCTATTGTCTGACCTGCGCAGTATGCACCGGTATTCGATGCAGTTACTGTTGGATTTGCATTTACTTCAACAATAGTGCTTGCTTCAACCGAGCAACCTGTTGTCGGGTTGGTAAGCCTTACATTATAGGTACCTGCATTTGTCATGGTCGAGTTTGCGATAGTTGGGTTAGCAACATTTGCAGTATATCCGTTAGGACCTGACCAAGCGTAAACAGTTCCGCCAGTACCATTTGCTGAGAGAGTGATTGTTGAGCCTTCGCAATACGGACCGTTATTGGATGCGTTAAGAGTAGGAAGTGCATTTACTGCGACAACCGTACTTGCCGAAACAGAACATCCAGTTGTAGTGTTGGTAAGTGTCGCGGTGTAAGTACCAGCATTGTCGCCATCAGCATTTACGATTGTCGGGTTCTGGAGGTTGGAAGTGAATCCATCAGGACCAATCCACGAATAAGCAGTACCGCCGTTGCCGTTTGCATTAAGTGCTATTGTTGCTCCCGTGCAGTAAGGACCGCCATTCGAAACATTCAATGTAGGTTTAGCGTTTACGGTTAAGCTTGTCGAAGCGGTTGCCATACACGATGCTGCGCTTTCAACTGTGATTGTGTAAGTACCAGAATTGTTTGCGGTTGCATTTGCTATCGAAACATTCTGGGTAGAAGCTGTGAATCCGTTAGGACCGCTCCACGAGTACGAAGTTGCACCCGAAACTGCAGCATTGATTTGTGCTGTTTCGCCAGCGCAGTAGGTTTCGGGAGTTGCAATCGAAACGGTTGGATTAGCATTTACGGTAATGTAACTGGTCTTGGTTTCGGTATCATTACCCGAATTATTTGTAGCAACCAAAGTTACAGTGTATGTACCAGCAGTTGCGTAGGTGTGAGTTGGATTCTGGTCGGTTGAGGTATTACCATCACCAAAGTTCCATGCCCATGATGTAGGATTATTTGCACTCTGATCGGTGAATGTTACTGTAGCACCAGCACAAACACTTGTTGCATTGGCAGTAAATTCTGCATCTGGAGCTACTGCCATCTGAATACCCTTTACAACAATGTCATCGATATAGGAAGCATAAGTATTAGCATTAACAGTATTGCCACCAATACCTGTATTTGATCTCATTATCCACCTGAGGTAAACCGTTGTCTGATTATTACAAGCAGCAGGAAGAGATATTTCACTTAGAGCACCTGTTGTCCAATTGTTTCTTGCACAGGTTACATCTGTTCCTGAAACATCAGTCCAAGTAGTACCATTTAAACTGTACTGTACCTTGAAATCCCTAGGCGACCTGTTGTTATTTCCAGTCTGTTTTGACGAGAATTTAATATTTTCGTAACCTGAAGTAGTAAAGTTTACAGTCCAATATTTAGAGTCTCTACCTGATTGCCAGTTTGTAGCACTTGCACACCTTGTTGAAGCACCATTGGTATTATAGGTAGGATTATTAACGCCTCCGCCAACGGTCAAGGTCTTGGTACGATTTGCTAAAATACCAGTATCGGCAATTGCATCAGCACTTGTTGTCGGGAAGTTCCATTCTACGATAACTTCAGATGCGCGAGTTACTGTGATATAGCCAGTCTTGGTTTCGGTATTCGTTCCGTATGCGTTCGTAGCGGCAAGGCTTACCGAATATGTACCGGGAGTATTATACACTACTCTTGGGTTCTGCTGTGTGCTGGTAGTAGGAGTACCGCCCTCGAATGACCATTCCCACGATGAAGGTGTCCTTGTTGACTGGTCGGTGAAATTAACCGTTGCACCAGCTTCCACTGTGGTATTGTCGGCAGTAAAATCTACATCCGGAGCAATGTATTCGGAAGAAATGAGAATATCGTCAACCATAAATGCAAATTTATCATTTGACACACATTGTATTGCTACATAAATCGTCTGTCCATCATAAGCCGACAAGTCGTATGTATATTGTGTCCATTCGGTTGGAGGCTCAATATAATTTCCTGCACTAATTTTTGTAAAACTCGAAGTATTATTGTTTGTAGTAGAAACTAATACTTTAAATCTTTCAATATAAGAACTGGAAACCGACTTAGCCCAGAACGAGAACGATGAATTACTACCCAAAGTTACTGCTGTTGACATCAGCCAGTCGTTGTTTGTATCAGTAGTTGTGCTGTTATTTCCATCAGTTGCAGCAAAACATATACCGCAACGATTACCTCCGTGAGCAGCCCAATTTTCACCAAGAGGAGGCTCCGTACGCGAAGCATTAAAAGCAATGAAAGAACCAGTGTATCCAGAATTTTCAAAATCAGCACCACTTATTCCCCATGTACCATAACCATCGCCATCGTAAGTTGTCCACGGGTCGAAATTGTCAACCTGAAAGTTTCTGCATGCTTCAAAATCTAGCGAGAACGCGCTGACAGCACTCGGGTCGTATACCTCAATGTATGCAGTAGCAGTCTTTGTGACGCTTCCGTTGGCATTGGCAACTGTAAGTGATACCTGATAAAGTCCCTGCGTAGAATATGTAACAAGAGGATTTGCACCAGTACTTGTCGATGGTGTACCACCTTCAAATGTCCATAATCTTGAAACAATATCGCTTCCATTTAAGTCTGACAAATCAGTAAATGTAACATTTCCTCCTATTTCCACCTGACGGATATCGGACGAGAAGTCAACAGTAGGAGGTCGTGAACCATTGTAGCATACAAACGGAAACATCGGATACTGTAAACTTGGTTCTTCCAACAAACTAGCATAATCGCTCCAAGCACCACCTATGTAAACATACGCAGTATTGTAATCTCCATCCGAGTCATTGGTATAAGTAGCAAGTGTATCACCATTTGCTGGAGTACCAGGACGCTCGAATCCGATTGCAAAACCATCGTCAGGAAGATTTATTGCCTCACCAAAATCTACATCTATATAACCATCGGTGTTCATAGCTGTTACAACATTTGCCAATGGAATGGACGCTGTTGCAAGAACATCACTAGGAAGATCGTTTGACAACTTCCATAACTTGAATGTCACATTACAATCTGTACCATTTGTTGCCACTACAGGGAAAAACCTAAAACCTGTAATCTGATTATATGGTGATATTGATGTGAATTTTTCAGCCCAAGCAGTCATATTATAGTTATTTGTTCCACCTACATAACCAGTAATGGCTGTTGAGGTTCCAAAAACATAATTGACAATAGAACCGCCGAACTGCGAAACCGTATCGCAGAACGAACCTGTTGGCGGAATTACAGTGATGTAACCATTCTTAGTAACAGTATTAGTTCCATTGGCATTGGTTGCCGTAAGAGTCACATCGTAGGTACCTGCGGTATTATATGTAATTCCTGTTGGTTCAGCAACCGTACTTGACGATGGTGTTGCTCCTGGGAATGACCATGAATATGAAACAGGATTGTTTACTGTATAGTTGTAGAAGTCAACAGAACTGCCTTCAAGAAAAGTTGTACGCGAAGCAGCAAAATCGGGCTGAGGTGGTTGACTTGCAAATGGATCGTATGGAGGACAATTTGTCACACCTGAATTAGTTGGGTCGAGCCAAGGTTTAAGTCTTTTATTATTTGCTGTACCATTCGACTCCCAGTGGTAATAAAATTTTCCGTAGTAGTCGTAACCGGCAGTAGCTGTACAATATGATGAACCACCAGTAAGCGTACCTACTATAAATCCATTCCTATCGAACAAAGGCGAACCAGAAGAACCGCCTTCGGTAACACCATGTCCATTTGCATTTGAAGCCCACTGCAACTGCCAGTGAGCATTTCTTGCAGCATTAGTATATGTTCCCTCCGCAGATGTATAATAAGTAGAAATCTTCTTTACATCACCTGCAGGATGGTGGATACCTGCACCATTTGTCGGAGCAGTATTTGCACGATTCCATCCATTATAATATGGTTCGTATGCTACAGTTGGTGTAGTATTGAGTTGCAAAAGCAACAAATCGGAACCACCTCTTATACTTCCGCTTGCTTTTTCTGTACAACCGACAAGAGTTTTATAAGACGGCTCTCTAATACTAGTACTGGTACCAGACCCTGAGGCCTGATTTGCAGGTACTTCATATTTGAAATAAAATTGCCATTGACTATATTCATTAGCAGAGGTCTGACCACTTCCGCAATGGTAAGCAGTAAGAAAATATGGCGTTCCATCGTTGTTTGTATTGTTAACAAGAGATCCAGAACACCAGCCCCATTGATTATTAGACAAAAGGAAAATTTCGGCAACGCCACGCTTTTCGTCCTGCCAGTTGTCGCCTACAGGTGTACAATTGACATCGACTTCACAAGATTCAGAAGCGTGCCAACCTGTAGTTTTAGTATGCATCTCTTCATAGTATCTAAGATGCGGTATGTCGCGATAAAAATAGCCAACACCAAAGATATGGAATGTTGTCTTATCGACATTTCCAGATTTCTTGTAAGCTGGTTCATAATATTCTACATACAGGTTTTCTCCCTGAATAACTTCGATACCCCAGATTCCATCCTTAGGATTGTTTTCGCTAGTGAACGCACCAATAACCTGCCTGCGATTTTCATTGTAGAAAAACAACTTACAGCCTTCGGCAAGATGGAAATTCTCGAAACCGAGGTTAAGAGCTTTTGCACCAGGCACCGTAACTTTCAAAGTCCACAGACGCGCTCCCATTGGAAGCTCTGTCCATGTACCTGCGTTATCCATCGAAATGTCGACATCGATTTCCACACCTATACGTGGAATGTTATCCTTGCTGGCATTTTCCAAGTCCTCTGCAATTAAATGTTCTACATCGGGAGCCTTGAGTGTAATCTCATCGTACTCCACATTTATAAAGGAAGCGGGTCCTCCCTTTTCGGTTTTGAAAGTCCACGGCTTCCCGCCGTATGAAATTTGTGCGTTAAGACCGCTGCCAGAGCCTATCAGCAATAGCAATAAAGTCAGCACAAATATTGACTTGATGAATAAATTCCTGCTCATAATATATAAACTATAAGTTATTAACAAATTTTAACAAAATACGAGAGGGTAAAAATACAAAATTTTTATACAGGTGCAACATCAACAGAATACATTATACAAAACATATACTAATATAGATATACAACACTAATAAACATATTATTTTTGACATTGAACAAAAAAAGGACGGCTTATAACCGTCCCATATTGTTATCTGTTACATTAGCGGGTGCAATGCATTGCACCGCAAATTTATCTACCTATCACTATTCGTTTTACAACCGAATGTGAATCCGACAGAATTATTCTCACTGCATAAACACCTGGTGCAAAGGCAGAAGCATCTATCATAAGCCTGTCGTCGGAAATATTATCAAGTTCGTAAACGACCTGTCCAGCAAAGTTCACAATCTGAATACCTTGCATCTGCTGACCATCCACGAAGAACCTGTCGGATGCCGGATTTGGATAAATGTCTATACTCTCATCGGTGATGGATTCAATAGCATTCTGTTCCTCGTATTCCTTTTCGGTGGTAACGCAAACCTCATCGGACAGACCGAACATTCCGTAACCGCAATTTATCTCTACAACATAGCAGTATTCGATTTCATACTCAAGCATCATGTCATAGAAAACTGTATCGGATGTGCTTGTAATATATTTGTCGTCCTTGTAAAGCGAATACGACTGAACTCCCTGAATCTTGCCCCAGCTCAAAACTACAGAATTGCCAACAGCCGTTGCCGTCACAACTGGAAGTTCGGAGCATCCGTCAGCCGAAATCCTTGCACAGGCCGTATTTGATCTCTTTGAACCGCATTCATCGTTTCTGAAGTATGCAACCACCTCATAGCAATTGTCGGTTTCTGGCAAAGCAAGAGTATCCTCAAAGATTGTTTCTGAACCATTATACAAGATTACGCCAGTAAAGTCATCCACGTGTACTTCATAATATTCAACTCCGAACAATTCATTCCATTCGAGCCTTATGCGGTCACCAAATGCGCGAGCTGTAAGCGACAATTGTACATTGCATGGGAATTCCAATATTTCGGCACAAGCCGTGTTGGAAACCTCCGAAACACAATCGGTCTCGCCACGCATAAATGCGCGGACATAGTAGCAATGGTTGCCAACTTCCGCATTCTCTACTGAATACGAAGTTGTTTGGACAGTATCTATCGCAACATTTGATCCTTGCTCATAAACCAAATACGAAACACTTTCGTAGTCGCCAGCATCTACTGCATCCCAGCTTAAATTAACGACATGGAAAGTATCTGTTTCGGCTACAAGATTTTCGACAGGACTGCATGCTGGTGATGAAACTGCCAGCGACAAATTAAGCTCGGTATTCTGTGGCATGTATACATTCGGCTTGAACTTGACGACTGCCGAATAATTACCATTTTCCATTGCTAATTCGGTAACGACAACATTAATGCTTTCTCCTGCAGGAATAACACCTCCCTTTGTACTGGTGCTTACCCACGACGACTTGCCACCAATTTCATATACAGCAATGTTGTTTCGTGCATTACTATTCTGGATGTTTGCAAGCAAAACATATTTATCGTCGTAAAGGTTCTGCGAAACGCAAATACCACCAGCCAACGATGACGGCGATGCCAACGATTCATCGTTTATGTAGTGTTCCATTTCGGCAATCTGCACACCATTCTTGTTAAGCTTGTATAACTTAGCAAACGGACCGTTATTCTCTGATACCTGCGAGAACGCCCACAAACAAGGTTCGGAGCCAGAGAACGCATCGTATGCAATGCTATATACATTGTCCATCGAGTACGACAACGGTATCATAGTCGGATAAGCAGTATTGTAGGCAACCAGCTTGTACAAGTTGGTCCAGTTACCGATATACAGCAGGTCCTCTTCGGTGGAGTATGTGCAGTAACGGATTTGCAGGTCGGGGTCGTTAAGTGTAATCACATCTTCGAGGCTCTGAGTGTCCATATTAATGATGTAAATCTTGTTGGTATTGTCGGTTGCGAAGAACAAACCGTTTCCATACGACAAGTTTCTTACTCCGCCCACACCATCAATTACAAAGGTTTCGAGATAGCCGTTATCTGGCGAATACCTATTGAACTCGCCTGCTCGCCTCCACGATGCCGTATAAATGTAGAATCCATCGGTTGCAATTGCCTGTTCGGCATTGCTGTTGGTTACAATAACCTCATCGGCATACTCCCACATCTGGCTATTGCTACGTGGATGCACTGCCCTGCCGTTATTTGTGAAATTCGACTCGATAACCGAACTCCATGCCAACGGACCATCGCCCGAATTGCTAAGCTCTACTACAATCTCACGAACGACATACGGACTTGTCTCGTATGAGTCATCGGATAGCGAAACGCTGATTTCAGGCTTGAACATAGATACATTGTATTCACCTCCGCCCGAAACGCTGTCGCAAATAATATTGTAGCCAGGCTTCGAGAAATGAACAACAGGATTTGTCCTTTGTATCATAATCAGGTAGCTACCATCATTCGAAGTAGTTACCGTTGTTCCTTCTGATGAAACTTCGACGTCTGCAAGCGGCGTTGTACCATCGCCTTCGGTAACGATGCCGAACAGAGCAAATTCGGTTTCAGTATTTACAAAGGTAACATTTGCCGTAACAATACTGTCGCAACCGTTGATTGTAGTAAAGAACTGGGTATAGTTGCCAGTAGCAGTATATGTTTCCTCGTTCCAAACGAATGTGCTGTCGTAAACAATAGTATCGAACGAAATACTGTATGACGGATTAACTGTCAAGTTCAAAATCTTTTCTTCGCGGCAGGTATCGCCAACACCAACAAGCGCGATTGTATATGTGCCTGTTTCGGTTAATACGAGAGTTTGACCTTCAATGGCCTCGCCATCAATCATCACAATGACATCCTCCTTTGCAATAGTAAGTATTGCAGAGTCGCAAACTGTAGTGTCCTGCGGAATGTAGAATGCCAAATCCTTTACCTTGACTTCCAATGTATCGTAGCATGCACCTAACTCATAGGTTCCGACTGCGATATATGTACCTTCAGTAAGCACTGCTAAGTCTTCGTCATACATAATCTCCGCTTCCGGATTTGTAACATTGTACCAGTTCAATACCTCGTAACCGGTATTTATACCAACGCGTGCGGTATCGGTGTTGCAAAGAACATCATCGGTGCTGATAGTCATATCCTGTCTTTCTTTGACGATGACATTTACAGATGCCGTACGGCTTATGTTGGATGTACGACCATGCATCTCGATAATATCAGACTTAGCAATTTTCATGAATGGCAATATTTCAACATTATTTGCAAGATACTCCCTTGGCACATCTATAATAAATCCATAATTGGTATTGAGAACATAAACATTATTTGCATCCTTTTCGGTTGACAAACAAATAGTTGGATAATCATTTTCATCAAATTCCAAGTAGAACTTTTCGTAATTGTCAATGATGTATTGAATTTCACCAGCTGATGGGACATAGAAACCTTCGCCCAAAGTTTCGTAAGCAAAATTATCGCCTATCATTATTTGTTCATTGGCGGCGGCAAAATTTTCTCGGCCATTCATATCTGTAATAGCCTCGGATACTGTTGCATAGTTTGGAATCTCTGGGACATCATCCGTCCAGCTTATATTGCTATAACCAGTTCGCGACATAAGCAACAAACTGTCCTCCTCAATATTTACAATCATATAGCTTGCAGTCCTATGCCATTCCCAATTCTTATAAGTAATGTATGCACCATTATTAACTACAATATAGTCGCCTACTTCAAATTCGCCTACCATTCTCTTTCCGCCACATGATACTTCGTATGTAGATGTTCCAACTGGTGGTATCAAATCAATGCGCGAACCTGTTCCAACCGTGTCGCCATCCAAAGTCCATACATAATCGCCTCCGTATGCCCCCGGTCGCTCGACTGTAGCAAGTGTAGCCGTTTCGCCTTCGCATAAGGTTGGATCGAGTGCCGTTGCAACAAGTTCTTCTGTTTCATAGATTCCTAAGAAATTGTCGTATATTACAGCAGGACAAGCTCCAGTTGCCGGAACATTTATATGGCAAATATATTCGCCAGGCATATCAGGAGTTCCTATAAGAATATCACTACCATCAACATCCATCACTGTTAAACCCAAATCCATGCTGGTGAATGTTTCAGAACCATCAATGCTTTCCCAAGTCAATAAATTTTCTAATCCTTCACATCCATCCATCGATAATGTTATTCTTTCTCCAAGGTTAACAACTCGCGAAAAATCAATATTGGGGAAGTACATTCGTTCCGTAACCTCAACTGTACCGCTTAAACTACTACCACAACCATATATTGTATAAGAATAGTCGCCCTGCGAATTAAAATGTGGTCGTCCTGAAAGCGTTAGCTGGTTGTTTGCTGTATCGTATTCGGTATATATACCTTCGGGAACGGTATAGGTTGCATTGGGAACGGAGAAAACAACTGGCTCCATAAGTTCTCCCTCGCAAATCTGCTGGTCGGAATCGCCGCTTACAACGGTAATAGGAGCAGCCTCGTTTGCCGAAACTACAACAGGAATAGATACGGCAGTACATCCCGTCACCACAACTGTTATGTTCCTGTCGGCAACAAGCGAAGGAATGTAATAATAATTTGGACCAAATAAAGGATTCTCTTCGCCATCTAACCATGAATAAGTTAGCCTATCCAAACAAGCTTCGTAGCCCTCATCGGCATAGCACGAAAGCGTAAGTTCACTTCCCAGGCAAACGGAAGTGTCGTTCAGCCTTACATGCTCAGGCGAAGGCAATACATTAAATTCAAAATTCTGCGTCTTTTCGCATCCATCAAATGTAATTGTAAGCGTAAGGTTAATCAAACTATCCGACAAAGCTCTGCTTGCAAAAAAGTCAATAGGAATCCTGACGGCTATGCTGTCGGCACCTATTTCATCGATTTGCAGTTCTGGCTCCACCGACCACTGATATATTGCCTCACCATAATTTGGAACCGGCATTATCAAGTCGAAACCTTCGCACAGATCTGGCGAGTAGGGGTAATCTGTCACTATTCCCTTTGTCACTTCTATCGGGCGGGTAAAAGTATATGTTGTGTTTGTTGTATCTACTATTGTAGCTACAATTTCGGCAGGCCGTGGTTCGTCAACACAACTTATAGTCAAGTCGGCTGTTATACCCGAATCGCTTTGTGCCGACCATTGCACTTCACCTTCTACCTGTTCTGGAGAAATTCCCAGAGATGAAACTTCCATCACATTCGGGTCGTTCTCACCGATAAGCATAGGGGTAGAAACAAGTTTTGTAAGCGTAAAGTTTTCCGTGCCAGCAGGTACAGGGTATTTGCCGTCTGTGTGAACCCATTTTGCCGAACCGGCAAAAATGCCGTTGCCAACAAGTTCGCGGGTAGTCTTGCCAATAGCGGACAAGCTGTTGCTGCCTACAGAGATGTTCCACTGCTGACGGTCGTAGTAAATGCTACTTCCTTCGTTTCCAATGCTAGGGCATATAAAACTTGAAAGGTCCCTCAAGTAAGAGCCAACCACGAGGCACGAATCCACAACGATATTAGTGCCCGAAAATACAAAGGCTGCAACATCTTCTTGCTCGGCACCACTTGGGTTATTGGCGCTAATCATCGAAATAGAGTTTACGATTCGCGTATCCTTGGCATTAGAAACAAATCCGCCGCTATGCTTTGTCACAATGTTTCCAGCAACTATACAGCCGTCGATAAGCGTGCCGTCTGACGACTCACCAACCAAGCCTCCAGCATTTTCAGCACCTGAAATATTCGTATATACAACGCAATTCCTTATCGTTGTCTCCTTTGCATTGTCTATAAGTGCTATATTACCACCATAGGTCGAAAGGTTGGATATTTCTGCGCCATTGGTATCATAGAACAAACATTTATTGTTGGTACTATTCTCCCAAGTTATGGTGTAACCACCGCCATCAAAGTGACCATTGAAATAAGGTACTGCTCTTGATAGTCGTAATGAATTGCCAAGCCTAAAGTAAAGCCCATAGCAATAACTTTGGTAAACACTATCTACTCCCAGTTCTTCAAAAGCGCTTCTCGACGATATTATGATTGGGTCGTCGGCTGAAGTACCTCTTGCACGATGGACAGTAATTGTGTAGGTTTTCGAAATGCCCTCACAGGTTGCAGTAATTGTAACGTTTGAATCAGTTTGTGGATTCGTCACAGTAGCCACACCGCCACCCGAAGGCACCGAAACTATATCGGGATGGGACGATACCCAAGTTACTCCTTCAACCTGCGGAAGTATAAAGTCGGATATTACCGAAGTCATATACTCGCATCGTGACCTTCCCTCGGA
Source organism: Bacteroidales bacterium (assembly GCA_045112395.1). GTDB lineage: Bacteria > Bacteroidota > Bacteroidia > Bacteroidales > ML635J-15 > Bact-19. Next base: position 21,785 of record JBGUHW010000123.1, read on the forward strand.
CATTAGGATTATAGGCAAACGTGCAAGCTTGTTGCGCGCATCGTTGGTGTCAAGTCCTGCAGGCAAAGGATAAAGGTTTTCGGCAAAGTCCCAGTCGCCTGGAAGTTCGTTGGCCAATTCGCTGCCTACCATTTGCCGAGTTGTACGCGGAGCTCCTCCAGTATTGAAATTTATTCGTAGCGAATCGACTCTTATTTCGGTTATTTCTGAATCGAAGAAATCATCTTCGTCAGCATAGGGAGAGATTAAATTTTCCGTATAATCATTGTAATAGTTATATTCATTTATAACCATACCTACTTGTATATTTCCAACGGTTATACTGTTACCTTCCATACAATTAACACCAGCAATGTGTCCGGAACTCTTTATTTCTCCATAATTTGCACAGTTGGAAACTTCGCCCTCTATCTGATATGCAATTCCCGCAGCAGCATTTCCGCCTTCAATATAGCCTGAATTAACGCATTTTTCTACCTTGACCAATGCAGCATTTTCGCTTGATGTGTTGTATCCAGCAACAATACCGGCAGCTACACCATAAGTATACATGTCGTCTCCGGTGATAGCCTCAACATCACCATTGTTTACAGCATTTCTTATGATATTATCAAGATTTGGAGAACCATCGCCCTCCAACATCCCGACTATACCTGCCGAATATACGTAATAATCGGAATTGGCATTTATTACATCCGCATTGTTGGTGCAGTTTTCCAATATAAGCGAATAAGCCTTTGCAACAATGCCACCCGACACCGTACTGCTGCCCTGAGTATTTATGTTGACATTGTTGGTACAATTGATTATTCTTGAATTCTGCGAATAGTTGACAATCCCCGCAACACCTGCGCCTCCCAGCGAAATTGAACCCGAACCTAGTGTAGTACAATTTATAAGCCTCGATTCCTTTAGCAGACCGCAAATAAGTGCGCCGTTGTTACCCGTGAATGTGCCATCAAGTGTAACTGTACAATTGCTTATCGTTGAATGGTAAGCCTCGGAACATAAAATTGCCAGATAATTTTCGTTTGTTTCAGTGATGTTGCTTGCATCCACATCACCATTGACAACAATATTAAGACTGTCGATTTTTGCATCTGATATATACGGGAACAGAGCGCAGAACGAATTTGCTACCAAATCGTTGGTGCTAACGGTTATTGTATGTCCGCCGCCGTTTAAAATACCCGAAAAACCATTTATCTGACTTACCCTTACAACATTGGTGGAACCCTGTTGTGCCTCGATGTCGGCAGTGAGCCTGAAGGAAAGACCTGCGCCGCCGTTTTCAATAGCTACGCCCTTGTATGAGCCTTGACCATTAGACTGACTGATTGCCGCCGCAAATTCGTTGAAATCGCTGAGCGATTCTATAAGAAGCGGATTTTCGGGAACTCCGAGCCGTGGCAAAATTGTAATTTCATACGAGCGGTACAATGTATCGCCTACATGTATAGAAAGCGTCTTGGTAACTTTTTCCGTATCATGCTGCCACAAGTCAATATCTATCAAATTGCCAGTAACCGGTACGCTGTCAAACATCCAAGAAACGCCATCGGCAGAACCAAGCGTAATATCACTGCTTACATTATTTATTGTCTGGTAGTTCTCGCTGTCGGTAGCTCCAAGGACGAAAGGCGTTGTTGCCAGTTTCACAAAGTCGTGGTCGGTAACGGTTTCCACAGGAATAGGATAACGACCGCTGTTCAGAATCCATTTGCTGGCATCAAGACCAGTTCCCAATATAAGTTCGCTAGTAAGAAGACAATCAATGTTATAGTCGTTACCCGAAATCGGAACTATCTGCTTGTCGGTATAGTTATTCTCGCCACTATAAGTTCCGTCATGATAATAACCTCCACCTACTCCATCCGAAAGCATCAGGTAACTTAAATTTTCAGCATCGTTTGCAAAGGAAGCACTGGCCGGGATAATGATATTATTTGCGAAATAGGTTCCGTGTGTCATTTCTACCAATGGATTATCTCCGTAGTTGGCGCAATCGGTTACTGTCGATTGCGAAATATTTCCCGCAATACCGCCAGGTTCGGAATCTTGACACGTAAACGAAACATAATTTGCACAGGAAACTATTGTTACAGAATCTGCTTCACCGATTATACCTCCAACAGCACCTTGGTCGGGGTAACCAGAAATGTTGCCCAGATTTGTACAGGAACGTAAAAGCAAACCCGTACCGTCGCCAACAATACCTCCGGTATTCAATCCTACTTGACCTGACTGTATTTCTATATCGGCCATATTTACACATTTGTAGAATGCTGTATTTGCAGCTCTTGCAACAAAACCTCCGCAATATCCCATATCTTCGGGATAAAAGTAATTATATATCTGACCGCTTACAGTGCAGTTGGATATTACCGACGAATATGCGTATGTTGCAAGTGCGCCAGCATAACCATATCCATCTACAACTATATTGCATACAAGATTCAAATTACAAATAGTAGCTTCGGCTATCTGAGTGAAAAAACCTGCCATATAACTATTATAATCACCAGGTTCGTATGTAAAAGTTATCGTATGGTTTCCACCGTCGAAATGACCGGAAAATTCTATTGGATTCCAAGCAGAAGTTACTACAATATCAGAATCCAAAAGAAAGTATTTGTTAGTATTTGGTGTCTCTGCAAACGCCAGAAGGTCTTCCTCGTTGCTAATACGAATTGGATTAGACTTGCTGCCAAGTTCATCACCTCCAATGCCAATCATCAGGTTCTTGACAAGGTTATTGCGATAAGCATAAATTTCGACTTCCGAATTGGGGAAACTCAGCAATGAAACATTGCCGCCCGAAATCTGCAACGAACTGCTTTCGGAATCCCAAGCCACGCCATTTGCCGTGCTCACCGTAAAGTTAGACGCAACATTATCTACGCAATCGTTAGAGCTCAACATCATAGGAGAGGCGGCGAGTATTGCAGCGTTGGTATTGGCAACAGCCGCCGGACGAGGATACAAGCCTGCGGTTTCGGTCCAGTTGGCATTGCCGAATACTGAACCCGATATCAACTCGGCTGTAGTCTTTGCCTCAAAGCCCTCTGTATAAGTCTGCTGTATCGGGTATTCTGCTAATATTGTATTCTGATGGTCGAAATAGCAGTTGTTGTATATAACCGCTACACTCGAAGGACTGTTATACGACTCGGCGAGCAGACATCTGGTTGCAGTTCCATTGTCAATTATAGGATAATAATTGGAATAATGACTATTGATAAACGTCGAAACAAAGCAGTCGGTAACCGTAGTGCGCGTATCGCACTTTGCAATTCCGGCAATATCACAAGTATTGAACTGCGCATTCTCAATGTCAACTGTCAGCATACACAAGCTTCCCGAAATTGAAGTACGCGTTGCCTGTCCGACCATTCCTGCAAAATAGATTTCGGTCATTTCTCCAGAAGCCGACAATTGTCCGCTTACGGTGACATTTGATATCGTCGAGTTGCTTGCCACAGCAACCAATCCCGAAACATTGGAGTAGCCGTTGGCTGTGAAATTCAGATTTTCAAGATTCAGGTTCTTAATGCAGCCGTTCTGCAGATTTGTGAACATAGCCACCTTATCGGAACCGACAATCACCATCTTCAAAATCGAATGGCCACCACCGTCATAAGTTCCCGAAAATGGTTTGTTTCCGTAGAAATCGCCGATAGGCACAAAGCCGTCGGAGAATATCTGCGACTCAACAAGGTCAATGTCCGCTGTCTGCAAGAAAAATTTCCCCGAAAAAGGGTTTCCTGCGTTAACAGAATTTGCAAAATTTTGTAAATCCTGGTCGGATGTTATAAGATACGGATCGGATTCGGTTCCCGAACCACTAAACTGAGCCATCACGCTACTGCCGCACAATAACGTGAGAACCAATAGGTTAACTAATATTTTTCTCATATATAGCAAATCAATATATGTTTTACAATCAAAATCAGTGCCAAAAAACAAGCACTAATATGTGAAAGCTACAAAAGTAGTTAAAAATTTTTTTCGCTACAGAAGCAAATTGAAGAAATTAACAAATTTTTGTTAATTTGCTAAAAATCAGCATGTAGCAATATCGGCATTTGACAAGGAAGTTAATCCTTTAATCAAGTAGAGAAGGATATGGAGTTGCCTCTTGTGCAAAGAATGAAAATTTAGGATTGGAGCAGTGTTTTGTGTTTGGCGGATTACAAATCCTTATATTCTCACCTTCGGGATTACAAATCCCGAAGGACAAAAAGGATAAAGTTACTATTGCCAACGTATTGCATTATTTTTTATAATTATATTTTTTGATGACGACACCTTGGGCGTTACCGTCAAAAATGCACAATAATGGCTAGTTGCACATTCTCCATAATTATTAACTGTAACATCTAAAACGTAAGAACCTCTTTTCTTATAAAGGCAATAAGATGGTTCGATTCCATAGGTGTCTTCATAAATTAGGATTAATAACGTGCTCTTATTAAAATCAACTTCTGACACTAATTCGTCTTTTCTTTCTTTACTAAGAAGAATCTGCCCCCACTCATCAACAATATCACCGGTTCCTAAAAGTTCATAATATTCATTAGCATTATTAAAGACATAAACCTTGTAATTATCAAGTTTATCCCATAAATATAAGGGATCACCCCAAGCAATTTCTTTTACTTTGTATCTACTGATGTGGTGATCATTTTCGCATCCGCCCAATGCTATCACACCCATCATCCCGATAAGTAGTGATATTATGACTATTTTTTTCATGGCTCAATACTTTATTTATATTTCGCCACAAATATAAGCATTGTTTTCATTTGTGCAATGAAAAAATAGGTTTGTGCAATTTTTTGTATTCTACGGATTGCAAATCCTTATACTCTCACCTTCGAGAGTGTTTTGTATTTGACGGATTACAAATCCTTATACTCTATCCTTCGGGAGTACAAATCCCGAAGGACAAAAAAGGACAAAGGTCAAAAGGAGAAAAAAAGATATTGAAAACAAAAAATTGAAATAAAATTACAATTTTGACGTTTTGCAATCAAATCAACAAACGCAAACTCGTAAATACAAAATAAATTGTATCTTTGCAGTTTGAAATTCATTCTTATGAAAGAAAACATAGTCATAATACCGACTTACAATGAAATTGAGAACATCGAGGCTATAATCCGCTTTGTGTTTGGACTAGAAACTCGATTCGATATACTTATTGTTGACGACGGTTCACCTGACGGCACAGCCGATGTCGTAAAACAGCTAATGACAGAATATCCCGAACGTCTCTTCATATTGGAACGCAGTGGCAAGCTTGGACTTGGAACAGCCTACATAATGGGATTCAAATGGTGCCTTGATGCCGGCTACGAATACATCTACGAGATGGATGCCGACTTTTCGCACAACCCAGCCGACCTGCAAAACCTATACAAGGCATGCAAGGAAGGTGCCGATGTAGCCGTAGGTTCGCGATACAAGACAGGCGTAAATGTGGTCAACTGGCCGATGAAAAGGATACTTCTCTCCTACTTTGCTTCGAAATATGTACGTTTCATCACACGCATGAAACTGAACGACACCACAGCCGGTTTCGTTTGCTATAGTCGCAAGGTGCTGGAAACCATAAACCTAGACCACATAAAGATGATTGGCTACGCCTTCCAGATAGAAATGAAATTCAAGGCATGGCTACACGGATTCAAGATCGAGGAAGTTTCCATTATCTTCACCGACAGGCAGAAAGGCTCATCGAAGATGAGCGGCGGTATTATCGGAGAAGCTATTTTCGGAGTTCTGAAGATGAAACTACAGAGCATCTTCAACAAGAAAAAATACTTGGCTTAACATTAATCTAATCTTTCGTTCTTTACCAAGAACTTATGCAGGACTATCAACGCCCAGATTCTGTTGTATAGATATCCGTGGCCAGAATTGAACTTCTTTATAAGTTTCTGTACTTCGGCATATTTTACAATGTTGTACCTTGCAATAATGTCACTGTTCAGATAGTCGCTGATAAGATACGACAAGTCCGTTTGCAACCAGCGCTCCAAAGGTATGGAAAAGCCACTCTTCTTGCGGTCGAAAAATTCCTTTGGAACATAATCGTACAAAATATCCTTCAGTATGAATTTCTGCACACCATTGGAAATCTTGAACTTAGGGCTTATATTCAAAGCAAGTTCCACAAGCCTGTGATCGAGCAACGGAACACGACATTCAAGCCCGTACTTCATTGATGCACGGTCGACCTTCACAAGCAAGTCGTCCTTAAGGTAGTAGCGAATGTCGAAAATTGCCTGAGCCTCCTCCGGAGTAAGCTTGCGGACATAGTTGGAATAATCCTGCTCAACACCAGCATCGACATAATTTCCATTGAGCAGCTTTATAAGCTCCAGTTCGCTGAAAAGATACTGCTCCTGCGAAAAAATATGACTCTTGAGATGAGCTTTATTCTTATATTTAAAGATATACGATGCCCGTTTGTATCTGTCGGACGGAGATATGCTAAGTAAGTCGCCAATGAGCTGCTTTATTGGCTTCTTGCCCAAACTATGCATTCTTTTCGCCCAGATATATGCACCATAACCATGGAAAAGTTCATCGCCACCATCTCCCGAAAGTACCATTGTAACATCGCGCTTGGCTAGTTTTGAAACCATCATGGTTGGGATAGCCGACGAATCGGCAAACGGTTCGTCATAGAAATCAAGCATATCGCTTATAAGTTCCTTGGCATCGTTTTCGGTAACCGTATATTTGTGATGTGAAGTTCCAAGGAATTCGGCAATCTTTTGAGCATACTCCGACTCATCGTGCTTGCGGTCGGCAAAACCTATAGAAAAGGTATTCAGCTTGCTGGTGCAAACTTTCGAAGCTATTGCAGTCACAAGACTTGAATCGATGCCACCGCTAAGGAAAGTACCAAAAGGCACATCACTCATGAGCTGCATTTTAACAGACGATTCCAAAATTTCGCGAAGACGTACTTTTGCTTCGTCGTAGTCGGAAATCAAATTCCTACGGATTATGCCCTCGATGTCCCAGTATGTTTCTGAACGGAATCCATTCTCCGACACAATTCCAACTTCTCCGCTAGGAAATTTCTTTATGCTGGAATATATAGTGTCGGGTTCGGGTATGAAGCCTAAATTAAGAAAACCACTGATTGCTATATTGTTAAGTTGTCTACCATCGCGGATTTTACGGATTTTCAACAAGGATTTTATTTCTGATGAGAAAGCAAAGTTTTCTCCGTCCCAATAGTAGAAAAGCGGTTTTATTCCAAGTCGATCACGGAAGAGGTACATGATGCGCTCCTGCTTGTCGTATATGCAGATGGCAAATATTCCGTTAAGCTTGTTTACGAAAGTGATACCCCATTCGGCAAAAGCTTCCACAACCACCTCGGTATCGCAATTCGTCTTTAGCTCTATATTGAGTTCAGAAGCGATTTCCATATAGTTGTATATCTCGCCATTGAAGACACATGTGTAACGCATTGAATGCGACTCCATCGGCTGGTTTGCATCGGTAGAAAGGTCGAGAATACTGAGCCTGCGGTGACCGAGACCCACATAATCATTGAAATAATGACCTTGCGCATCGGGACCGCGATGTCCAATGCTGTCGGTCATTGCCACCAGCTCTTCGCGAGTGGCAAATTCATTATGCTTTATAGAGAAGAATCCTGTTATTCCGCACATGCAAAAAAAATTTGCGCAAAATTATTATTTATTGTCAAAACAGAAAAGTCATTTATACCATTTTGCGTGGATCGACTGCCATATCGAAGTCTTCTGCCGATATAAAACCAGTTTTCAATGCAGCTTCGCGAAGCGAAATGTTTTCCTTGTGGGCAGTCTTGGCGATGATTGCTGCTTTTTCGTAGCCAATCTTCTCGTTAAGGGCAGTCACAAGCATAAGCGACATCTTCATGTATTCCGAAACTTTTGCCTCGTTTATACGGATTCCCGAAACGCAGTTGTCGGTTAACGAAACACATGCTTCTGCCATAAGATTTGCCGACTCCAAGAAATTCTTTATTATAAGCGGCTTATACACATTAAGTTCGAAGTGTCCGTTCATTCCGCCTACTGTTATTGCCGTGTCGTTGCCAATAATCTGGGCGCAGACCATTGTCATAGCTTCGATTTGTGTTGGATTAACTTTTCCAGGCATGATCGAAGATCCTGGTTCGTTTTCGGGAATAAGTATTTCGGCAAATCCGCAACGTGGTCCGCTTGCCATATAGCGCAAATCGCCTGCTATTTTGGCAAGACTTACGGCGAGTTGCTTCAGTGCGGCATGGGTTTCAACAATGGCATCGTGCGAAGCAAGCGACTCAAACTTGTTTGGTGCTGGAACGAACTGCAATCCCGTTTCGGCAGAAATATGCCTGCAAACAGCCTCGTCGAAACCTTTCGGGGCATTTAGCCCCGTTCCTACTGCCGTACCGCCAATAGCAAGTTCCGACAAATGCGACAAACTATGTTTCAATGCTTTAAGTCCATGGTCGAGCTGCGATACATATCCCGAGAATTCCTGTCCGAAACTTATAGGCGTTGCATCCATGAAATGGGTTCGCCCCGTCTTGATGACATTGGCAAATTCTTTGGATTTTGCATCGAGAGCATTACGAAGCTTTTCGATAGCAGGAATGGTTTTCTTTTCAATTACCTGCTTTGCGGCTATGTGCATTGCGGTGGGGAAAGTGTCGTTTGATGACTGGCTCTTGTTCACGTCATCATTAGGATGCATGACTTTTTTCGCATCGGTAAGTTTTCCGCCCGAAATTACATGGGCACGGTTAGCAATCACCTCGTTAACATTCATATTGGTCTGCGTTCCCGAACCAGTCTGCCAAACAACCAGAGGAAATTGGTCATCGAGCTGACCATCAAGAATTTCGTTGCATACTTTTGCAATTAAATCCGATTTATCGGAAGACAATTTGCCAAGTTCAGTATTTGCCTTTGCTGTTGATTTTTTCAGCACTGCGAAAGCACGTATTATTTCTATTGGCATTTGTCCGCCTATCTTGAAATTCTGGAACGAACGTTGTGTCTGTGCTCCCCAATATTTGTCGGCAGGAACCCTTACGATTCCCATTGTATCTTTCTCTTCGCGATATTCCATTGTATCTTTTTTAGTTTTTAAGTTGTTTTTCTATTTTCCACCAAACTCCATCAGGTAAGTCTTGATGAATTCGTTGATTCCGCCGTCGAGTACTGCCTGAACATTGCCGGTTTCGTAGCCTGTGCGCAAGTCCTTGACAAGTTTGTATGGTTGCATCACATAGTTGCGAATCTGCGAACCCCACTCTATTCTACGCTTTTGTCCTTCAATACGGTCGCGTTCCTCCTGCTGCTTACGCAGTTCGAGTTCGTAAAGTTGTGACTTTAACAGGCGCAAGGCATTTTCACGGTTTTTCAATTGTGAACGCGTTTCCATATTTTCGATGACAATGCCTGTAGGTATGTGCTTCAGTCGCACAGCCGTTTCAACCTTGTTGACGTTCTGACCGCCTGCCCCACTGCTTCGGAAAGTATCCCACTCAATGTCGGCTGGGTTTATCTCTATATTAATGGTATCGTCAACAAGCGGATACACGAACACCGATGCAAACGAAGTATGACGCTTGTGTGCCGCATCGTATGGCGAAAGTCGCACGAGACGATGAACGCCGTTCTCACCTTTCAGGTAGCCGTAGGCGTATTCGCCCGACAAGCTCATTGTCAACGACTTAATACCAACGCTATCTCCGTCCTGGCGGTCGATAATCTGAACCTTGTAGCCGTTGTCCTCGGCCCAACGTGTGTACATGCGGTAGAGCATATCGGCCCAGTCGTTGCTTTCGGTTCCGCCAGCACCCGAATTTATGTTAAGCACGGCATCAAGCACATCTTCCTCGCTGCCAAGCATATTCTTCAGTTCGAGATTCTCAATTACCGAAATGCACTTGTCGTACTCGGCATCCATTTCGGTTTCGGTGATGTCGCCTGCCTTGAAGAAGTCGTACATGACCTCGGTGTCCTCGTACTTTGCCGACACAGCATCATACTCAACTATCCACTTCTTTACATCGCTGATTTTTTTCAGGGTTGCTTCGGCAGCTTCGGGATTGTCCCAGAAATCGCCAGCTTCGGTTTTCTTGTTTTCTGTTTCAACAAATTCACGCTTGGCATCTATGTCAAAGATACCTCCTCAGAGCCTCTACACGCTTGCCGGCTTCTTTAATCTTTTCGAGTGTTACCATTAAATTAATTTTTGATGCAAAGATACAATAATATTTACGATTTGGCAAAGCCGAGCTAAAGGTTACGATTTTAGATTTACGATTGGCTTCGTTGAGCTAAAGGTTGGGCTAAAAGGCTAGCAGAAGACCAACGGAAGACCAGTCCAGCAGTCCGCAAGACCGTTAGTCTGCAAGACTGTTAGCCTGTTAGACCATAAGCTTGTCAGCCTTCAAGCCTCTATTGATATTCTCTTACGGCAGCCTTTTATATGTTAATGTTTTGTTAAAATTTAAATATTAGGCAACGAAATAAGCTCAAAAGTTGTCATATAGCAAAACAAAGATTGTCTAACGAAAAATTAAGGCGTTATGAAAGAGAAATTAATATTATTGATGTTATTGATGCTATCGGGCATCGGTTATGCACAGACAGTGCAAATTGATCCGCGCTTGGAAAAGGCTTACAGCCTCGAACATTTGCAGCGCATGCAGAAGGAAACTCCCCTAATTCTCAAGCTTCTGAACTACGAACTCGATCATTCGTGGTACATAGCAGAACCAGAAATGCAACAGAAGATTGATGGATTTGAATATCTCTACTACAAGGATCCAGAAACTGGTGAAAGAGCTGGAATGGTAGAGTCGATAGAGCCTGGAAAGGTTAACATCGCTGAATTCTACTACGATAGGCCTTACGACCATCGCAACTTCTACCGCGTTGGCAAGACAAACACCATAATTGGGTTCTACTCCAACAAAGAAATTTCAGAAATGTATAACGCAATGAAAGGGTACAATTATGAATAAGAGAGTTTATATTATGCTCGCCGTACTTTTGTCGGTAAGCATGTCGGCAATATCCCGTAATATTAATATATCGGATATAGGGGATTATGGAAATACTTTCCAGATAGATTGTTCCGAAGCAGTATCAGAAGCGAGTACAACTGTGTACTTGTACGATGATGGCGGTAGTTCTAGCAATTATATGACTAACCAAACGTATATAAAAGAAATAGCATCTACAAATGGTGGATCAATTAATATAAAGTTTACGCAGTTCAACCTTGCATCAGGAACATTGGTAACAATAAAGGATGCAATATCACAGGCTTTATTAGTGTCGAATGCTACAGGCACACAATTAAACGGTCAAACTTTTTCATCAAGCCGTGGAGCATTGCAAATAATTTGGACATCAGGTTCGACAGGAGGTGCCGGATTTGCAGCAAAGATTTGGTGCGGTAGCATGTGCCAGGCATTCCAGACTGTAATTACACCGAGTGTAAGTCCTACAGTGGAAGATGGGGAAACTTATTATGATATTTGCAATGGTGCATCATTAAGTTTTAATGCGTCATCGGTTTTTCCTCAAAACAATCAAAATTATGACCAGAGCGAATCGACACTTATTTACAACTGGGGCATAATATCTTCTGGCAACGATACTTCATGGTTTTATAATGCAGGACAAAACTTTAGTCATACCTTTACCGAAAGTGGTGGCTTCTTTGTATTTTGTAATGCATTTGATATTAATGAATGCATCAATAGAAATATAAATACAAAAAAAGTAAGAGTTTCGTTGCTACCAACTTGGGAAAGATGTTCGTTTGGCCCGGATTCTGTTTGTCCTGGAACAACAGTTTCTCTGCATGGTGAACCACATGTAGAACCGTGGAGCACTGAAATACCAACTATCTTGTCACAACCTATGTTCATACCAGACGGAGATGGTACTTGCTACAATACCAGTCTTGCCTTCGATATTTTTGACGATGGGGCAACAATAACATCGGTAAATGATATAGAAAGGATATACTTGAATATGGAACATTCGTGGCTTGGTGACCTTACAATAATGATAGAATGTCCTAATGGTCAGAACTGTCTGCTGCATGGATGCTCAAGAGGCACACCTCCTGGATGGACGAATACGGGTGGCATAAACAACCAAGGTTCAAGTGATGGAAGCGGCACTCATCTAGGATTGGCACCAGACCCAGGAATACACGACGACTGTTATTACACAATGGGTGAAGGTTATTCCTATAATTTTACGCCAACATCGACAACTCCTTTCGGAGGAAATGGTCCAACAACAAATATTTCATACACAGACCCTTGCGGAAACACAACTTCAGCTATAAACAATTCTGTTCTTAATGAAGGCGACTATGCATCATACGAAAGCATGTCTTCTCTCATCGGCTGCCCTCTCAATGGTATATGGACAATACAAGTATGCGACTTTTGGGAAGTTGACAATGGTTGGATTATAGAATGGGGACTATTTTTCCGAGATGAATTATACCCAAACGATTTATGGAGATTTAATAACACTTATTTGGAAACAGGCTACTCATGGAGCGGCGTAGGCATGGCAACAGGCCAGAACGGCAGTGCCGACGCTACGGCCGTAGTACAGAACCCCGACCAGAACAACTGGTCGCTGATACCGTACACCTTCTCGGCGACGGACAACTTCGGCTGCACCTACGAC
>JBGUHW010000124.1:0-2452 GCA_045112395.1 Bacteroidales bacterium
TTGTTCTTCCTGCATTACAAGAGATTCCTTTGCCACCAGAAAAGTCTTTAACTGGTTCTTTGGATTCTTTTCCAGTTTCAGTGCTTACAAAATTGTCATAACTAATCGTGCGTACACCTAATTTTACTATTGATGATTTTTCGTTTGAGTTTTCTGCTTCATTCACTACTGCCCAACCTATGCTGTTAGTTCCCAAGTCAAGTCCGAGAATCTTCTTCGTATATGATATTGTATTATTTGCAGTTAAAATTCAATTATAAAATACCTCTCTGCAAATTTAATGATTTTTTGCTTTGTTGTATGTGTATTTTGTGTATTTTTGTCGAACAAATTTTAAGCAAATCACAATAAGGATTATTCCGTTGTGAAAACATTTAAGGCGGGGCTTTAGAGTCTCGCTTTTTTTGTGGCTTCGCCGTTTCTGTGGCGAAATCCGTTTGGAAGTTTAACTTTGTTGAGGGCTGCGCCGTTCTTGGTTTCTATGGCTAACGCCGTTTCTGGTTTTCATTGGCAAAAGCAGATTTAGCATCGTCCTACGACATTCTTTTTATATCTTATCCACATCAGTCCGCCACGGAAAACAAGGAATAGGAGGAAGGCAACCCAAAGTCCATCGTTGCCGAAAATTGGTTGCAAAATGAAATATCCTGCAAAAAATACCGATGTGGCTACGAACATTATGTTTCGCATTGACTTTGCGGCGGTTGCACCAATGTAAATGCCATCAAAGAGGAATGCCGAGAATCCGCATAGCGGTATCAGCAGTGTCCAGCGGTTGAAAATCATGGCTTCGCCAACGACATTGCTGTCGCTTGTGAGTATGTAGTATATGTCTTCGCTCCAGAAAAAGTATATTATTGTAAATAATGCAGTGAATATCAGTCCCCAATAAACTAGGTAGCGTATTGCTTTTTTCAGCGGTTCGCGTTTTCTTGCGCCAATGTATTTTCCAACAAGCGATTCGCCTGCGTAAGCAAATCCATCGAGAATGTACGAAAATAGTGTGAACAATTGCATTATCAGAGTGTTGGCAGCAAGTGTAAGGTCTCCCATGTTGGCCGAAATGGCAGGAATGAAGGTAAATACGGCGCAGAGGCACAATGTTCGCAGGAATATGTCACCGTTGAGCTTGAAAAAGCGTTTCATCTCGGCTTTGTGCAGGCTCCCGCGAATGTCTATGAGATGACGCATGTTGCCGTAGTGCTTGAACCACAAGATTATAGCTAATGCTAGTCCTGAATATTGTGCAATGACAGTTCCGAGTGCTACGCCGACAATATCCATTTTCAGCCAAATGACGAAAGCAAGGCTTGCAATTATGTTGACGATATTCAGCACAATGGCAACCGTCATTGGTGACTTTGAGTTTTGCATTCCAATGAACCAGCCCTTCAGTGCGTATAGACCAAGCGTTGCAGGTGCAGCCCAAATTCGTACATAAAAGTATGATAGTGTGAGGTTTAGTGTTTCGTCACTGCAGTTTAGGATTAGTCCCGAAAGTTTTGCTATAGGATATTGCAGTGCGATTAGTATTGCTGCGGCACAAAGTGCGATTGTAAGTCCGCGTACAAGAATCTTCATGGCTTCGTCCTTGTCTCCAGCACCGTATGCTTGTGCGGCAAGTCCGCTTGTTCCCATGCGCAGGAAACCGAAGTTCCAGTATATCAGGTTGAAAAGTGCTGTTCCGAGAGCAATTGCGCCTATGTAGGTTTCGTTGCCGATGTGACCGACAATAGCCAAATCGACCATTCCGAGCAGAGGAATGGTGATGTTGGTTATTATGTTTGGCAGGGCGAGCCTGAGGATTTCCTTGTTCACCTTAGATCAGTTCAACGAGCTTGTCTGCGGCTTTCTTTATTCCCATCCAAATCTGCGAAATAGATGCATCGAGCATATAGCAAGGGGCTGTTATTACACGCTTTTCGGCATCGTAGGCAATTTCATCATAGTTGCATACGGTATTTTTTCCGCCCATTGATTCAATGTTCATGGCTGTGCCTTTGTCCTTGCCTGATGTTACATTTGCTCCAAGAACTTTTGCTACAATTACAGGTGCTATGCAGAGTGCAACTATTGGTTTGCCTGCCTTGTTGAATGCCTTTATTGCGGATTCCACATCGGAATCAACTTTCATGTTGGCACCCTCGTAGAAGTATGAGCAGAGATTCTTTGCTGCGCCAAGTCCGCCAGGAATCCACAGCGCATCGAAGTCGGCAATGTTAATTTCATTAATGGGCTTTATGTTGCCTCGTGCTATGCGTGCGCCTTCGACAAGCATGTTCCTTTTTTCAGAATCTTGTGCCTGCGTGAAGTGGTTTACAACTTCGGTTTGATTCTTGTCTGGTGCAAAGCATTGGTATTTAAGACCATTCATGTCGATTGCCAGCAATGACAATGTTGCTTCGTGGATTTCGCTGCCATCACGGCTTCCACATCCTGAAAGTATAACTGC
>JBGUHW010000125.1:0-14516 GCA_045112395.1 Bacteroidales bacterium
TGAACTCTTGAACGTTGAACCAGAAACGTGAAACGTTAAACCAGAAACGGGCGAAGCCCTAGAAACAGTCTGTTGCCTATTCCGTCAAGCACATATCCAAGTCCTTGCAAATCTGCTCCTTGTCCATGTGTTGACCGATGAATACAAGTTTCTGCATGCGGTCACCGTAGGTGTCATCCCAGTTGCGAAGTATTGCAGGATTACGCAGAATGAACTCCTCAAGTTCGTCTTCGGGCATTGTGGCGTACCATTGACCAGCACTGCGCAGCGAAACTTGTTTGCCTGCCTGGTCGAAAACATAGCAGTTTTCGTCCTCGTTCTTGAAATAACAGATGCCTTTGCAGCGAATAACATTAGATGGCATTTTGCGGGCTACAAACTCATCGAATCTGCCCAGATTGAACGGACGGCGCGACTGATATACAAATGTTCCGATGCCGTATTCCTCGGTTTCGCCGCCGTCATGGTGATGATGCTCATGGTCGTGGTGATGGTGCTCGTGTTCATGCTCATGTTCATGCTCATGATGATGCTCGTGTTCATGTTCGTCGTGGTCGTCATCGTGGTCGTCATGGTCATCGTCAAAATCTTCCACTTTGCGTAGCCAAGTAGCTGCTGTGGCTGTTTTGTCGAAGTCGAAAAGATTCGTGTGCAATATTTTGTCGAGGTCGACTTTTCCGTAGTCACATTCAATGATTTTTGCTTTAGATTGCAGAGCGTGTATTATTTCCTTCAGGCGGTTACGGTCGTTTTCGCTTACTTCCGATGACTTGTTGAGCAGGATTATGTCACAGAATTCAATTTGTTGGATAACAAGGTTTTCCAAATCATCATCAGCAATATACTTCTTTGTAAGGCTTTCGCCACAACCGAATTCATCTTTCATGCGTAGTGCATCAACTACGGTAACGATGCAGTCGATGTATGGCAGTCCGTGTTGTGTATACTGTTCTCCAAGATTTGGTATCGAGCATATTGTCTGTGCTATTGGTTCTGGTTCGCAGATGCCGCTTGCCTCGATTACAATGTAGTCGAACTTGTGCTGTTTGGCAATGTCGTTTAGTTGTTCTACTAGGTCCATTTTCAGCGTACAGCAGATGCATCCGTTCTGCAATGCCACAAGACTGTCGTCTTTTTGTCCCACAACACCGCCTTGTTCAATGAGGTCGGCATCTATGTTCACTTCGCCTATGTCGTTCACTATCACTGCGAACTTTATGCCTTTTTTGTTCGAAAGTATGTTGTTTACCAAAGTGGTTTTTCCGCTACCTAAGTAGCCCGTGAGCAATAATACTGGTATGTCGTTTTTCATTGTCTTTGAATTTTTGTGCAAAATTAAAAAAAATGCCCCAAATCGTAAATCTAAAATCGTAAATCTAAAATCGTAAATCGTAAATCATTTTGCTTTATCTTTGCGCCAATTCTTAAAACGATACAATTATGCATACATACAGGCATGAAGTGAAGTATTACGAATGTGACAAAATGGGTGTTACGCATCATTCCAACTATGTGCGCTTCATGGAGGAGGCGAGAGTGGCATGGCTCGACAGTTTGGGCTATGGATTCGACAGGGTTGAAGCCGAGGGCGTTTTTTCTCCTGTTATTGCTGTGGCATGCAACTATAAAAGTCCTTCTACATTCAAGGATATTATTGAGATTGAAGTTTCTGTCGCCAAATTCAGCGAACTGAAGTTTGATATTTCGTACACAATGCGTGTAGGCGACAGGATTGTGTGTACGGCACAGAGTACACATTGCTTCATCGAGAACAATCGTCCAGTGGCTATTTCGAAGCGTCTGCCCGAACTATACAAGGCAATAAGTGAATCTGTTGTAAAATAACTATGGGAGAGGCAAAATTCAGTGCTCAAAATGAGTTGACGGCTTCGGAAAGAAGGCGCATCATGGACTTGGCATACGATGCTGGTTCTATTCTTCTCGAAAATGGCGACGAAATTTCAAATGTCGAGGAGACCATGACGCGCATTGCCAGGCATTTCGGCATCGATGATGAAAATTTCTTTGTGCTCAGCAACGGCATCATGGCCACCGAAAGAACCTACGCGCGTACCAAATATATTCCCATACGGGGGACTTGTCTTGATAAGGTTGTTGAGGTGAAACAACTTTCGCGCGATGTCGAGGCTGGCAAGTGCGACCTTGATGAATCGGAACGCAGGCTTAAACAAATACGCAGTATGAAAGCCAAACCGATAGTCGAACAGATTGCTGCTTCTGCGGTAGGTAGTGCGGCATTTTGTATTGTGTTCGGCGGAGGATTCTACGACTGCATTGCTGCGTTTATCGCTGGTATGTTGCTATGGGCTTTCATGCTTTTCGTTGGATTCAGGTATATGTCAAGGATTATGGGTAATTTCGTCGGTGGATTGTTCGCTTCGCTACTTTGTATGGCAATGTATGCAATGGGACTCGGCACGCACTTGAGCAACATGATAATCGGTGCGGTGATTCCTTTGATTCCCGGTGTGCCGTTCACAAACGGAATCCGCGACATAGCAAATGCCGACTACATTGCCGGTGTTACGCGACTTCTCGATGCCATGCTTACTTTCCTATGTATTGCAATCGGTGTGGCGGTTTCGTTTATGATTGACGCAGGCATTTCGGGGCAGATGAAAGAACTTCAAGACCTTACAGCCGATAGTGGTACATCTGGATTTGCTGTGCAATTAATATCGGCATTTGCAGGAACTTTGGCATTTTCGGTACTTTTCGGTGTGCCAAGGAAAAATTACATTTTTTGCGGACTTGCAGGAATGTTCGGTTGGCTACTTTACCTTGTACTTTCAAGATATACTGCAATGTCGATGGCTGTGACTGTTTTCTTTTCAACGGCTCTCGTGGCATTCGTATCGACAATGTTTTCGATAATCAGAAAGTGCCCGTTGGCAGTGTTCCTTATATGTGGCATTTTTCCTCTAGTCCCTGGTGCCGGAATTTTCTGGACGGCCTACAACATAGTTGCTGACCAGTATTCTGCCGCTCTTGCAAGTGGTTTCTGGGCTTTGAAGGCAACTGTGGCAATAGCATTTGGAATATTGATTATCAATGAGATTCATACACTTACCATACTGAAAAAAGTGCTTGGAAGAAGGTGAAAATCGCATTGCTCGCCATTCGATATTAAAATTCGGTTAAAGTTCAAATTTATTTCATATATTTCCTTACCTTTGCACCCCAATTTCGATTAGGAGATGAAGCGTAGTTTCGTATATTGTATCTTGTTGGCAATTATGATGTTGCCGCAGTTTGCCTTTGCACAGAAATATACGATTAGCGGCTACATAAAGGACAAGGCTACTGGCGAAGACCTGATTGGCGCAAATATCATGGTAGTGGGGCAGACGATTGGAACTAGCGCGAACGGCTACGGTTTCTATTCGCTGACGCTTCCAAGCGGTTCATACGACCTAATCTATTCATTCATAGGTTATAGCGATGATACAATACACATTAATCTTACTTCCGACAAGACGCTTACCGTGCAAATGTCATCGTCGGCAATAATGACGCAGGAGGTCGTTGTGAGCGCCGAGCGCAAGGCCAATGTGCAGAGCAGTCAGATGAGCGTGGTGCGCTTGCCAGTGGAGACGGTGAAGACTTTGCCAGCCTTCATGGGTGAAGTCGATGTGCTGAAAACCATACAGTTGATGCCTGGTGTGCAGTCGGCTGGCGATGGAAATGCCGGATTTTATGTCCGTGGCGGTGGCCCAGACCAGAACCTTATTTTGCTCGATGAGGCAACCGTTTACAATGCATCGCACCTTTTCGGATTCTTCTCCGTTTTCAATGCCGATGCCGTAAAGGACATGGAGATGTTCAAGGGTGGTATGCCTGCCGAATATGGTGGACGAATTAGCTCTGTATTAAACATTTCTATGAAGAACGGAAACATGAAGGAATATCATCTTGAGGGCGGAATAGGTTCTGTATCATCTAGGTTTACGGTGCAGGGACCTATCGTGAAGGATAAGGCATCGTTTATAGTTTCGGCACGAAGAACTTACATTGATGCCCTGATTCGTCCTTTTACAAAGAAAACTTCGCTACTGAGGACTTCTGGCTACTACTTCTTCGATGTCAATGCCAAGGCAAACTGGATTATAAACTACAACAACCGACTATACCTCAGCGGTTACTATGGTTACGACAAGTTCCGTTTCGGAAGCAAGGAGATGGGGCTCAACATGAATATGCCGTGGGGAAATGGCTTTGTTACCTTGCGCTACAATCATGTGTTCAACAACAAGTTCTTTTCAAATACCAGCCTTATTTGGTCTAACTACAAGTTCAATACTTCCGTTGAGATGCTGACTATGGTTGACGAAAATGCAGAAAACAACGAAAATGCTTCCGGTTTTGCCATAAAGCAGAAGTCGGGCATCAACGACTGGAACCTGAAGCAGGATTTCACTTGGCTTGCTGGACCTAAAAATACGGTGAAGTTCGGCGTTCAATACACACACCACAAGTTTACGCCCAACACGCTTGCCGCCGAAATTTCCGACACTACGCTCGGTTCCGACTTCTCTAACAACAACAACCAGTTTGCCCACGAAGTAGGAATTTACATTGGCGACGATTTCAAGATAAACGACCGCTTCACGCTGTATCTTGGTGTGCGTAATTCGTATTTCGTTCAGGTGGGACCATTTACACGCTACATCAAGGACGAATTGCACCAGAATACTATTGATGAAATCCGTTACAAGGACAATCAGCCTGTGGCTTTTTACTGGGATATAGAGCCGCGTGCATCGTTCAAGGTTTCGATAACCGAAAATTCATCCATCAAGGCATCATACATGCGCAATTCGCAGTACATACACTTGGCATCAATTTCTGCAACTACCTTGCCTATTGACCTGTGGGTTGCCTGTAGCGATGTTGTGAAGCCTCAGAAAGGCAGTCAGTATGCTCTCGGATATTTCCAGAACCTATTCAACGACAAGTTTGAAGGTTCAATCGAGGTTTATTACAAGACATTGCAAAACCAGATAGAGTACATGGACGGAGCTTTGCCTGGTGACGACATATCCGACAATGCCGACAACTATTTCATCTTTGGCAAGGGCTATTCGTATGGAGTGGAATTTTTCTTCAAGAAACGCGTAGGTCTTTTCACTGGTTGGATTGGCTACACTTGGTCGAAAACGGACAAGATTTTCGATGACATCGACAACGGAAATCCTTTCCCTGCCAAGTACGACCGTCGCCACGACCTGTCCGTTACTGCCACCTATCAGATTACAGAAAGGCTTACGGCATCTGCAGTTTTCGTTTATGCGACAGGAAATACCACGACCTTGCCGGTTGCATCCTATATGATTGATGGAGATTATGTAAATGTGTATGGCTCACGCAATTCGTATCGTATGCCTGCTTATCATCGCCTCGACCTTTCGGTAACATACGATATAAAGACGAAAAAGAATTGGGAATCGTCATTCAACTTCTCAATCTACAATGTTTACAATCACAAGAATCCTTATTTCATTTATGTCTATAACACAGGAAATGTGAAGGATGGCACTTACAAGACGGTTGCAAAGCAGTTGTCGATTATTCCTATTTTGCCAGCAATAACATGGAACTTTAAATTCTGATGCCGATGAGAGAGAATTTGCTAAAGATTTCGATAATTGTCGTGTTGCTGTCGTTGGTGGCAATTTCATCGTGCATCAAGGACATTACGCTCGACTTGCCGCAGTCGGAGCCCTGTCTGGTTGTCGATGGCTATGTCGATTTTGATGACTATCCTGTAGTTTTCCTGTCGAAAAGCACAGCATATTTCCAGGAACTAGATTCCAATGCCGTAAATGATTTGCAGATTAACGACACAAAGGCTACCGTAATCGTTTCGGATGGAAGCATTTCCGACACCTTGCAGTACCTGCCTATACAGCGCTGGCCGTACAAATGCTTCATGGGTACAAAGTTCAAAGGGGAACTAAACCATCGCTACGACCTAAAGATTTTGTACGAAGGAAAAACTTATACATCGTCAACATACATTCCCGATACTATCAAGATAGATACAGTGTTCCCGACCTTTATGAGTGATACCTTTGCCGTGATGCGCATCAACTGGAGGGATCCGAAGTACCAGAGCAACTATTATACAATCCATGTCAAGAACCAATTTCAGCCGATGTACTACCGTCCGTATGCTTTGAACCACATTATAAGCGACAAGCTTGCAGATGGCGAGGAAATGTCGTTTGCTATGGTGGTGAAGGGCTTGGAGCGTAATGCATATTACGATAATTTCTTTACCCAGGAGGAACGCGATTCGTTTATCAATAAGCTTGGTGACATATTCTGTTTCCGTGAGGGCGATTCTGTGTCGTTGAAGTTGTCGACAATCGACAATGTTTCGTACAATATCTGGGAATCGTGGTATAGGAACTATCTTACCGATGGCAATCCGTTTACCAATCCTGCGACAGTAAAGACCAACATTGTTGCTCCTGATGGACAGGAAGCCAAAGGCTTCTGGATAGGCTACGGCTGCAACTATCGTTCTGTCTATCTTTATAGTAAGGATTCCGTAGTGCCAATAGGAGGGAAATTTTAAAATCTTCAAATTTTCAAATCATTGAACTTTGAACATTGAACGTTGAACCAGAAACTTGAAACAATATAATTTTTGCCTATGCTTTGTATATTCAACAACTCCAACGATGCCTATTTCAACATGGCGGTAGAAGAATATGTATTCACGCATTTTACTGATGATATATTCATGCTTTGGCGCAACGAGCCTGCAATTATTGTAGGTCTGTTCCAGAATTCGCTTGCCGAAATAAATCTCGACTATGTGAAGGAAAAGAACATTAAGGTTGTGCGGCGTCTTACTGGTGGCGGGGCAGTGTTCCACGATTTGCAGAACTTGAATTTTACCTTTGTCGAAAGCAACAGCAAGGGCAATTTCCGCACTTTCACCCAGCCCATAATAGAGGTGCTAAATGGAATTGGGGTAGATGCTCGCTTCGAAGGTAGAAATGACCTTATGATTGATGGTCGCAAGTTTTCTGGCAATGCGCAATGCGTAAGCAACGGTCGTATGTTGCATCATGGAACATTGTTGTTCGATACAGCCATGACCGACATGTCGAATGCATTGAAAGTAAACCCGCTGAAATTTGAGGACAAGGCCGTAAAATCGGTGCGCAAACGCGTTACAAACATTAGCGAGCATCTGAAATCGCCGATGACGGTTCTCCAGTTTGCTGACCTTATCATGAAGCATATTATGGAAACTCGGGCAAACTGTCAACTTTATGAATTTACTGAAGACGATCTTGCTGCAATAAAGAAGTTGCGCGATGAAAAATACTCCACATGGGAGTGGAATTTCGGTCATTCACCAAAATATTCGTTCTCGAAGATGATAAGGACAAAGGGCGGAAATGTCGAGTTGCATCTCAATATCGAGAATGGAATCATCTCTGCTGCTAAGATTTACGGGGACTTTTTTGCTAAACGCGATGTCTGCGATTTCGAGAAATTATTAATTGGTGTGCGTCACGAAAAGGATGCCGTTGCCGATTTGCTTACGAAGGTAAATCCTGAAGATTATTTTCTCGGTGTAACAAGTGAGGATGTGATTTCGTTGATGTTTTAAAAGGCTAGCAGGCTCGCAGTCTTACAGTCTTGCGGCCTTATTGGCGGTTTGCCTTTTAGCCTTGAACCTTGAACTTTGAGTTTTAAACGTTAAACGTTGAACTTTGAACCTTGAACTTTGAACTTTGAACTTTGAACTTTGAACGTTGAACCTGAAACCAGAAACTTGAAACCTGAAACATTCAAACGGCGTCAGCTCCTGAAACGGCTTTAGCCATAGAAACTGAGCAACCAGTTCTTATTTGCTTTTCATCAGAAACGGCAGCACTTCCTTGTTGTCGTTCCATATTTTCTGGAATTGGGATATAGGCAGGGGGGATGTACCCAAACCGATTTCGATAGTGGCGGCCTTTATGCCTTTAGATGTAGCCCAATTGCTGCATCCTGTGCCGAAATCCTCCTCCGAATGATATTCGTAGTTGGTGACGTCCTTAAGTCCTTCGGCAAGGTTCTGGCATTGCTGGCGGAAATCGCCCTTCTGTCCGTATGCCCAGAAAATCTCCTCGCCAGCCGAATGATAGCTTATCAGGGTCACTATGTTTCCAAGCGATTCCACAAGTCCGACCAAAGCCTGCGTCTCGAGTTCTGAATGCGCGTTGGCTCCTCGATAGTTTGCGCTGCGGGGCGACTTCAAAAATGTCTTGATATGACGGTTGACATCGAAGTTCCTGTTCAAGTCAACTCCGAGGGCGTTGCTCTTCCACATTCTTAGGAATGTGGTCAGTTCTGGTCGATTGCGAGCCTTGGGGTTTTCTGCGTAGTATATCTTCATTATGTTGTCACGGATATGCGGGTCGCGTATGCTGTCGAGTCCGAATTGAGATATGCACACTCCATCGGGGTTGAGCATCGGGATTATATGAAGTTGGCAGTCTTCGGTCAGTTCCGAATAGCTTGCGCCGTCAAATGTTCCCGACCAGAAGTTTTGTAGGAAATGCTCTGTCTGGCACATCACAAGTTGGCTACACATGTATTCGCGTGCATGTGACGTGGCCTGTACGATGACTTGTCTGCTTGAATTGTCATTGCCGATTATGAGGTCGAAAACAAGCCTTCCGTCGGCGGTTGCTCCTAAAGTGTCGATTGTGAGAAGCGAGGGGTATTGCTCCGACAGCCTTTCAATGTCGGCACATAGCTTGTCGTATGTGTAAAGTTCGCTTATGGTGTCGGTTACCCATTCGACTTTGTTCCAGTTTGTGCGTAGTATCCCATTTTCGTCGAAGTAGCACATCTCGCCGTCGGCAGAGAAGTATCCTGTGACTTTCGCTCCTGAAATGTGGTCGATGAATGTCAGTCCGTCTTCGGTGTTCTTCCAACCGCCAATGTGCAGTTGTCCGCGTTCTATTCCGTGTTCCTTGCAGTAGCTATCGAAATCTTCATTGTTGACGATGAGGCGGAGTATTGCACGGCGTGTGTAGTTCTGCGAAAGTAAGCCGATATAGTGTTCTCTTTCCCGACCTCTGAGATTTATGGCGAGCGCCGATGCAAGGCATTCTACATAAAGAGAGTCGCTCAATGTGTTCATTATTGGGCTGTTGCACACTATACTGTCGGCGACAGATGCAGCTGTGGCATTGTCATCGAGCAGGAGGTTGAGTTCTTCGGCTGAGGCCTTTCTATTGTTGGTGAACGAGAATACACGTTGTGCTAGCATTGTCAGTTCGGCGTTTCTGTCCCTATTTTCCAAGACGCCAGCATTTCCACTTTCAATTCCATGCTTGGCGCACAGGCTATGGAAACTTTCGCTGTTGATGATGTAGTTGCATACGTATTTGCGGCTTATGCCATTTTCAAGGTACGACAATAGCTTGTCGCGTTCCTTTTGTTCGAAATGGTTTGGTATTATTGTGAGCAAGTCGCCTATATATTGGCTGTCGGGTTTGGAATTGCTTTGGGGCAGGTTTGAAAAATCGCACAATATTTCGGCTCCTGTTTTCTGTTTTGCTGTAAGTAGCCTTGCGAGACTGTCGGCAAGTGTGCGCGACGGAATATCACCGGTTGCTATTTTGTGTATTCGCTTTATGAAAAGTTTTGGGTTCTTTGTGTCTGCTGCCATCGAAGTGAAATGGCAGAGCATTATGAATGTAACTATGAGTATATTACGAATCCTATGCTTCATTCCAATAGAAAGACTTGATTATTCCCTCTTGAAGTTTTACTTTCATAATCGTATCCCCTTTTAGTCGTTTGCTGTTCCTGCGCTTATTCTGCCGTCAATGATGAAATGTCGATTATGGCGCAAAGATAATGATTTTTGAAATACGTTGAACCTTGAACGTTGAACCTTGAACGTTGAACGTTGAACCTTGAACGTTAAACCTTGAACGTTGAACCTTGAACCTGAAACCAGAAACCTGAAACGCCGTAGGCATAGAAACTTGAAACGTGCGTAGCACTTGAAACCGCGTTAGCCATTGAAACATCTCATCACCCACACAGCAATCGCTACCCACGGAATTGTGAATATGAAGCTGTCGAGCCTGTCGAGCAGACCGCCGTGTCCAGGTATGAGATTACCCGAATCCTTGACGCCTGCGCTACGCTTGAACATCGATTCGATGAAGTCGCCAAGTATTCCGAATATGCCGACCATAGCACCGATTACGCACCACTGCCAAACTTCGAAGCCCAGTTTCGGGAAAAGGTAACCGCCGAATGCAGCTGCAGTTATAGTAAATACAAAACCACCGATAGCACCTTCCCACGATTTCTTTGGCGATATGCGTTCGAAAATCTTGTGCTTGCCGAACTTGCAACCAACGAGATATGCCATAGTGTCGGAAACCCATATCAGTATGAATACTGCCATTATGAGCTGATTGTCGGTCATGCCAATGTAGGTGGCAATGCTAAGAGGAAGTGCAATGTATATTAAAGCGAGGAAAGATTTTCCAAGATGTTCTTCCTGCTTGGTCTCTTTTGTGAATAGGTGTATTATGAAACATATCAGTATAAGAGGTAGAATTGGAAGAAATACCCATGAAAATTCATGATAATGATACAATATTATTGCAAATATTGGATATGTGCCTATCACATCGACCATGAAACTGTCTAAATGTGACATTTTGAACATCTTCGTAAATTCGTATAGCATAATTGTGCCGCATACAAGCATATATAAAGCACATAAACCTCCGTTCCAAAATAGCACCATGAAGCATGTTATTGCAACGAAAAGAGCTCCGAATATGGTCCGTTTCAGTAAATTAGGCATAGCGTACTTTTATGATTCAGAAATTTCGTTATCTTTATTTTCCGTTTCATCATTGCTCTCTGAGCTTGTCGAAGAGGCTTCTGCTTTTTCCTGCTCCTTGGCCTCGTTTATTGCGTCGAGAGCCTTGTTTTCGCCTTTGCGCTTACCGAAAATGCGTTCGAGGTCATCGCTGAAGATGACTTCCTTTTCGAGCAAGGTTTCTGCAAGTTGGGTAAGTCCTTCCATGTTGTTGCGAAGCACTTCCTTGGCACGTTCGTACTGTTCCTCGACCATAGCCTTCACGTCCGCATCAATCTTTTCGGCTGTCTTGTCGCTATATGGCTTGGTGAATCCGTAGTCATCGGTCGAGTTGTAGTAGGAGAGGTTGCCAATGTCGTTGCTCATGCCGTAGAACGAAACCATTGCAATTGCTTGTTTTGTAACGCGTTCGAGGTCGTTGAGAGCACCAGTTGAAACTTTTCCGAAGTTGATTTCCTCGCTTGCGCGTCCTCCTAAGGTTGCGCACATTTCGTCGAGAAGTTGCTCCTTGGTGGTAATTGAGCGTTCTTCCGGCAAGTACCATGCTGCGCCGAGAGCCTTTCCGCGTGGGATTATCGTGACTTTCAGCAGAGGATTTGCATATTCGAGAAGCCAGCTTACTGTTGCATGTCCTGCTTCGTGGTATGCTATGGTGCGTTTTTCTGTTTCTGAAATAATCTTGTTCTTCTTTTCCAATCCGCCGATTATGCGGTCAACGGCATCGAGGAAGTCCTGCTTGTCGATTTCCTTCTTGTCGTTTCGTGCTGCGATGAGGGCAGCTTCGTTGCAAACATTAGCAATGTCGGCACCGCTGAATCCAGGAGTCTGCTTGGCAAGGAAGTCGATTTTTACGCTCGATGCCATCTTGAGGTTCTTGGTGTGAACTTGGAAAATCTCCTCGCGTTCCTTTACGTCGGGAAGTTCAAGGTGTATCTGACGGTCGAAACGACCAGCACGCATAAGTGCTGAGTCGAGGATTTCGGCGCGGTTGGTTGCGGCGAGTATTATAACACCACTGTTGGTGTCGAAACCGTCCATTTCGGTAAGAAGTTGGTTAAGAGTATTTTCTCTTTCATCATTGCCGCTGAAGCTATTTGACTTGCCACGAGCGCGACCAATGGCATCAATTTCGTCAATGAAGATGATGCACGGAGCCTTGCTCTTTGCCTGACGGAAAAGGTCACGTACACGCGAAGCACCAACACCGACGAACATTTCAACGAAATCGCTACCGCTGAGCGAGAAGAACGGAACATCGGCTTCGCCAGCTACGGCCTTTGCCAACAAGGTTTTACCAGTTCCTGGAGGGCCTACGAGCAAAGCTCCCTTAGGAATTTTACCTCCAAGTTTCGTATATTTGTCAGGATTCTTCAGGAAATCAACAATTTCCATTACTTCAACCTTGGCTTCTTCGAGTCCGGCAACGTCTTTGAAGTTTACTTTTACCTTGCGTTCCTTGTCAAAAACCTGTGCCTTCGATTTGCCTATGCTGAAAATCTGTCCGCCACCGTTACCTCCGCTCATTTTATTGAAGACGAACCACCAAAGTACAAGAATTAATACAATAGGAAGTATCCAACTGATGATTGAACCTAGATAGTCGTGTTCCGTTTTGTATTCTACGCTTACGCGTTGTTCTTTTGGCAAATCCTTCTGAGCTTCAGCAAGTTTTGTTTCAAAACTTTCCACATCGCCGATATTGAAGTAGAATGAAGGTATCGAACCAGAAAATAAGTTGCTTCCAGCTGAAGCGCCACCATACTTGTCGATGCTTTCAGGCTTTATGTATATGTCGGCACGTTCGCGGTTGACGACAACGACCTTTTCCACATCGTTGTTAAGAAGCATTTCGTTCTCGAACTTGTTCCAGTTTATTTCGTTGGCTCCGCCTCCAAAATCAATGAATGTTATAGCGATTAGCACGGCAAGAATTACTATATATATAATAATCCGCGCTTTGCCATTGCCACCGTTGTTTGGTAAGCCCTGATTCTCGTTGTTGGGCTTGAATCCTTTGTTACCTTCCATTTGTCTTATTTGTTTTCTATAGATTTGGTTTCTGCATCAGCCCAAAGCTGTTCGAGCTTGTAGAACTCGCGTGCTTCGGGTAGGAAAATGTGTACCACAATGTCAACATAGTCCATCAAAATCCATTCGCTGTTCTCGAAGCCTTCTTCTTTCCATGGCCTTTCCTTCAAGGTGCCGCGTGTCTGGTACCTGATGTAGTCGGCTAGCGTATTGGCATGGATTACTGAGTTGGCTGTACAAATAACGAAATATTTTGTAATGTGGTTTTCAATGGCTTGCAAGTCCATATTGACAACATTTTCGCCTTTTTTGTCAAGAATTGCTTGATTTATAACTTCAAGCAATTTTTGTGTGTCTTCTATTACTGAAAATCTACTCATTCGTTTAAAAAATTTGGGACAAAGATACTAATTTTTAGTTAGTTTTATATGCTCAGGTTGTTAAAAAAGAATTAAGGTGGACTTAGATTGTGTTCTGCTATTGGAGATAATCAGGAATGATTTGTTAAGGTCTTGATTATAAACGAAAAAAGACGGAGTTTGTGTCCGTCTTTTTCTGCTCCCCAGGTAGGACTTGAACCTACGACCCCCTGATTAACAGTCAGGTGCTCTAACCAACTGAGCTACTGAGGAAAAGCGGTGCAAAGATACTGCTTTATTTTTAACTGGCAAATAATTTTTTAATTATTTTTCTAAAAAGTGACAAATTGTTGAATTGTAGAATGTTAGAAGGTAAAAATGACCGATGTTTGTGTTCTGTACAATATTATTGAACATTAATATTCGTAAAAAACGTCATTCTGCAACTAATGCACGCATAGAAGGACAAGTAGTGGCGAAATATACAAAAGAATTGATAAATACGTCTATTGAATTATATATATATTATAGTAATCTAACAAATAGATTGCATGAAATATGTTTATATTTATGAATCTCAAAAAAAATATTATGAATTCTTGTTAAGGTTAAAAAAAAATATATACATTTGCATTGTAAATTAAGTTACACGATGATATGGGAAATTTGTATATATTTATATATAGGTCAAATCCGATTGTAAGTTTATTGCAAGGCGGGTAAATTTGCCCTCGCTATGTTGTTTATATTTATAGAAGAGGGCACATATGAGGGAAATGTATTTGAATGCATTATAAATTATAGTTGATTATGGGATTTGTTGCAGTTATAGTTAAAATCCCATAATGATGTTTAAAAAAGAATGATATTTGCGAGACATTGTTCTCCATTTTAATTGTAAAAGCATGAGGAAATTAATACTATTATTATTTATTACCATTTGCCAAAATATGTTTGCACAAACTTTTTCCATTTCTCCAAAAATTGAGTTAGAAAAGTGGCAAAGCGTTGAATCTTATTCTTTTTATGATAGATTTCAGAGTAGAAGCAAGACAATTGTCCCGATGAGACTTCAGTTTTCAGAGAAAACAGAAGATACTGTACTTCTTCTTGTTATTGATAGTGCGTTAAATGATAGCAAGCTGTATTTAAAAAAACCAACAGGACGATTGTGCGTTTACGAGGACTATTATTTGGGAGCGGAAATGCCAGATGGAGAAATCCTTGTAATGTCACAATTTTAT
>JBGUHW010000126.1:0-46154 GCA_045112395.1 Bacteroidales bacterium
CCCCCTGATTATGAGTCAGGTGCTCTAACCAACTGAGCTATGGGACCTCGTTCCTTTCGGAAACGGACTGCAAAAGTACTGCAAATATTTTATAGTGCAAAATTATTTTCAACTTTTTTTGATAATGTTCGCTGAAAAAATGACAGCCCTTTTATTAATGTTTTACGCAACGCGCTTTTATAGTATATGTCTTTGAGTTGGAAACTAATATTCCATTGCTGAAAATCAAGTTCCACGCATTTCCATAGTCGGGATTTACGTCAAAATAGTAATCCGATGATCCGTCTGTAGATAGGCTCCAGTACCAACTATCTGTAAACCCTTTTATCGTATCCTTGTATTGGTATATTTCGACAAGTTCCTCCTTTGTCGGCAAAGACCAGCCTTCGCCTTTGTTTTCGCATTTTTTCTTTGCTTCCGCCCATTTGAATATTCCGTACTCGTCATCAGTTGCAACTTTTAGTCCTGATGGCAATTCAATTAAATTGTTTTTCTGTGCATACGTAGCGAATGGAATAATTATCATTAAAATGAAGAATAGCCTATGCATAATTTGCCGATTTTTGTGAAAATTAAACCTACTCATAATTATCTAGTTAATCAGTTTTTATTGTGGATTGCCACGATATAACAACGCAATTTTAAAGGTTTTATTTTGTACGGGAAAGATTTATTTGAAAAAATGTATTGTGAGGTGCGGGCTATTTAATTGTAAATTCAAATGAAAAAATCAACAAAAAAACTCAATATAACGAATATTCGTATTATTTTTGTCTTTTAATTTAAAAAGTAAAGATATGAAGAACATAATTCATTCAGACAATGCGCCTGCAGCAATCGGACCTTATAGCCAGGCTGTAGAGGCAAACGGTATGATTTTTATTTCAGGTCAGTTGCCAATCGATCCGGCAACGGGAACAATGCCAGAGGGCATTACTGCACAGACCGAACAGAGCATGAAGAACTTGGAGGCTATCCTTAAGGCTGCCGGCTGTACTTTCGACAATGTTGTCAAGTCAACCTGCTTGCTCGCCGACATGAGCTATTTTGCCGACATGAACGCTGTTTACGGAAAGTATTTCACCGCAAATCCTCCCGCAAGAGCAGCTTTCGCTGTAAAGGAACTCCCCAAGAAGGCTGTTGTAGAAATTGAAATGATTGCTGCAAAGTAGTCGATTGTAGAACTTAAATTTACAGCTTTGAAAATATTTTTAGCATCATCGGGCGACGACAGCGACATCCCTCCGTCGTCCGTTGTCACCGATTTTATTGGGCGTTTCAACCTTACGCCCGATGTTTTTGTACAGTCAAATCCTGATGTTATATGGTTCCTAACGGGTGGAACCGAGCACAAGGTGCTTGACAGGATTGAATCAAAGAACCGATATTGTTTCCTCGCATCACGCAACGGCAACTCGTGGGCTGCAGCTACCGAGGTGAAGGCTTATCTTAACGAAAAAGGTATCAATACCAAACTTTTCGATGTAGATAAGTTGCAAAGCCTCAGAGAGCTGGAAAGGTTTCTCACGCCCCCCGCATCCGAGAAAAAGGCAAGATTGGGTGTGATAGGCGGAATTTCCGACTGGCTTGTGTCGAGTATTCCCGATGAGGACTTGCTTGAGGATTTGCTTGACATTGAGTTGGTTAACTTTTCATGGGACGAATTTCTGGCTTTGCCTGAGGGCGAGGATTTCTGCAATTTCGCGGAAAATTTCGGCAGGTTCGGTCACGAAAGTTTTGCATCCGAATTGTCGTTGGTAAAGAAGTTCGACACACTCATCAAGCAGAATAACCTAGATGCCGTTACAGTGGCTTGCTTCGGGCTGATAGGCAAGATTGGAAATACAATCTGTCTGCCGGTGTCGGCAATGAACGACTACGGTTTCCCTGCTGCTTGCGAAGGCGATTTGTGTTCGGCAACGGGAATGATGATTGTCAAGCGTTTGACAGGCAAGATTCCGTGGATGGCTAATCTAAGTTTTGCCGACAAGGAGGCTGCCATATTCTCGCATTGCACCGTGCAGAAGAATCTGCTCGACAAGATGGAAATCACAACCCATTACGAGTCAGGAAAGTACGCAGCTGTTAAGGGCGAAATGAAGAAGCAGAATATTACTATCTTCCGCATCGACAGAAAGTTGGAATATTGTTTCTTGTCGTTGGGCGAAATCATTGACAACTGCGATTCCCCATTGGCATGTCGCACGCAGGTAAAGGTAAAGATGACCTCGAAGGGCTTGTTCCTCCTGCGTGAATTCCCGCTCGGCAACCATCACCTTATTATTGATGGCGATTGCACCGATGCTATTGCTGAATACTTTACAAATAAGGGATTTAGAGTGGTGTAGGGGAGGTAAGAGTTGAGAGTTGAGAGTTAAGAGTTGAAAGTTGAGAGTTGAAAGTTGAGAGATATCAATATACAGTATGGTCGCAGCGCGCTACGGCACAACCAGTAAAATCGCGCCATGGCGCGTTTCAACCAGAAATCAGCACTTCGACAAGCTCAGTGACCGGCAACATGAAACTTTGAACCTTAAACCTTGAACCTTGAACCTTGAACTTTGAACCTTGAACCTTGAACTTTGAACCTTGAACCTTGAACCTTGAACTTTGAACCTTGAACCTTGAACCTGAAACC
The DNA here is from genome assembly GCA_045112395.1 of Bacteroidales bacterium. Classification (GTDB taxonomy): domain Bacteria; phylum Bacteroidota; class Bacteroidia; order Bacteroidales; family ML635J-15; genus Bact-19. The sequence goes on from JBGUHW010000126.1 coordinate 2,639, forward strand.
TAGAAACAGCGAAGCGTAGAAACGAGAAACTCAGAAACGGGCGTTAGCCCACAGAAAGTAAAATAATATGACCATGAAGAAATTTTTGTTGATTTTGGCAACTTTGCTTATTGCAACTCAGTTTGCAAAAGCAACTCCCGGATGCTACTGGGTATTTTTCCGCGATAAGGCGAATACATCATTCAATCCTTACGAATATTTTGATTCAAAGGCAATTGAGCGCCGAGAGAAGTTGGGATTGTCGCTCTACGACATTACTGATTATCCGCTCAATGGAGGTTATGTAGATGCGGTTTCGGCTTTGTCGGAAGAAGTTGTCGGCGAATCGCGATGGTTCAATGCGGTAGGCATTATGGCCGAAAGCGAAAATATCGAAAAGATAAAAGCTTTGCCGTTTGTGTCGCGTGTTGTTGAAATAGCTGGCGAAATGGTTGTCGCTTCGTATGCCGGTATGGTTGACGAAGAAAACGATGAAACCTACGACATCGAAATGCTGAAGCCCGAACTTCTGCCTCAGCTTCTCAGGATGCAGGGCGAAAAGTTTGCCGAAAACAACATCGATGGTAAAGGCGTCAGGATTGCCGTATTTGACGGCGGTTTCCCGAAAGTTGACAAACACGAGATTTTCAGCCACCTTCGCGACAACAACCAAATCATCAAAACTTGGAACTTCCCGAACAAAAAGGAATACGTTTACAGCTGGAGTACGCACGGCACAATGACCTTGAGCTGTATTGCAGGCGTTTACCAGACCGCTACTGACATTAAGAAGTTCGGTTTGGCTACTGGTGCTGAATTTTTGCTTGCCCGTACCGAGGTTAATCCCGAACCTTTCAAGGAGGAAATATGGTGGACACAGGCAATGGAGTGGGCCGACCAGAATGGTGCCGACATTATCAGCAGTTCGCTTGGCTACGGCAAGGACCGCTACTATACCAAGGATATGGACGGAACTTCGCATGTTGCCAAGGCTGCAAACATGGCAGCTCGCAAGGGTATGCTGGTTTTCAACTCGATGGGCAACGAGGCCGACGATGCCAGTTGGTACGTCCTTATTACTCCTGCCGATGCCGACAGTGTTATCTCGGTTGGTGGAATCGAGGATTCGCTCGACAGGTACCGCCACATCGACTTTTCATCGTTCGGACCAACAGCAGATGGTCGTCGCAAGCCAAATATTGTCACATTCGGACACGCATACGTTGCAAATCCAAAGGGTGGAATGACAATGGCTTACGGAACTTCGTTCTCGTGTCCGCTGGCAGCTGGCTTTGGTGCTTGTGCTTGGCAGACAAATCGCGAACTTACCGCTATGCAACTGAAGGATGAAATAGAAAAGTCGGGTGATATTTATCCGTATTTCGATTATGCGCTGGGTTATGGCGTTCCGCAGGCAAGTTATTTCGTTGAAGGTGGAAAAAAGACTGTAGAACCTACATTCGAGTTCGAAAAAGATGGTAACACCCTGAAAATAAAGTGCCAGCAGTTTAATGAAAATACCGAGGTTTTCTACAACCTAATGCGTGAAGATGGCAGGTTGTATTCGTACGAACATGTTAATGCAGAGGGAGATGCGGTGATTACCATAAATAATATTGACAAGTATTCCAATTTTACGGTAAATGTGTATTATCACGGATATGTTGGATCGTACAAGATTGAAGGTGACAAAAATGGAAATCTTGTTTATGCACACCAGCCTAGCACAAAAGTTACCGATGCAACAAAGATAATGTCTAGAAATGAGAACCAGAGCAAACGAGAGTTTGGCAAGCCTAAGCAAACGCATTTGCTGTTGCAGATGAATGCTGGTTTTGCTGGAGTCAAGACTTACGAAGGCTCGACCAACAAGCAGAAGTCAACGTTTTCGGCACTTATTGGTATGCAGTGGAATGCTTGCAAGAAGTATAGCCTTGCCTTTGGTGTAGGAATGGGCTTGGATGACTATAGGGGAGAATGCCTTGATGGAAATAATAATATTATTGCTACACCAGCCATGCCAGGTGTTAAATATATGATTAAAGAACGATTCCGCACATCCAATCTTAACATAGAATTGTTCCAGCGTGTGAAACTTGCAAGCGGAGGCCTTCTTAGCAATGGACTTACTTGGGATTTGGGCGTTTTCGGAATGTGGAATTTCGAAGACCGTTATGTTCAGGTTTGGCGGGAAGATATTACCACCAATTACCAAAAGTCAAAAATCATAAACAAGAATTACGACTTTATCAATCCGTTCCAGTGGGGTGTAAAGACAGCAATAACCTACGATATTGTTTCTGTTTACGCTAAACTTAGGATTTCCGATTTGCTCAATCCGGCTTTGTATCCAGGAACTTACAATGACTTTTTGAAACTGGAAATCGGTATGCAGCTGATTTTTGTGAAATAGTTGAAAGACCTCTTATCGTCATTTCGGAAGTTATGATGAACCAGCGATACGGAACGGAGAGCTGAGTGAATCAAACTATCCGAAATCTTTAGCTCGCGAAACAAAGTGAGCAAATGACGCCCCTTTTTCATTCTTCTACCTTGCTCCAGTCCTTCCACGAGATGTATTTTATGCCGTTGATTTCGCAGGATTGGTAAAAATCTAAAGTCTGCACTAGGAAAAATCTAAAGTTTATACTGGTAAAAATCTAAAGTTTTAGGTGGTGAAAATCTAAAGTTTTGAGCAAGGATTTTTTGAAAAAAATGATGCATGTCTTGTAATAGCCTGATTGTTAGTGTATAGTGACTGTAAAATGTGTGTGGGTTTTGTGACGAATAGACTGGCGAGAGTGTTAGCAACTGTGATAATGCAAAAATTATTTTCCGAAATCATAGCATTCAAATATTTATTTTCTAATTTTGGATTATTGTAAATTGAATAGAAATATATGCCTGACGAATTTTTCCAGAATCTGCATGATCGGGTTTCGTATCGCGCAAAATGGCACAATTACAATTGTGGAATGTATTTTGTGACCATCTGCACAAAAGATAGGGAACATTATTTCGGTGAAATTACCGATGGTGAGATGAGTCTGTCGGAAATTGGCAAATGTTTGCACGAACAGATTGTCAAAACCCCGGAAATGCGGGCGGATATGAATTTGGAAATCCCATTGTTTGTCATAATGCCAGACCATGTGCACCTGATTGTTACGATTGGCCAAAATCAATATAACACGCCTGTCCGTGGGGGCGCAACACATGGTGATGACGCAACGCATTGTAGGGGCGCAATGCATTGCGCCCCTACAAATGGCGCCACAATTGGCGAAACAAATCATTGCGCCCCCACAGACGGCGAACCGATGAACAAATTTTCACCACAATCGAAAAATCTGGCATCTGTAATCCGTGGGATAAAAATATCGACGACCACATTTGCACGTAAAAAACAAATTCCATTTTCATGGCAACGTTCATTCCACGACCGCATTATCCGCGATACCGCCGAAATGAACCGCATTGCCGAATACATCGAAAACAATGTGGCGGAATGGGATTGTGAAACGAAAAACACATAACATATCATCGCATTCAAATATTTTTTCTATTTTTGGCAATCAAAACAATTAAGGTATTAATTAAAATAACGGAATTTTTGAAGTAGATAAATTAAAATATTAATAACCAAAGCATTAGCTATTATTCGCATTCTGCCTTAGGGCAGATATTTTCTTTGGCTCGGCATAAAAAAATATTTTTCTGCACTCGCCTTTAGGAAATATTCAAATCAAAAGCGTCGGAAACTGATGATTAGAAATATCGAGTAAAAGCAATTTCACGGAAGCGCAAAGCTCCTATGTATCAGGTAAAGTTAATGTTCGCACTACGGTGTGAACTAGACTACTGATACAGCGGGGTTCATCCGACGCTCCCCGTGAATGCGATAGAAAGGTTCGCACCTTTCTTTTTGCCCGATTGTGACTGATAGCATTGCGCAAAATCAGTCGGAGATGGCAAATAAGAATCTTAATCAGGCGAAAACAGCAAAAAAGGATGAATTTTACACCCAACTTACAGATATAGAAAACGAACTGAAGCATTATAAGGAACATTTCAGAGGAAAAACTGTTTTATGCAACTGCGATGACCCACGTGTGAGCAACTTTTTCCACTATTTCAGTTACAATTTCGAGAAACTAGGGTTGAAGAGACTTATTACTACCTGCTATAAAAGTCAGAATCGAGACCTTTTTAGTACCAACGACAGTGAAAGGGCAATATGGCTTGAATATTTTGGCGACCGCAATGGCAATCTTGTTCCCGACCCCGAAGAAATTGGAATAAATTATCTCAATGGTGATGGTGATTTTCGTTCTCCAGAATGCATTGAACTGCTGAAGCAGGCTGATATTGTGGTTACAAATCCACCATTTTCATTGTTTAGGGAATATGTTGCACAATTGATGAAATATGAAAAGAAATTTGTGATTATTGGCAGTGTAAATGCAGTAAATTACCGCGAGATATTTCCGCTTGTTATGCAAAATAAGTTGTGGTTAGGTTTTGGAACAGGCAGTAAAGTATTTGAAGTCCCTTCTGATTTTGAACGTGGAAATACATATATGGGAGATAATGGAAAGAAGTATGCAAAGTTTGGTAATGTTTGTTGGTTTACCAATCTTGATATACAAAAACGGCATGAGGAACTTATTTTGTACAATCATTATATGCCAGAAGAATATCCTACTTATGATAATTATGATGCTATTGAAGTAAGCAAAGTAGAGAATATTCCATGTGATTATTATGGCGTAATGGGAGTTCCCTTGACATTTCTTGACAAATATAATCCTGATCAATTTGAAATTGTATGGAGAAGTCATGACATAGAATGGGCAGAAAACGAGTGCACATTCTTTCGTCCACCAACAATAGAAAAGCTAAATAAGTACAAAAAGGCTGATCGTACATGGCGAGTACAAATCCCATATATAACAGATGAATCTGATATTGCGAAAATGACATATCAAAGAATTTTCATCCGTCGTCGTACCCAAAGCAAACCATATATAATGGAAGAATCGCAATTACCGATGGCGGCAGAAAAGGGAGTGGAAAATAAATGATAATAAGAATTTCTGTAGGGTCGTTGCGTGCAACGACTACACAGAAAACAATAAAAACAATACAATATGCAGATAGAATTACACAAAATCACAGTTGGCGAATTAACGGAAGGTTATGCCGACAATGCCGAAGACGGCGTATGCGCCTACGGTGGAAAATTGGATGTACGTCCGCCATACCAGCGCGAATTCGTGTATAAGGAGAAGCAGCGCGATGCTGTAATTGATACGCTCACACAAGGGTTTCCGCTAAATGTCATGTATTGGGCAACACGTGAGGATGGAACATTCGAAATTATTGACGGTCAGCAGCGTACGATTTCAATTTGTCAATATGTAAATGGTGATTTTGCCTTTGATATGCGCTATTTCCACAACCTTCAGCCCGACGAAAAAGAAAAAATCCTGAACTACGAATTGCAAGTTTACATCTGCAGCGGAACCGATAGTGAAAAACTCAAGTGGTTCAAGACCATCAACATAGCAGGCGAGGAGCTTTCCGACCAGGAATTGCGCAACGCAGTGTATGCTGGTTCGTGGGTGAGCGATGCTAAGCGGTATTTCAGCAAAAATGGTGCGCCGGCAGCAAAAATCGGTAGCGATTATCTTACAGGTTCCGCAATCCGTCAGGAATATCTCGAAACTGCAATTTCGTGGATTTCAAAGGGCAATATCGAGGTTTATATGGGCAACCATCAGCACGATGCGAGTGCGGCACCATTGTGGCAGTTTTTCCAGTCGGTAATCACATGGATTGAGACATCTTTCCGTCCGACCAAGGAGCGCAAGAAGATAATGAAAGGTGTGGATTGGGGGACATTGTACTGGCAGTACAAGGATGAAGTTTTCGACAGCAAGAAGATTGACGCAGAAGTCAGCAAACTTATTCTTGACGATGATGTTACGAAGAAATCGGGCATATATCCCTACATTCTCACTCGGCAGGAGAGATATTTGTCGATAAGGGCGTTCACGGATGCGCAGAAACTGGCTGCCTATGAAAGGCAGGGCGGATATTGTGCCGTTTGTGGCAAGCATTTCGAATTGAACCAGATGGAAGCCGACCATATTACGCCGTGGCACGATGGCGGACATACTGTTCCCGACAACTGCCAGATGCTTTGCCGTGATTGCAACAGACGGAAAAGCGGAAAGTAGGGGATAAGGATTTTTTTCTAAAATTTTTATCTGCAAAAAACGAATCGTCATTCCACAAAGCAGAGTGAACCGACTAAGGAACGTGTCGTGTGAACTCGCTTATGCGGTACCTTCAGCTCGGCGTAGCCAATCTCCCATTAGTACTTAGAGGAGATTACGGATAGCAGTCTTCACAACGCTCCCCATTCTGTATCGCGTGTTTCGACTAGCTTCCGAAATGACTAGCCTTTTGGTGGATAATTAATTGATAATTTGAGAATTGTCTTTAGTGAACGCAAATAAACTAAAACAGCTCTGACTATCAGTTACCTACAAAAAAAGGATGCATTTCGCATCCTTTTTTATCTATGTTAGCCAATATGCTAAATGTGAATCACTTCGTTGTGAGCTGCTGCGGCGGCTTCAATAACGGCTTCCGAAAGGCTCGGATGCGGATGAATGGTCTTAATGAGCTGTTTTGCCTTGCCGTTCAATTTCTTGAATGCTGACATTTCGGCAATCATTTCGGCAATGTTGTCGCCAATGAAATGTGCGCCAAGCAGTTCGTCGCTGTTAGCATCGAAGAGAAGCTTTACAAAACCGTCCCTGTTGCCAGCTGCCATAGCCTTGCCCGATGCTGTGAACGGGAACTTGCCGACCTTGTATTCTATGCCCTTGTCCTGCAACTGCTTCTCGGTAAAGCCAACCGATGCAACCTCTGGAGTTGTATAAACGCAAGATGGAATGTAGTCGTAGTCAATCTTTTCTACATCAAGGCCTGCAATCTTTTCAACGCAGCAGATACCTTCAGCCGATGCAACATGTGCCAATGCCGGTCCGTGAACAATGTCGCCGATAGCGTAAACGCCTTCGCAGGAGGTGCGATAGTAGTCGTCAACTACAACCTTGCCACGCTCGGTTGCAATGCCAAGTTCTTCAAGTCCAAGGTTTTCGATGTTGGTAACAACGCCAACTGCCGACAGAACCTTTTCACATTCGATTGAATTTTCGCCCTTCTTGTCTGTGTATTTAACCAAGCACTTGCCGTCTTGGATTTCAACGCTTTGTACAGCTGTTCCAGTCATAACCTTTATGCCCATCTTCTTGAACGAGCGTGCAAGTTGCTTCGAAACTTCTTCGTCCTCGAGCGGAACTATTTCGGGAAGGAATTCGATTATCGTAACCTGACAACCCATTGAGTGATAGAAGAATGCGAGTTCGGAACCGATAGCTCCGGAACCTACGACAACCATCGATTCGGGAAGTGCCGGCAAGGTGAGAGCCTCGCGGTATCCGATGATGTTTACACCATCCTGTGGAATGTTAGGCATAACCTTCGAACGAGCGCCTGTTGCAAGGATTATATGGTTGGCGGTAAGGTTTTCTACGCTTCCATCTTCCTTTGTTACAGCAAGTTTGTGTGCCTCAACGAGCTTTCCTGTTCCGTTGATAACGGTGATGTTGTTCTTTTTGAAAAGGAACTCAATGCCTTTGCTCATTCCTGCGGCAACTTCGCGGCTACGAGCGATAACCTTTTCGAAGTTTGGTTTTGCAGTACCTTCGAGTTCGATGCCGTAGTTTTCGGAGTGCTTCATGTAGTTGTAAACCTGTGCCGACTTCAGCAGGGCCTTTGTCGGTATGCAGCCCCAGTTGAGGCAAATGCCACCGAGCTGTGCGCGTTCAACAACTGCTACTTTCATTCCAAGCTGTGATGCCCTTATGGCAGCTACATATCCGCCAGGACCGCTGCCCAATACTATTAAATCAAAATCCATGTCGTTTTTCTTTTAAAAATTGTTGTGCAAAGATAAAACATATTTACGATTTACGATTTATGAATTTAGGATTGTTGGATTTTAATGATTGTTGTTACATTCATCGTTTCTGTAGAGACGCGCCATGGCACGTCTTTACATAGACCGATGCCCATTTATGTTTCTGGGTTTGATGATTTGATAATTCAATGATTTGCGCCGATTGTGTGCAATGTTGTTTATTGTCGTTTTTTTGCCTGCGCAACAAAAACGCCAGTCAGAACGACTGTTATTCCAATGATTTTCTGAATGTTAATTTCCTCTCCAAGAAGCAATGCCGATAGGAAGAGCGTGAACACTGGAATAAGGTTCGTGAAGATGTTTGCACGGGCAATAGGGATGTAACGCAATGTGTATGTGTAGCATACGAATGCAGCCGCCGATGCAAATATTCCAAGTTCTATTATCGGCAGGATGGAGCTCCATACAAAGCCAGTTTGCATTATGTTGTCCTTCTCGAAAATAATGACCAGAGGCAGAAACAAAAGTGAACCGATAATGTTCTGGTATAATGTTATGGTGAACACTGAATATTCTTCCGGAATTTTCTTTACAGCAACGGTATATCCCAGTGTGGCAAGTATTGCAACGCCAAGAAGCATAAGCCCCTCGGGCGACACCTGCATGTTGAGGTTGGCATCGAATGTCATTATTGCCACGCCGACAACCGACAGCACTATGCCGACAATGTTGAGCTTTGTGATTTTTTCCTTCAGGAAAATATATGCAACTATCGGCGTGAAAAGCGGTATTGTGCCAATGATTATTCCAGCTGTAGATGCATCAACGCGCGTAAGTCCGTTGGTTTCGCCAAGGAAGTATAGGAACGGCTCGAAAAAGGCAAGAATTATGAAGATTGGCAGGTCTTTCAGTCGAATCTTTATCCTTTTCCTTGTGACAAGCAGTATGAGAAATAGTATTACAGAGGCAACAATTGTTCGTAAGTAAATGATTGTTATCGGATTGTAACTGACAAGCGCTTGTTTCGCCCAGATGAACGAAAACGACCAGAATAGCATCGCTATTACCAGCAACGGATATATTATCAGTGGCGAATCTTTTTTCATGGGCGCAAAAATATATTTTTTAGCGTTCCGTTTTCGTTTTTTGTGTAATATTGTGTATGATTGTTTTGTTAATTTTGCAAAAAATAAAAATATGAAAAGATTTCTTGTGTCGCTGTTGGCTGTGTTTGTTTGCGGATTGGCATTCGCAGGTCATAACTATCTGTTTTTCGATACCGAAACAACAGGATTGCCACACGATTATGAAGCACCGGCAAGCGATACCATGAACTGGCCTCGCATGGTGCAGTTGAGCTGGATTCTCACCGACAATCAAGGCAATGTACTTTCTGTCCACGATTGCATTATTCGTCCCGATGGCTACGAGATTCCCGAGCAGGCGGCCTCAATTCACGGCATTTCCACCGAAAGGGCGATGAGGGAAGGCATAGCTTTGGATTCTGCGCTGGCGAGTTTTGTGCAGACGCTCGATTCTGCCGAGTACATTGTCGGACATAACATTTCATTTGATATTCATGTTGTTGATGCTGAGTTTATTAGGCGAGGCATTGATGTTCAGCTTTCGCGTATGAAGTCGTACTGCACCATGCTTGCGGGAACTGAATATTGTAAGTTGCCAGGTTATCGTGGCGGATACAAGTGGCCTAAGCTTCAGGAGCTTCACAAGAAACTATTCGGAGCGGAGTTCGACGATGCTCACAATTCCGCCGCCGATGTCGATGCTACCCGCAAGTGTTTCTGGGAGATGAGGCGAAGGAAACTGATATAAATGGACGCCGTTTGAAGGTTTGGGACTTGCAGGCTCGAAGGCTCACAGGCTTGAAGCCATAACGTACTGAACGTTATTACGTTTTGGCTGTTAGCCTTTTAGCCTGTTCGACTTTTAGCCCTAATGCCTGCGGCGTTTCTAAGTTTCTTGTTTCTAGGTTTCTCGTTTCACGTTTAACTTCGTTGAGGGCTTCGCCGTTCAATGCCTTCGGCGTTTCTGTAGAGACGCGCCATGGCACGTCTTTACAGGGAATGACGCCGTTTCAATGTTTTTAAGATTCAAAGAATCGCGCCATGGCGCGATTGTACAATATTCAAATAATAGGCGCAATGCTTTGCGATGGAAAATTTAACAATCGTAAATCATTATGTGTGCATTCTCATTTTTTTGTTAATTTTGCGAGATAATTTTAATTGAGTTTGAAAATGAAAAGAGTATTGGTAATCATACCTATGCTGCTATTGTTGGTGCAGTGTGCTTTTGCCCAGATAAATACATATCCGTGGACTGAAAATTTCGAGAGCGGAAGTTTTGCAACAAATGGATGGACAACCAGCATTGTGGCTGGTTCTGCAGAATGGACTATCGGAACGGGAGCTAGTGGCGGTTCTCTTACAAATGCACACAGCGGTTCTTATAATGCAATTGTAAGTAATAGTGACTACAATGGAGATACTGCAGTGTTGCTTTCGCCAGTATTTGTACGTCCAAGCAATGTGGATACGCTTGAATTGTCGTTCTTTTATGCAAATCCCCTATGGAGTCCGGATTATGACTCACTCGTTGTTAAGTTAGTTAATGGCATCAATGAAACGGATTTGGTTAGCATTGAAGGATCTCATGATAGCTGGGAGGAAATGAACCTCAAGTTGCTTGCAGAAGATTTGCCCAGTAACTTTCAGATTAAGTTTGTCGGAATTCCTAAGTATGGTCGTGGCTTTTTGCTTGACGATATTGAGTTGAATTGGATAGAACATACTGATACTCCTGTTGTGGTTGATACCTATCCGTGGAGAGATGATTTCGAGAGCGGAAGTTTTGAAACAAAAGGTTGGACAACAAGTATATTATCAGGAGATGTCAATTGGATAATTGAAACGGGTGGCTATGGAAGCAATTGCCCATTGACATCTGCGTACAGCGGTACGTATAACGCTAGGATTACCAATGTTAGTGAAGGAGGTGATACCGCAGTATTGCTTTCGCCTATTTTTGTGCGCCCAAGCAATATGGATACTCTTAATTTGTCGTTCTTCTATGCAAATCCCAAATGGAGTGATGATTTTGACCACCTTGTTGTTAAGTTGGTTAATGGAACTAATGAAACAGAACTGCTTCGCATTGAAGATTTTCACGACAGTTGGGAGGAAAAGATCCTCAAGTTGCGTGCGGAAGATTTGCCCAGTAGATTCCAGATTAAGTTTATCGGAATTCCTAAGTATGGTTACGGATTCTTGATTGACGATGTTGAGTTGAATTGGATAGAACATGTTGAGACTCCCATTTTGGTTGATACCTATCCGTGGAGTGAGGGTTTTGAGAGTGCAAGTTTTGAAACTAATGGTTGGACAACAAGCACAAAGTATGGACGTGCATACTGGCTTATAGGTACAGGTTCTTATTTCGGTTATATTTCAGGAGCACACGGAGGTTCATATAATGCCAAGGTTAGCAATACATCGAATGTGTCTGATACGGCAATTTTGCTTTCTCCTGTTTTTGTGCGTCCTGCCAACATCGATACTCTCGAATTGGTTTTCTACTATGCAAATCCGTACAGGTCTGGCGACTACGACAAGCTAATTGTCAAACTGATCAATGGTACTAGCGAAACAGTGCTGGCAAGAATTGACGATGATCATTCCGTTTGGACAAAAATGAAAATTCGCTTTGCTGTGTCCGATTTGCAGGAAAATTTCCAAATTGCATTCGTGGGAATCCCAATTTATGGTGGCGCTGGTTTCATATTGGACGATATTGAGCTGAGGGAATTTACTCAACCTATAAATTATGTAGAAACAGATACTTATCGTCAGGTTGGACTTGACGAAGAATTGGGTACATTCCCAGTTGATACATATTACAGTTATGGTTATTCCCAGCAGATATTTACCTCTGCAGAAATGGGTAGCGAAAAGAATATTTATAAGCTGTCGTTCAAATATTCGGGTAACGAAACCGAGGAAGTAAGTAGATTTGTAAAGGTGTATATGGGGCATACCCAGAAGTCTGAATATACTTCAAACTATGATTTTGTGGATGTCACAAGGTTGACAAAGGTTTATTCCGGATATATGACAATTCCGGCCGAAGAATCGTGGGTAACTATAGTTCTCGATGAACCGTTTGCTTATAATGGAACCGACAATCTGTTGCTTGCCGTATACGATATTACTGGAAACTCTGTTCCTAGAAGGAATTTCTATTGCTCGGAAACAAGTGTAATTGAGAATCTCTCTAATTTTGTAAGTTATAGCATCAATCCATATTCTGATTATTTTTCAGGGACGAGGTATGATATAAGAAGCAATGTTAGGTTTGGTACTGAATCTGTTGAACCATCTGAACCGGAAATTGATGTTGTAGATACTGATTCGTGCAGGCAGGTTGGAACTGATGATACGCATGGTAGGGAAGTGTTGCCTATTATGACTTCCAACAACTGGTCTTATTCGCAACAGATATTTACTTCGGCAGAAATGGGCGGAGCGCACACAATTTATTCGTTGGCTTTCAATTATCTGGAAAATACAAATGGAGAGCTTTACCGAAATGTGAAGGTTTATCTTGCTCACACAACAAAGGTCGACTTTGATTATCCTGTTGGAGATGCTATTGATGTTCGGAATATGACGAAAGTGTATTCGGGACGGATGGCGTTTGACGCTGAAAACGGCTGGACAACCATAGTGCTTGATACGCCTTTCCAGTACAATGGAAACGACAATCTTGTAGTCGCAGTAGCGGATTGGACAAATGCTACGACTGGCTCCCCAATATTGTTTGCTTGCTCCGACATTGAAGAGACAAGTTCGATTTTCTTTTCCGACTATTCGCCAGCTATTAATAATTTGTCATCTGCAAGTTACAAGGAATTGTGCAATTATCGTAGCAACATAAGGTTCGGATTTGAATCTATTGAACCTCTTACACCGGTTGTTGACACTTTGGAGACCGAAGCTTATTTGCAGGTAGGAACTGATACTACCAATACAGCCAATATGCTTCCAATCGAAACCGATATTTACTGGTCTTATTCGCAACAGATTTATACAGCCGAGGAAATGGGTGGTAGCCGTACCATATATTCTATTGCCTTCAATTATTCCGGTAATTCAGGCTATTGGCTGACAAGAAATGTTAAGGCTTATATGGCACACACCCAGAAGGACGAGTTTGAATATCCGGTTGGAGATTTTGTTGATGTTAACGACTTGACAAAAGTTTATTCGGGTAGTATTACTCTTGATGAGTATAGTGGTTGGGTATATCTTGTGTTTGATACACCGTTTGTTTACAATGGTACAGATAATCTTGTAGTTGCAGTTGTTGATGATACACGAGATGAAGGATCGTCTATTTCGTTTGTATGTTCCGATATAACAAAGAGTAGGGCTGTGGCTATAGCAGATTATTTTTCTGGTTCAATTTCCAGCACTTCGGAAGCATCAAAAAAGGCTCTTTGTTATTACCGCAACAACATTCGTTTCGGTTTGGAATACATAGAACCGCCTACACATATTGTCGATACTATTGAAACAGAATCGTATTTGCAGGTTGGTACGGGCACAGAGACAGCCCCATTGCCGTTGAGTACCTATTATGGCTATTCTTATTCACAGCAACTATTTGCATCGTGGGAAATGGGCGGCGAGCGCGACATATATACAGTTTCGTTAAACTATAATGGAAATGCAAATGAAAACGAAGTTATTAGGAATACTAAACTCTATATGGGACATACCAGCAAGTTTGAGTTCGATTATTCAAGCGATTGGGTATCTTTGGCTGATGTGCCCAATGTTTGTAATAGCATTGTTACTATTGATGGGGAAAGTGGCTGGATAACATATATTTTGCGTACACCATTCCATTATAATGGAACTGACAATCTGGTGGTGGCTGTAAGGGATAATACAGGAACTTATGAAAACGAGGAAGTTGATTTTATGTGTTCTGTCTCTGAATATAGCTCGGCTATTTATGAATATACAGATGCAAATGCTATTTATAATTTAAATTCAAGTTATGGTAGTGTGATTAACAAGCGCAACAATATCCGTTTTGGACTTGAATATGTAGAACCGCCTGTCTATGATGTGGATACACTGGAAACAGAAACATATCTGCAGGTCGGAACACAAACTTATATTCGCGAGGCATTGCCTTTGAACACGGCAGCAAAGTACAACTATTCGCAGCAGGTATTCAATGCAATGGAAATGGGTGGAGCAAGGACAATACATTCGGTTTCGTTCAATTGTGTTACAAACGACAATGCTGATGCAGTAAGAAATGTGAAACTTTACATGGGACATACCAATACTTTCGAGTTCGAGTACAACGACTGGGTAGCTTCAGATTCCTTAACACTTGTGTATGACGGTGAATTTACAATTCCTGCATATTCTGGTTGGATTACCCTAATCCTTGACCAGCCGTTCGAGTACAATGGAACCGACAATCTTGTGGTTGCTTGGCTCGACAATACGGGAACTACCCATGCAGAGAGACATTTTGCATGCACAAATAGCGGACTTGGTAATTCGATTGCCGTAGTTCGCAATTATGGTGCTATTGATATCGATAACACTGTCGGCCTTATGGGAAATGTATTGCAATACCGTAGCGATATTAGGTTCGGCACAGAAAGCGTAAATGTTTACAATCTTGATGTTACTGTGAACGATGATGTTATGGGAACAGCTTCTGGCGCTGGCAGGTACGAGGAAGGTAGTATTGTGAATGTTTCGGCTACTGCTTATCCTTGCTTCAAGTTCAGCAAGTGGAATGATGGCGTTACCGATAATCCTCGTCAGGTAGAAATGATTTCCGATGTTTCGCTTGTGGCTGAGTTTGAGGTTGTCGATAGGGATACGCTTAACTACGACAACGATGTATATAATGTTTCACTGGGCTATCATCAGCAGAATGTTGAGTGGGGTATTTCGTTTATGCCGCAACATCTTGCATCGCGTCCGCATCTTGCCGATGTGCTCTTTTATGTTGATGGACAATATTCATACGGAGAATATAGATTGGCAGTATATCAAGGATTTGACACTTTGCCATCGGAATGTATTCTCAGGGATACGCTTACTGTGGAAATGGATACTGAAGGTTGGTTCAATTTTGGTTTCGATACCATTGATATTGACACGACAAGGGCTTTGTGGGTGATTTTGAGCAGTGAGGGCGATTATCCGGCTACTGCATCTACATTCGTGGGCGCAGGCTACGAAAATGGTGCATGGTGGAATCCTAACGGAACATGGACTCAGCAGACATACGGTGCTTGGATGATAAAGGCAGTTTTGCCAATTGAAGAAAATGGTGGCAACGGAGGAGAAGAAGCTGTTGACGTCGTTTCGATAGAAAATATCGGCATTTATCCTAATCCAGTAAGTACGAGTTTCTACATTTATGGAATTGATGCAGGAGAATCTGTCGAAATATATAATATTGAAGGAAGGCAGATTGCCGATTTCAAGTATAGTGGCGATGCTGTAGATGTCTCAAATCTTTCGGCAGGAATGTATATGATACGTTGCCGTGGCTATGTGACGAAATTTATAAAGAATTAGTTTTTCATTTTGATAATATGTAGTAGAGCAAAGGATTTTTAATGGTCCTTTGCTTTTTTTTATGCATTGCAATTGATGAAAAAATGGCGGAGAATTTTCCCCGCCATTTTTTGTGGATAATAAATTTAATTCTTTTTTATTGCTCTGGTAAGTTCTCCGATTAAAAGAACAATTAACGTTCCGCCTACAATTATCAGCCAGTCGGTAATTGCAAGGTGGCAAACATTGAACATCTGTCCGCCAACTTCAACAATCAGAATCTGACCGAAGAATATTACAATGGCGATTATTAGGAACCATTTGCATGAGAATAGTCCCGAGAATGCCGATTGACCAGTCATAAATGCTTTGGCGTTGAACATGTTCCAGAATTGTAGCATTACGAAAATAGTGAAGAATAGGCTTAGTTCGTATGGGCTAAGTCCGTTGTTTTCTCCCCATGTGAAATTTATTAGATCTGTCAGTGATGTTATGTCGGTGTGCTGGAATAGTAGCAGTATGCCAAGCAATATTGCAAAGAAAAGTCCACCTATGCCAAAAATGCGTTTTGCCATTTGTTTGCTTATTATTGCATCGGTTGTCTGGCGTGGTTTTTCCTTCATTACCGACTTTGATGGTGGGAGGGAGGCGAGTGCCAGTGCAGCAAAGGTGTCCATAATTAGGTTAACCCATAGCATTTGCGTTACGGTTAGCGGAGATTCTGTTCCGAGGAATGCACCAAACAGTACGATGAGGCAAGCTGCGACATTTATTGTCATCTGGAACATAATGAACCTTTGAATGTTCTTGTATAGCGAACGTCCCCACATAACTGCGTTTGCAATTGTGGTGAATGAATTGTCGAGGATTGTCATGTCGCTGGCTTCTTTTGCTACGGCAGTTCCGTCGCCCATCGACAGGCCGACATCGGCGGCATTGAGGGCGGGCGCATCGTTGGTTCCGTCGCCAGTAACTGCGGCAACCTTTCCAAGTGCCTTTAACATCTTTACTACTCGTTCCTTGTCATTTGGACGGGCGCGTGAAATTATTTTCACATCAGCAATTACCGCTCTAAGTTGATCGTCGGTCATTTCTGCAATGTCCTGTCCAAGAAGTATGTTGGCATCGGTGTCGTTTTCTGTCCAAAGTCCAAGCTGACGACCGATTTCCTTTGCAGTGCCAGGAGCGTCGCCAGTGACAATCTTAACAGTAATTCCTGCGTTGAGACATTCGCGTATTGCATCGGGAACATCCGGACGAATTGGGTCGGAAATTGCAACTACACCAAGCATTTGCAGTCCGTTTATATCCAACTTGCCATTTTCAAATACATTTTGACCATCTGCTATTTGCAGGCTTGCAAATCCCAAGGTACGCATTGCTTTGTTTTGATATTCGGCAAGTTTGCTTTCGTATTTTGTCTTGTCGTTTTCGCTTAGGTTGCAATACGACATTATTATATCGGGAGCACCAATTACATATAGTATGTTACCATCGACGACCTTCGACTTTACAACGGTAGCCATGTATTTGTTCTTGGTTGTAAATGGAATCCTGTCAACTATTTCGGTGCTTTCGCGTATTGTGCGATAATCTATACCGAAATCGTTGAGCCATAGCAGGACGGCACCTTCGGTCGGACTGCCTACAACCTTGGCTTTCTGCGGATTGGACATGTCGAGGTTTGCACTGGTATCCATTGCAATGCATTCTGCTAGCAGTTTTGATGTCTTGTCTTCGGTAAGTTTTTGTTCGGTAAGCGACTCGAAGAATGTTTCGTGAATCTTCATCTGGTTCTGCGTTAGGGTACCGGTCTTGTCGGTGCAGATAACAGATGTTGCTCCCATAGTTTCGCAGGAGTGCATTGTGCGTGGAAGCGTGTTCTGCTTCATCAGTCGCTTCATGCTGAAGGCTAGGCTTAGAGTTACGCTCATCGGCAGACCTTCTGGAACTGCAACAACAATCAAAGTTACGGCAATCATTATTGTGTCGAGCACATACTTTACAAAGTCTATTATGCCATCGGTTTCTGCAAAGTTGGCATCTCCTTGAGCAAAGTATACGACAATTCTTCCGACAATTATCAGTCCTGCAATTATATAGCTGGTCTTTGTGATAATTCCGCTGAGCCATTCCAACTTTTTGCTTAGTGGAGTTGGGTCGCCTTCTTCAACCTGTGCGGCCTTGAATACCTTTCCACATTCGGTGCTGTCGCCAACACGCAAAACCTTGGCGGTGCAGTAGCCTTCGATGATTGTCGTTCCTTTGAAAATCTGGTTTGAAGGGTAGGTGGCATCCTTGTCGAAATGTGCAGGGTCGGTGGTCTTGTTACATTGTGGTTCGCCGGTGAGCGACGATTCGTTCATAATGAGGTTGAAGCACTCAAGGATTTCACAGTCGGCAGGGACTTCTTCTCCGATTTCGAGCAGAACGATGTCGTCTACAACAATTTCCTTACGTTGAACTTGGCATACATTTCCGTTGCGGATTACCTTTACAAGTGTTTCGTCGTTTACTTCGTTGAGGCTCTGGAATGTCTTTTCGTTGCTAAGTTCGAGGAAAAATCCCACCATTGTTGCCAAAAGAACAGCGATGAGGATTCCGGCAGGTTCGAAAAATACAGATGCACCTTCGCCACCCCATCCAAACTGGTATATTGCAATGCCTATCGAAAGCAATAGTGCTACTAGAAGTATTCGTATCAGTGGGTCGGAAAAGCAGTCGAGGAATTTTTTCCAGAGCGATTCGCGTTTAGGCGGTGTGAGAACATTGATGCCGTGTTTTTCTCTACTCTCAATGACTTGTGCATCAGTAAGTCCCGTATAATGATGTGTTTGATTCATTCCCTATGATATTATTTTTATAAGTCCGCAAAGGTAATGAAAAATATGCTTGCCAAGACTTTTTTTTGATATGTAGTTATAAAAAAAACGGAGTCCATATTTTGGTATGACAGACTCCGCTTTCTTTGAATTAGATTTGGTATTTATCTTTCTATTGTCAACTTATGTGCATTGCCATTGATAACAATGAAATACATTCCGTTTGGCAGGTCGGAAATGTCGATAGATGTTGCACCTTCGTTTGTGCGAATGCGCTTAACTTCCTTGCCTGTAGCATTGAAAATTGCAAGTTCAGCATTGCTGTCGGTTGTAATGTTTACAATGTTTGCGGCAGGGTTGGGGTAGATGCTGAAATTTTCGGCGATATTGCTTTCAATGTCTGTGGGAACGTTTTCCTGTCCGATGAAGAACTTGTAAATTTCTGTGGTGTAGTCGATGTCGTTGCTAGAACCTACATACCATGTGTGGACTCCGCCGTTTACCTTTATGAAAACAGTCTTGTTTCCAGTTTCTGTATTTTTGTAAGTATATTGCTCGAAAGTAAGTCCGTCGTTTTTGGTGTCTTCGAAATTGTATACGATAGGTTCAGAACCGCATTCGTTGTAGTTGCGCCAAGTTTCTACGAGGGCTTCTGCACCAAGTCCGACTTGTATTGTCAGTATTGAATAGCTGAAACTAGCATCTTCGTATGATATTGTTTCGTCCGCAGTACCGTGAATGTGCATTGTGTTGATTTTGCCTGTCGGTTCAAATGGCTGGAAATGACCTAGAGTACCGCTTACAGATGCGATTGCCTTGATTCTATCGGCGTGCTTTACAGCCATCTTGTTGCTCATGAATCCACCCATGGAGAATCCAACGACGAAAATGCTGTCGGTATCAATGTCGAAGTTGTTTTCTAGCGAGTCGAGGATTGCCAATATGAAGCCATCATCGTTTACTCCTTCATTTAATTCTATTGTTCCGAGATATGGTACGTCTTCACCTCCAACGCCTGCTGCCCAAGCAGTGCCCATAGGTTGTCCCATGACATTTGCAACAGTTGCTTCTGGCGTGATTATTATCCAGTTTGGAGCCAATGCCTCGAATCCGAGCTGCGAGAAGTTGTTGCAGTCGTCACCAAGTCCGTGAAGCTGGAATAGTACAGGCATGCTGCCGTTAGGAGTTGACGGAATGTGTTCAACGTACTTCCTGGTTGTTCCTTCAAATTCCATTGTGCGCTCTACATTTTGTGCGCTCAATGAAAGTGTGCATAAAGCTAACGCTACGATTGTAAAGATCTTTTTCATGTTATTAAATTTTAAAGTTTAGTTTCTTGTTATTATTTATAGTTGTATATCATTTGCTATTCTTGTTACATATTTTGCTGTAGGGACAAATTTTGCAGGCATCGTTATTTTCTGTCTGTTTGAAGTTTTTTGTCGGGTCGAGAAGTTCTGTGAGTATTTCTTTTAGCTGTTGGTTAAAAATTTTTCGTAAAGAAACTTCGGCTTTGTTTATTGAAATGTTTTCTGACAGGTAATTCTGTATACTCTCCGATACATTCTTAGTTTTGCCGGTATCTTTATTTATCATGTGACATTTCAGAAATCCGTCGTTCAGGTTTGTGACACTATATATGTACGGTTGTATTTTTTTGTATTCCTCTTTTAATTGAGCTATTATTTCTGAATAAATCAGTATCTGTACGGCTTCCTTTGACTTGAACTTGTCCCGGTTCCAGAAATTTTCGTTGTATGTTTTCTTGCTGTCGCCTATTGATGATGTTTTATAGTCAATTACGCGTAGCGTTCCTTCCTTCAGGTCTATGCGGTCGATGATTCCTCTGAGCAGTATACTTTGTCCGTCGACATCGTATTCTATGGAATATTGTTCTTTATTGTTTTCGAGGTCAATTATTGTGAATGGAGCGTATTCCTTGTCTATTTCAATGATTTTGTTCAGGTACTTGCGTAGCGGGTTGATCATTATTTTCGACATTGCCTCTTGCTTTTGTTTTGTGTCCGATGCACTTACCATGTAGACTTTTTGTACTGCATATTCAATTGCATTTTCTATGTTGTCGGCGATTCCATTGAAATCTTTTTCGTTGATGGTTTTGCCGATGTAATCCTTGTAAAGGAAAAAGCAAGAGTTGTGCAGAAGATTTCCCAGTTCAGAGGCAGTCGTGTCCTCGTTGATGTCGTTTTCCTTGTTTATGTCCTCGATATACTTGAAATAGAATTGTAGCGGGCAGGTTATGTATGGGGTTATTAGGCTAGGAGTAGCTCCGTTTTTTCCATTGTTGTCTTTTCCGATTCCTAACTTGTCCTTTATTTTGTCTAATGCTTCCTTGGTCTTTACGATTTCTATTTTGTTCGATTGCGTAGGTTGTATTTCGTAGCTTTTTGTTTCGTGGAATTTCGGTTCTGCAGTATTGGAGTCCTCGTATAGTCCGAGTTCGTATTCTATTTGAGTCAGGAATCTTGACTTTTCGGCGTTGGAATTCTTTTCTTCGGCACTATATATCATTCTAATCCTACTGCTACGTTGCAGAAGTCTGTAAAAGTAGTAGGCATAAATGCTGTCCTGAAATTCTATTGATGGCATGCCGAAAGCTTTGCGCAGACCGTATGGAATCAGACTTTGCTTGCTGCTTGATTTCGGAAAGGTGTTTTCGTTCATCGATAGCATTATGACATTGTCGAAGTCGAGGCACCGTGTCTCTATGAATCCAAGTATCTGCATGTTGTCGTCTGACTTGCCGTCGAATGCTATGTTGCTTTGCTTTATTAGGCTGACCATTAGTTTGTTGTACATTTTGTTGTTCTCAAACTTTATTTCGTCGCCTAATGCGTTGACAAACGATGTGAACAGGGTTATAATCTTGTGCATGAAGTCCGATTCCGTCCTGTTGGATTCGTTGTTAAGTATGTTGTTGTAAACGAAATTGCATGCATCGATTACATATTGTGGGAAGTATTTCCCTCTGATGTCAAACATTACGCCCAGCATCATGTTATTTTCAATGTAGGCTTTGAGTTTGTCGATGTTTATGTATTCAGTCTTGTTTTTGTCAACGATGTCGATAATGTCATTTATGGTTTGTTCGCTTACATATTTGCGGGTAAAACTATTCATGATAATCGAAAAGACATCTTTTTTCTTGAAATATGTTTTTTCTCCCGTTGTAGCGTGCATTGCGAGTTTCATTACCGTCTGCGCGAAACTTGCCGAAGCTGTGTAGCTAAGCGGATATCCCATTGTTATGTTGTATGGTCGTCGAATGGTTTCGCCTTTTTCGTTCTTTAGTGTTTCGGGCAGTGAGTATATAAGCGGAACGAGCAGTTTTTCGTCACCGAGTATTATTGCCGTCCTGCTGTCTATTTCTTTGCTTCTTTCCAGTAATTCGGGCACTAGTTTTACCTGTGCTACCGAAGTAGGTACTTCTATTATTTTTACATCTTTCTGGTCAAGATTCTTGATGTTGTCGGATAGTTCGAATCCCTTTGGCGGGGGGAATTTCCTTATGTTGTCGCGAAGGAATAGCCCTGCTTCTTGCGACTTGTTGTTGATGTAGTATTTGTCTGCGTCCCAGAAGAAAAGACATTCGCCATTCTTTTCTTTTGCTACATCGCGTACGTGTTCCATTAGTTTCTTTTCGCACTTGTTAAGTGCGCTGAACCCTACAAAAGCATAGTTCTTGAATGGAAATTCGGTCGTGTGTATTCTGTTTTCAACGAAATCGCGGTAAATCAAGCCTTGGTAGCCTATGCCTTTATTGTTGAGCAGTTCCGAAAATTCGTTGTAAATGTCGGGCATTGTAAGCCAAAGCTCCAGAGTCTTAAGCTTTGCTTCTTTTAATTTCTTTTTTGATACGTTTTTCCAGAACAGGCGAAGTGTTTCGATTAGTTTTTCGTTGTCGTCGAATTCGGAGAATTCTGTTTTTATTTCCGTTTCGTCGGCGATATTCTTGAAAAGTTTAATAGGGTCGATGAGGTACTTGTCGATGTCGTCGAAGTCGCTCAACATAATTTCGCCTAGGTTGTAGAACTTGTCAAGAGTTGTCTGTTCGGGGAAATACTTGTCGTATATCTTATATAGATTGTATATCAGGACAATTTTTTCGGCTTCGTGTATTTTCGAATTCTTGATGAAAATATCCTTTATCGGTGTAATTTTTGGTGCCCAGCATATATTAGTCGCATTATTTTTCAGCGATGCTAGCAAAGCCGAACCTGTCCTGTTGTTAGGCACTATGATTTCGAGTTCCTGAAGGTCGAATCTTGCAATGTATTTTGTGACCGAATCGATAAAACTTATTTCCATTGTCCGGATGTTAGTGTTAGGTCGGTGATTACTATTGCTGTCAAGGCTTCGACGATGACTGGTGTGCGCAATGCATAGCATACATCATGGCGACCTTGAATCTCAAAGTCTTGCATTTGCTTTGTGTCGAAGTTGAATGTATGTTGTTTCTTGGCTATGCTTGGGGTGGGGTGGAAGTAGGTGCGGAAAACAATTTCATTTCCATTTGAAATTCCGCCGTTGATTCCTCCGCATTTGTTTGTCGCTGTTTTCCCGTCTGATGATACTATGCAGTCGTTGTATTCCGATCCGAGCATTGACGCGGATGCTATTCCGTTTCCGAACTCTATGGCTTTTGTGCCTGGGATTGAGAATATTGCGTGGGAAATGAGCGATTCGAGGCTGTTGAAAAACGGTTCTCCGATTCCTGCATCAAGGTTTCTTATTCTGCATTCTATTATTCCACCGGCAGAATCGTCTGGCATGGCTCTTTCTACATTTTTCAAGCATTCTGGGAGTATTGATGCAGAAATTTCCACATCGTGGATTATTTTTTTCGCGATGCAGCCAGCGGCTACTAGCGGCAAAGTCAATCTTCCCGAAAACTGTCCGCCACCTAGAGGATTGTTGTAGCCTTTGTATTTTCTGTATGCTGCGTAATCGGCATGTCCGGGACGGAAAAAACCGTCGAACTGGTAGTCTTCGTTGCGAACATTTTCGTTTCGGAAGGCAATCATTATAGGTGCGCCAGTTGTATGTCCACGATATATGCCACTTCGTATTTCGGGAATGTCGTTTTCTGTACGGGCGCTTGTGGCGTATCCGCCAGCCTTCCGGCGCTCAATGTCGGTTAGCATATCGTTTTCCGACAAAGGTATCCCTGCAGGACAGCCGTCAACCACGATGCCGATTTCCTTGCCGTGCGATTCTCCGTAGAGCGTTATTCTGAAGATATTCCCAAAAGAGTTCATCCGATGTTATTTTGAGCAAACAAAGGTAAGAAAAATTGTTGTATTGTCAAAACGAAATATATTGCTAAAAAAATCTAAAATCGTAAATCGTCAATTGTAAATTACATTATCTTTGCGGTATCGTTTAATAAAAATTTGATTTATATGAATAAATTTTGGAAAGTAATGTTGGCCGTAGTTGTGGGCGTTATCATCGTTCACATTCTTTATGGCGTGATTTTTTTGTTGATTTGCCTGTCGGCAGCTGGTAGTTCGTCGTCGGACGTTTCTGTTAAGGACAATTCGGTGCTGAGGATTTCTCTTACTGCCGATATGCCCGACAAGGTTACCGATGGTATGAGTTTCGATTATATGTCGATGACGCCGATAAAGCAGATTGGTCTTAACGATGCATTGAAGTCTATCGAAAAGGCAAAGACCGACGACCGTATCAAGGGTATCTATCTGGATATGGACGGTGCTTCGGCTGGTACAGCAACTATCGAGGAACTTCGCAACAAGCTCATCGAGTTCAAGGAAAGCGGAAAGTTCATAATAAGCTATGCTACTGCATATTCGCAGTTTGGCTACTATTTGGCATCGGTCGCCGATGAGGTTTATGTCAACCCGCAGGGCGGAATGTCGTGGCAAGGTATGTGCTCGCAGATAATGTTCTACAAGAATGTACTCGAGAAACTCGGCGTTGAGATGCAGGTTTTCCGTCACGGACAGTTCAAGTCGGCTGTGGAACCTTACATTTGCGACAAGATGAGCCCCGCAAACCGCAAGCAGTACAGCGTTCTCCTGAATTCTATCTGGGGAAAGGTTTGCAAAGGCATTTCCGAAGCTCGTGGAATTTCGGTCGAAGACCTTAATATGTATGCCGACAGCCTTTCGTTGCGTAAGGCTCAGGATGCAGTTGACTTGAAGTTTGCTGATGCTATAAAGTATTACGATGAGGTAATCGACGAACTCAAGGCTAAGTCGGGATTCGATGGCAAGGACAAGGATATGTTCATCGACCTTGAAAAATATGCAAAGGCAAGTGTTTCTGGTGTAAAGGAAAACAAGTCGAAGAACGAAGTTGCTGTTTTGTTTGCCGAAGGCGAAATAGTTGATGGCAACGGTGGTAAAGGCCAGATGGGTGGCGACAAGATTGCAGAGGAACTTCGCAAGATTCGTGAAAACGACGATGTTAAGGCTGTCGTTTTGCGTGTCAACTCTCCTGGTGGCTCGGGACTCGCTTCTGAAGTTATGTGGCGTGAAATCCAAAAGGTTAAGCAGGCAGGAAAGCCAGTTGTAGTTTCTATGGGTAACCTTGCCGCTTCTGGTGGATATTACATTTCTTGTTCAGCTGACTACATCTATGCTCAGCCTACAACTTTGACTGGTTCGATTGGCGTTTTCGGAATGTTCCCAAATTTGCAAGGACTTGTAACCGACAAGATTGGCCTTACAATCGACACCGTATGCACCAATGCTCATGCTGATTTTGGAACTACTATGCGTCCTGTTACCGAAATGGAATTCAACTATGTACAGCAGTCAATCGAAGATTTCTACGATACTTTCCTTACAAGAGTTTTCGACGGACGTAAGGGTAAGGGTGCCGAAGGTCATGTTTTGAGCGAAAAGGCTTTGGTCGATTCGATAGGACAGGGCCGCGTTTGGGCAGGTGCCGATGCAATAGAAATCGGTCTTGTCGACGAGCTTGGTAGTCTCAACGATGCTGTAAAGAAGGCTGTTGAATTGGCAAATATTCCTGACTACAAGATTGTTGAATATCCTGCAAAGAAGGAATGGTTCGAAGAATTGGCAGAGCAGTTTGATATTTCTGCAAAAATTATGAAGAGCGAACTTGGTGAAAATTACATCTACTATCAGAACGCCAAGAGAATTGCCGAAACAAGCGGCATTCAGGCTCGCATGGAGCACGACATTATTATAAAGTAAATGTTTTGTGGTTATAATACGGAATCCGCAGGCGATGAGTCTGCGGATTTTTTTGTAATGATACTTTTGCAAAAAGTTACTAAATATGGCTGCGTTTGTGTAAAATGAGTTTTTTACTTTGAAACAAACACATAAATATGTATCTTTGACAAATTTTTGTGATTGAAAATTGGAAGTTTATATGGAAACGAATAATAATCAAATTGTTTCGTTTATATGGTCGATTGCAGATGATGTTTTGCGAGATGTTTTTCTGCGTGGACAATACCGTGATGTGATTTTGCCAATGGTTGTGTTGCGGCGCCTGGATGCCTTGCTTGAGCCGACAAAAGATGATGTGGAGCAGGAAATCAAGGAGAGCGGATTGGAAAATCTTGACGAAGGTGTACTGAAAGATATAACAGGATTAAGTTACTTCAATACCAGCAAATGGACATTGAACCGTCTGAAATCGCAGGCTACGGACAATAATAACATATTGTGCGACAATTTTATCGAATACCTTAATGGTTTTAGTGAGAATGTGCGTGATGTGCTTAAAAACTTCGAGTACTACAACAAGGCCAGAAAACTGGCTGACAACGACAGGCTTTTGTCAATTATAGAGAAGATAACTGATCCACGAATCAACCTTACAGACAAGGAAGTGAAAGGTCCCGATGGGATTATGCTTCCTGCTATGACCAATATAGGAATGGGAACTGTGTTCGAGGAACTGCTTCGCCGTTTCAACGAGGAGAACAACGAGGAGGCTGGCGAACACTTTACGCCGCGCGATGCAATCTCGCTTTTGGCGCATCTTGTTTTTGAACCCGTGAAAGAAAACCTGCCGAAGATTGTTTCGTTGTACGACCCTGCTTGCGGTTCGGGTGGTATGCTTACAGAAAGCCGTGAATATCTTCTTGATATTGGCGTGCGTAATGCGGCAATCCAATTGTATGGCACCGAAATAAACCCCGAAACATACGCTATATGCAAGTCCGACCTGATAATCAAGGGTGTTGACCCGAGTGGAATGCATCTTGGAAACACCATAACCGACAATGCCTTTTCCGACAAGTCGTTTGGCTATATGATTACCAATCCGCCGTACGGCAAATCGTGGAAAACCGACAAGGACAAGATTTATCACGACAAGACATTGCTTGATCATCGTTTTGAACTGTCGCTTACAAATTTTATCGGTGAGGAAGAAGTGGCTGACTGCACACCGCGAACTTCTGATGGACAACTGTTGTTTGTGCTTGAAGAGGTGGACAAGATGAAACCGCTCGAGTATCAGCCGCAGGGTAGCCGTATTGCTTCCATCCACAACGGGTCTTCTCTGTTTACTGGTGATGCTGGTAGCGGAGAAAGTAATATTCGTCGCTATCTGATTGAAAACGATTTGGTTGACGCTATTATCCAGTTGCCGAACAACATATTCTACAATACTGGCATTACCACATATATATGGTTGTTGACCAACAGAAAGACTGAAAAACGCCGTGGCAAGGTACAATTGATTGATGCTTCGCAGGCATACGAGAAACTTAGGAAGAACCAAGGTTCCAGAAACTGCACGATTACGCCCGAGCATCGCAACGCAATACTTAAAACCTATATGGATTTTGTAGAAAAGGATGCGGCTGACGACAAGATTGCTTCCAAGATTTTCGATGGCGACGATTTCCGCTACTACAATGTAACAATTGAGCGTCCCTTGCGCCTTAGAAGTCAGTTCAACGCCTTGAAGATGGACGAAATGCTGTACGACAAGGGCGAACTTGAATTGTCGAAATGGTTGTATCAGCAGTATGGCGAGCGTGTGTTCTCGGGACTTGAAAGCGAAGTGGCAGCCATCAAGGAATACTTGAACGATAATGAAATAAAGATGCCCGACAAGAAACTGGCAAAACTTATCAGCGTGAAGGAGTGGCAGGCTCGCAGGGAACTTATGGATGCAGCGAAGCAGTTGATGCACAGCATTGGTACGGATGTGTTTATGGACTATAATGTTTTTGCCGAAAAAGTCAACGAGGCGGCTAAGCAATTGAAATTGTCTGTAAGCGCAGCGCAGTTGAAGACTATAATGCGCGCAATGAGCGAGAACGACCCCGATGCAAAGCCAGTGGTGAAAAAACTGCATAAGTTTGACAGCAAGGATGTCGCTAAACTTGTTGACATATATGGCATTGACGAGAAACTTCTGGCCGACTACGGTTTCTTTGCAAATGGAAATAATTACCTGTACAAATATATTGAATACGAAACCGACAGCGACCTTCGCGATACGGAGAAGATTCCAGTGAAGGAAGACATATACGAGTATTTCCTGCGCGAAGTGCGTCCGTATGTGGACGATGCTTGGATAAACCTGTCTACGACTAAGATTGGCTGCGAAATCTCGTTCAACAAGTATTTCTACAAGCCCGTGCCGTTGCGTTCCCTTGAAGAGAACGAGCGCGACATCCTCGAACTCGACCGCCAGAGCCAGGGATTTATACAGTCATTGTTTAATTTGATGTAATTGTGGTAAAGAAACAGAAATTTGACCATCTAATTCTTAATAAAAGCATTTGTTGAATAGAATGGAAAACGAAATTAACATTAGCACGATAGAAGACCGTTTGTTCAAGGATGTGTGTGAAATCGTAGAACAGGCAAAGAATAGGGTTGCAGTCAATGTGAACGCAGAACAGAATGCAATGTTTTGGCACATCGGTAAGCGCATAAACGAAGATGTACTTGGAAACAAAAGGGCTTCGTACGGCAAACATATTGTGTCGACACTATCGACACAATTGCAAAACCATTATGCATCAAGGGAATATGGAGTTAGGAATCTAAGGAGAATGATGCAATTTGCCAGGGAGTTCCAGCAAAAGGAGATTGTGTCGATGATGACTACACAATTGACATGGTCGCACATCGTTGAACTTTTGCCATTGAAAGACGACTTGCAAAGGGAGTTTTATTCGACAATGGCAATTGTTGAGCACTGGAATGTGAAAACGCTCCGCAGCCAGATGGACGGTATGCTTTATGAACGCACACTTGTATCGGGCAAGCCTGACGAAATTATTAGGAAAGAGTTGTCCGACTTGCGTGACAAGGGATGCCTGACACCTGATATCGTTTTCAAAAGTCCTTATTTTTTGGACTTTACTGGTTTGAAAGGATATTATAGTGAGCATGATTTGGAAGAAATGTTGATTACAGGAATGCAGCAGTTCATTATGGAACTAGGAAACGGTTTTACATTTGTTGACCGTCAGAAGAGGATGATAATTGACGGCGAGGATTTCTATCTCGATTTGTTGTTTTATCATAGGAAACTACATCGTTTAATTGCCATAGAACTGAAGCGAACACGATTTAAGGCTGCCTATAAGGGACAAATGGAACTCTATCTGAGATGGCTCGACAAGAACGAGCGTCAGGAAGGGGAGGAGTCTCCATTGGGTTTGTTGCTTTGCACCGAGGGTGGGGACGAGCAAATTGAACTGCTGCAACTTGGAATGTCGGGTATTAAGGTGGCGCAGTATTACACCGAATTGCCTGATAAGAAAGTGCTTCAGTCGCAGTTGAAACGGCAGTTGGAAAGTGCTAAGATGAGGATGGAGCAGATTTCGGATATTGACTTGTTGAACGAAAAGGAAGATTAGCCTTATGCAACGATACGATTCATACAAGGACAGCGGCGTGAAATGGCTCGGCGAGATTCCTGAACATTGGGAGGTGAAGCGACTTGCCAGTTATTTTACGGAAAGACGAGTTAAAGTATCAGACAAGGATTTTGAGCCTCTGTCTGTTACAAAGTTAGGCGTGTTTCCTCAATGGGAGAATGTCGCAAAAACCAATGATGGAGATAATAGAAAATTAGTCAAGAAAGGTGATTTTGTAATAAATAGTCGTTCGGATAGGAAAGGTTCAAGTGGCATTTCTGATAGAGATGGCTCTGTTTCATTGATAAATATCGTATTGCAACCGCGAAAAACGATATTAGCGCAATTTTCAAATTATCTTCTAAAGTCATACAGATTCATTGAGGAGTATTATAGGAACGGTCGTGGGATTGTCGCAGATTTGTGGACTACTCGTTACGATGAAATGAAAATGATAAAATTGGCAATCCCTCCTTTAAAAGAGCAAGAAGCCATCGCCAACTATCTCGACACCGCCACTGCCAAGATAGACTCTGCCATAGCCCAGCAGCAGAAGATGATAGACCTGTTGAACGAGCGCAAGCAAATAATCATAAACAATGCCGTAACCAAAGGTCTCAACCCCAACGCCAAGATGAAGGACAGCGGTGTGGAGTGGATTGGGGAGATACCGGAGGGGTGGGATACCTGTGCCTTAAAGAAAAAAGCGAAGGTTATTCTAGGAAAGATGTTATCAAATAATCCCACAAATAAATACAAATACATTTGTGCAAAAGATGTCCATTATGGTGAGATTGATACATCTGACCTTAAAGAAATGAGTTTCACACATGAGGAGAGGCAATTGTATGAAGTAAAAAAAGGCGATATGCTTATTGTAGAGGGAGGTGCAGGCGCTGGTGGTTGTGCAATTGTCAAGGAAGATTTGAAAAACATATACATTCAAAATTCTATCATGATTGTTAGAGGAGCAGAAAATCTCCTTAACGATTATTTATGCTTCTTCATGCAATCTATCAATCAAAAGGGTTATATAGAATATATTTGTAATAAAGCCACAATACCACATTTTACAAAAGAAAAAGTGGGCGCGGTAATAATACCTCTTCCGCCATTTAAGAAACAGGTCGAAATTGTAGATTATTTAAATACAGCAATTGCTCCAATTGATGATGCGATAAAGAATTGTCAAAATCAAATCTCCCTCCTTCAGGAGCGGAAGCAGATAATAATAAATGAGGTAGTGACGGGAAAGGTGAAGGTGGAATGATTTAACTTCGAATTAAGAAAATGAACTATATAATAAAACTGAAACAATTATGACAAAGACAAGTGAAAACCTAAAGTCCCTAAGCCAGATTTTTACCGATACGGTACGTTTTGTAGTTCCAGATTATCAAAGAGGTTATTCTTGGGGACCAAAACAGTTGGACGATTTATGGGAAGATTTGAATAATCTTTCTGAAACAAGAAATCACTATACGGGCATGTTCACTTTTTGTAAAGATAGTTCTTTAGGGATGTATCAAATTGTTGATGGTCAACAACGTATGACAACGTTAATAATTCTAATTAATGAGTTGTTGTCTCTTATACAAGGTGGCATACCTGGCGGAAGTGATGTTGACACATATAAAAGAAAGTATCTGTATAAAAAACCGTATGGATCGATTGACTTAGAATATAAGTTCCAGTATAGTGTTGACAATCCAAGTGATGCGTATTTCAAGACCCAAATTCTTGGACAGGAAGAAACGGGTTCGTTTTCGCAACCGCAGAGCACTCTATATACGCGAAATTTGCGGAGAGCAAAAGATTATTTTAAAGATAAAATAAAAGACTATGATCAAGTTGCTTTGGCGGCTTTATTTATGAAAGTTACGGAACGATTGAAGTTTAATGTGTATTTGATAGACGATCCCGATGATGTTTATGTGACATTTGAAACGATGAATAACAGAGGGAAGTCCTTGTCAAAACTGGAGCTGTTGAAAAATCGCTTGATTTATCTGTCCACTTTATATTCAGCTATGGCTGAAGATGACTCAACCGAACAAGGAAATGTCAAGAAACTTAGGGAGAACATAAACAATGCATGGAAAACAATATACGAGTATTTGGGTAAAAGTGTAAACAAAATACTTGATGATGATGCGTTTTTGAAAGATCATTGGATTATGTATTTCAGATACGACAGAAGCGCGTCTAATGTTTTTGAGAAGGATTTGTTATCAAAGAACTTTACTGCAAAGAAGGTTTTAGCAGGAGATCTTCCTATACAGGAGGTTAATGAATATGTGTGTTGTTTGCAGAAAAGTATTATAGCATGGTTTAATATAAGTTGTCCAGATGAAAGTGACTTGAAAATGGATGACAAAGAATGGCTAGTCCGATTAAACCGTGTGGGTATAGGCTGCTTTAAACCTTTATTGGTTGCTGCATATTTACGATTTCCTGAGAGTCCTAAGGTAGACTTAATACAAGCGTGTGAAAGGTTTAATTTTCTGGTAAAGAAAATAACAGAACGTCGTTCAAATACTGGTGATTCCTTTTTTTACACAAAAGCGCATGACTTTTTTGAATCCGATAATCCAAACGAAATGGGTTTGATACAGCTTGTTAAAGATAAAACGAAATTGGAAACGAGTTTAGAGAATTTCATAAATAATACCAGAGAACGATATAAAAAAGGAGAAGGTTTTTATTCATGGAGTGGAATAAGATATTTTTTGTATGAATACGAGAAATACCTACAAGAAAGTTTGGATACTAAAGTTGAATGGGAAACATTTGTAAAGAATCAAACAGATAAGGTCACGATAGAGCATGTGTTCCCTCAAACTCATACCGATCAGTATTGGACTACTCACTTTAAAGACGGTGTTTTATTACATTCGTTAGGTAATTTGTTGTTGCTTAGCAGAAGTAAGAATTCTGCCTTGCAAAACGATCCGTTTAATAAGAAAAAAAAGACGTTGAGAGATGAGAAAGACAAGGTCGTGTATAATGGTTATGATAGTGGTTCATATAGCGAACTAGCGGTGTGCAAATATGATGATTGGACACCTGTCGAAATAGAAGATCGGGGTCGAAAGATGCTCATCTTTTTAAATAAACATTGGGGTATCGATTATGATTTTACAGAAGATGATATTAAAGTTTTGCTAAATATATCAGGTGTAGAGTCGCCTCAATTGGAAGAAAACATTTTAGAAGCTGAATCCTTACTGGAGGGTGGAGAGAATATTGATCATGAAGAATTTGTAGATTAACTATGCCTACACTATCCTAAACCAACGGATAGGCATTTAGACTCCAACGATGGCGGTTTAACAAAAAAGTAAAAAGCAGACACAGAAGTATTAACGAAATAATTTGAAGAAATATGAAATTCATCACATCGACACATCTGAATCAATGGGCGGACACCAAGGAATGCCAGCAGATGTTGCCAGAACTGATTAAACGGTTGATAGACGCATCGGTATCCAATGTTGACAGATTGAGTTTTCCGTCTGGTGATGCTGTGTATCTTCCAGGTTGGGATGGAGTAGCCTCATGTGATGAAAGTTTAGACCTTGTTCCTGCAGGTATTTCTTTATGGGAATGTGGTGCGTCTGAGGATGTAAAAAAGAAAATAGATGATGATTATGATAAAAGAACGAAAAACTCATTGGGGTACGAAAAAAGTGAATCCACATTTGTCTTTGTTTCTCCACGAGTTTGGTCTGGGGCTGACGAATGGAGACAATCACACCAAGGAGTATGGAAAAATGTAGTTGTTTATACAGCAGTTGAACTTGAGCATTGGATTGAAAAATGTCCTTCTGTTGGTATGTGGTTGGCTGAAAAACGAAGGATACTCCCTTCTTGCGGTTATGAATTGCCTGAAACTTATTGGAATAGATGGGCGCAAGGAGAAGTGTACAAATTGCCATACGAGATTGTTTTGCCAGGAAGGGGTGAGGTTTGCAAACATGTGGTTGACGCGTGTAAGAATTCAAAAAAACTTGTCATTAAGGCCTTGACACAAAGCGAAGGAATCGCTTTTGCGATAGCCAGTATTTTGACTTGTGATGAAGCAGAAAGGTTGAAAAACAAGGTGATTGTCGTAACGGAAAAGAATGCCTACAACGATTTGGTTGAGCATTACGACAATCTTATTCTGCTTACAACGGTGACAGAAAATGTTAATTATGCAAAAAATAGAGGTCATTCTGTTATTGTTGTAAGTACACCAGCCGACCAGATAAAAGATGCAATTGCTTTGCCAATTATTGAGAAAGAAGGGTTTGTTGATGCTTTGGTGAAGGTAGGGTATGATGTAACAAAAGCAAGAAAAATCGCAAAAGATACCGCTCGTGATATTAATGTCTTTCGGCGAAGAGACGGAATAGCGATTGAAAAGCCTAAGTGGCTTGAGTCAATAGAAGATTTGTTGCCGGCAATTTTGGTTGGTAACTGGACTGACACCATTGATGGGGACAAAAGTGTTTTGGAACTTTTATCTAATATGAAATATGAGCAGTACGAGGAAAAACTCTATGCTCATTTGATTGAGGAAGATTCTCCTTTGATTCATATTGGAAATACATGGCGTATTCGTTCTCCCTATGAGGCAATTGATTATGCTCAGACTTCGTTTACTCCGTCTATTTTAAAAAAGTATGGAGAAATTTGTCAAAGTTTAATCCAAGATGATGATCCAGAGGCCATAGATAAGATAAATCCTGATGTTTTTCAATTCTGGCAATTCAAACAAAAGTATTCGACCAATATAAAAAATGGTATATACCAAACTCTTTGTTTGATGTCGATAGTTGATGATTCAACTGACAAAAAACTTGCATTATGGGTTGATGAAACCATGAAGAACTTATTAAAAGATTGGGATTTGTCAAGATTTTTGTCAAACAAACAATATTTGACAGCCTTAGCAGAGGCATCGCCAAAAGAATATCTAGATTTTATAGAAAAGTTGCCCAAAGATATTCTTGATGTTGTATTTACTCCGTACAAACCAAAGATTTCTATTTCTGGATGGGGGATTGCATATACGGAGATTTTATTTGCACTTGAAATGCTCGCATGGGATGAAAATTATCTCAACAGAGTTACTAAATTGCTTCTAATGTATTCTGAATATGAGAATGAAAGTAATTATGTAAACAGACCCATTAATTCATTGTATAACATATACCGTTTGTTTTTGCCTCAAACATATGTTGCTTTTGAAGATAGAATGACTTTGTTGAGAGCATATTCGTCAAAGTATAAAGAGATTGTTTTCAGATTGTGCATAAGGATGTTTGAATCATTGAATCTCGGAGTTTTTGAACCAAATCATTATTATAGGTGGAGATTGTTTGGAAAGATAGAGTCCCCAAAATATATAGAGCAAATTACCATAGATGAATTGAATGAGGTTGTAACATTAATGTTGCAATGTTGTAATTATTCAGTGGAAAAGATAACGAAACTTCTTGTGCTTTCTTCTAACAAATATATGGAGAGCAGTAGAAACCTAATTATTGATGCCGTTAGAGAGCATATGGTCGGTTGCACTGATAAGCAAATTGTTGCGAATGCATTAAGAAAAGATATAACACGCCATATGTCATGTCATGAGGCTAAGTGGGCTTTGTCTGAAGCGGAATTGAGGCCATATCAAGACTTGCTTAATGAACTTGAGTCCAAAGATGTGTTACATAAAAATGTATGGTTGTTCGAGTCTATTTTTGTTCAGTTGCCGACTGAGCGAAAAAATGGATTTGATTATGAGAAAGATAGAAAAGAACTATTTAAAGTTAGAACTGATGCACTTCAGGAAATCATTGCTTCAAAAGGGAAAAACGGTATTTGGAACTTTGTGAATTTGGTGAAATGTCCAGAGAGTTTAGCAGAAAGTCTAGTCTATATTTCTGGAATAGAATTGTATGATGATGTTTGTCAAAAGTATAAGGCTAAAGAGATAAGCGATAGTTTTGCAAGGTCATATTTTGGCGAGTTGTGTTATAGGGATGTTGTCACATATCAAAAATTAGTTAAGCAAACTTTAGAAAAAGACAAGGATTTATTGGTACTCCTTTATGCTCCAAGGTATATAAAAGGTTTGGCAGATGTGGCTGCAAGTTTTGGCGATTCGATTAAACGAAGTTACTGGGAATCTGTATATGTTCAACATATGGAGATTGAAGATGCCGCACAAGTAGTATACGAATTGGTTAATGTGAATAGATTTTGTGATGCGATTTACGTTATATGCGATAATCGAAAAACTATTCAGATGAGTGATTTAGAGATATTGCATGTTATTTTCAGATATGTATTTGATGCTAAGAGCATTGTGCATATGGATGTCTATTATTTGGTACCCTTGTTGGAAGACTTGGATAAATCAGAAGACCACGAAGTAGTTGAGAAACTGATAGTTGTGGAGTTCTTGTTGTATAGAGTCTTAAAACATAATATGGATGTGTCCAAGTTAAGGTTTACAAAAGAATTGTCCCGTAATCCGGAATTGATGATTCAACTCGTGGAGTTAGCATACCTTCCTGATGATTGTAAAGCAGGGCAACTGGAAGTTGAACAAAATGAGAATGAAAAACTTCTGTCGGAAAACGCTTTCCATATATTGTATTTTGGGCATCCTATTGTCTCGTTCAATAATGAAGATGGAGTGTTTGATGGTGAAAGTATGAAGCAATATATTGAATGTCTATATCGTTTGGCTAAAGAAAGAAAAAGGGTAAAGGTAATTGACAATGTCGAGGGTGATATATTGGGCGACATTCCACGTGATATTAATTATCCTCCACAAGCGCTCTGTGAAATTGTGGAAAACTTAAATAATGACATTGTTGATGAATGTATTGGTCGGAGAATTTATAATAGCCGTGGTGTAACGTCTCGAGCATGCAACGAAGGTGGAGAGCAAGAACGTTCTATAGTATCAAGATTTGAAAAGTACAAAGAAAAGACAAAACTGTTATACCCAAGAATGGCGAAGATTTTTGATGGTTTAATAAAAGAGTATAAAAAGGAAGCATCTTATAATGATGAAGAAGCATTTATTACAGATTTGGAGTTTTAATAATTGTATTTATGATTAGTAAAACTAACGAATAAGCATTTGAGTTATGACACGAGAAGAATTGCAAAAAATCATAGCATTGGACGAGAGTTATCGCATTGAGCGAACAACATCTACAGGCAATATGGATAAGTTCCAAGAAGCCATTTGTGCATTTGCAAACGACCTTCCAGGGAGCAGAAAGAAAGGTTACTTGTTGATAGGAGTCGATGATGATGGTAAAATAAGTGGTCTGACGGTTGATGATGTATTGATGAAGCGAATCAGTGCTATCCGTTCCGATGGAAATATTTTGCCATTACCTATCATGAATACAGAAAAAGTACAAACGGAACAAGGCGATGTGCTAGTGGTTGAAGTAACTCCATCATTCGACACTCCTGTTCGCTATCGAGGTAGAACATTTGTAAGAATTGGTCCTCGCAGAGATATAGCAACGGCAGAAGAAGAACGTATTTTGTCTGAAAGATGCGCCTCAAGTTTACCCACCTTTGACACATATCCGTGCCGTGATGCAAGCATTGATGACATAGATACTGGTGTTATAGTTAAAGAATATTTACCCAAAGCCATAGATGCAGATGTGCTGGCAAAAGACCAACGTCCATTAGAGGAGCAACTTGCATCGTTACACCTGTATAATATGCAGTGGAACTGCCCGACATACGCAGCACTCATTATGTTCGGGAAGAATCCAAAATATTTCATGCCGGGAGCCTATATACAATTCGTAAGGTTCAAAGGAAATGACAATGGGGGAGAGATTTTGAATGAACGCAGGTTTGATGGTTGTCTATACAAATCATTGCCGCTATTGGAAAATTTTATTCGAGATGGAATTGTTACGAAACGCCCAGTGTCTATTAGTATTCTTCGTGAGAAAGATGTATTGAACTATCCGTACAAGGCTTTGCGTGAACTTATGATGAATGCTGTCATGCATAGGGATTACCAGTCTAATATGCCTACAAGAATTTATCAGTATGACAACCATATAGAAATAATGAATCCAGGTGGTTTGTATGGTCAGGCGCGTCCGGAGAATTTTCCGCATGTGAACGACTATCGCAATAGTGTTGTGGCTGAAATGATGAAAACATTGAACTATGTGAATATGTTCAATCATGGTATATCAGAAGTACAGGAACTTCTCAAAGAGAACGATAGTCCCGTAGCAGAATTCAATGTCAATTATGTAACTGCTTTTAGCGTTGTAATTAGAGATGAGGAAAATCTTGACTATTCAACAACTGTTCAACAACTGTTCACTACCTTGTCTCCACAGGTTAAGTCTTTGATAATAAATCTAAAAGATAAACAAGTCTCTGCATTGGAATTACAACTGTTCACTAACTGTTCACCTCAAAGCAAACAGTTATTTATAAAACAGTTTATTACACCTTATTTGGGTGTTATTCTAGCCATGACACATCCTGAAAATCCACATCACCCCCGTCAGAAATATTTTTTAACAGAATTGGGGATGAAAATATTAGAAATGCTTCAAGAAAAGCAATGAACAATTTAATAATGTGAATTTAACATTGTAATTTATGATTAGCAAAACCAACGAACAGGCATTCGAAGCCCTTATAGAAAAAGCACTCGTGGGCAGCACAAGCGAGGAGCGTAATGCAAACGGACAGACCGATGTGGAGGCACAGTCGCCAGCATCCGACAAATACTACTGGGGACAGCCCAAGGATATGGACAAGAAGTTGGCAATAGACCTGCGTAGGTTGTGGAACTTCCTTGAAACCACGCAGCAGGATACGCTTGACGAATACAAGGGCAAGGATTTGAAAAGCGAACTGCCAAAGCGAATCGCCAAGGACATTGAGACTTTCGGCATAATAAAAGTGCTACGCGAAGGCGTGGATGTTGACAACATTCACCTTGCTTTGTTCTATCCAAAGCCATCGGCTGCCGACAGCGAGATGTCGAAGCGGAAATACGCACAAAACCAGTTTTCGCTTACCCGCCAGCAGACTTTTTCGGTTGCAAATCCTGGGTTGGAAATAGATATTGTGCTGTTTGTAAACGGTTTGCCGATTTTTACCTTTGAACTTAAAAATCCGTGGACACATCAGACCGCAAAATACGATGGGCAGAAGCAATACAAGTCGGTAGAGCGTAACCCAAAGGAAACTTTGCTCAATTTTGGTCGCTGTCTTGCACATTTTACAATGGACAAGGACGAGGTGTTTTTCACCACAAAACTCAACCTTGGAAAGACTTATTTTATGCCGTTC
This sequence comes from Bacteroidales bacterium, assembly GCA_045112395.1. GTDB lineage: Bacteria > Bacteroidota > Bacteroidia > Bacteroidales > ML635J-15 > Bact-19. Next base: position 41,255 of record JBGUHW010000126.1, read on the forward strand.
AATCAAGGTTTGCCAAATGGTCAGGGCGCAGGAAACCCGGTGAATGCTGATGGTGGATACAAGACATCGTATATGTGGGAGCGAATTCTGCAGAAGGATATGGTTTCCGACATAATAATGAACTATGTGTGCTTCGATTACGATGAGGTAAAGACACAAAAGAAAGTGGCGCATATAATGAAGAATGCCAAGAAGTTGATTTTCCCGCGCTACCATCAGTTGGATGTGGTGAACAAACTGGTTGACGATGTGTCGGAACTTGGTGTTGGCAAGACCTATCTGATACAGCATTCGGCAGGTTCTGGAAAATCGAACTCGCTAACTTGGTTGGCATACAAACTCATAAAGACCTGTCCGAAAACTATGGATGCCGTCAGGGCAAAGTCGGTTGATGCTCCGCTCTACAATTCTGTAATTGTGGTTACCGACCGCCGTCTGCTCGACAAGCAGATTTCCGACAACATAAAGATGTTCGGACAGAGCGCCAAGATAATTGCTCATGCCGATTGTGCCGATAGTGGAAAAAATAAGGTCAGGACAGGACTGAAACAGCATATCGAGGACGGGAAGCGTATTATTATTACAACTATACAGAAATTTCCAATTATCTGCAACACAATCAGCGATGTAAGCGACCATAACTTTGCCGTCATTATTGATGAGGCGCATAGTTCGCAGAGCGGTATTGCTGCTGGCAAATTGAACGCTACGGTGCAAAAGGATGCCGACACCGATGGAAGCGATACGGAAGCTTTGTTGGAAAGAATGATTAAGGAGCGGAAGATGAGTAGCAACTGCTCTTATTTTGCATTTACAGCCACACCGAAAAGGGAAACCCTTGAGCGTTTTGGCAGTAAGGACAGCGAAGGAAAATTCCATCCTTTCCATCTGTATAGTATGAAACAGGCCATTGAGGAAGGTTTTATCCTTGATGTTCTCACAAATTATACCACATACAAGAGTTACTACGAACTCACTAAGAGCATAGAGGACAATCCCGAATACAGCAGCGAGAGGGCTCAGAAGAAACTTCGCAAGGCGGTTGAACGCGACCCGAAGACCATTGCAGCAAAAGCTGATGTTATGCTTAGCCATTTCGATGCAAAGATTTTCAGGAACCATAAACTGAAAGGAAAAGCAAAGGCAATGGTGGTGACAAAGGATATTGAATGTGCAATTCGATATTATAACGCATTGAATGAAATTGCAGAAGAAAGGCGTTTGCCATATAAGATACTGATTGCATTTAGTGGTGAAAAAGTTCTTTCCAATAATGTGGATATGCAAGTGCAAACGGAAGATCAGTACGATATTTCACTCGCAGCAGATTCTGTATTTCGTTTTTCGAAAAAATATACCGAAGCGGATATGAATGGTTTTCCAGAGTCGCAGACGGCAGAAAAATTCGATAGCGATGAATACCGCATTTTGGTGGTGGCAAACAAGTATCTTACAGGATTCGACCAGCCAAAGTTGTGCGCAATGTATATCGACAAGCCGTTGGCTGGTGTTTTGGCTGTGCAGGCACTATCAAGGCTCAACCGTTCGGCCCCAGATTTGGGCAAGTTGAGCGAAGATTTATTTGTCCTTGATTTCTACAACACGCAGGACGGAATCAAGGAATCTTTCGATCCGTTCTATACTTCCACAACATTGTCGGAAGCAACAGATATCAATGTCTTGCACGACCTCAAGAATACAATCTTGGGCATTGGCGTGTTTGATATGGATGAGGTAAACGAATTTATAGATTTGTACATACAAGGTGCCGATGCAGACAAGTGGTCTCCGATTATTGATGCCGCTGCCGACAGGTTTAATATAGAAATTGACTGGACGGAAAATGATAAGGCCGATTTCAAGATGAAATGCAAGCAGTTTGTGAAGATATATTCGCGCGTGGCTGCCATTATGCCATACGAGATGCCAGACTGGGAAAAGTTATTCTGGTTTTTGCGCTATTTGATTCCAGGTTTGCATATTGCAGGTCCCGACATTGATAGTCTGAAGGATTTGCTAGATTCGGTGGATTTGAATACATACGGACTTCGCCGCACTGCCTTAAACGAGACTATTGTATTGGACTCAGAAGAGACAAGCATTGACCCGCTGAAACCAAAGATGGTAAGTGCCGGAGGTGACGATGATCCTAAAGATTTCTTGGATGAAATTTTAAAACGGTTTAACGAACGGTGGTTCAACGGGTGGAGCGCTACGCCAGATGATCAAAAGATGAAGTTTATAAGTGTAGCACAGGCAGTTGCCGAAGATGAAGACTACAAGACTTTGGTGGTCGGTAATCCAGACCAGCAGGCAGTTGATGCTCTAATGTATTCAATCATCGACAGGATTATGAGGCAGAAACGCAAGGGTGACAATTCGTTATATAAGAATTATCAACAGAATGAAGGTTTCAAATATGATTTTTGTAATGCGATAATAAGACTGGTCAACAATTTGGAATATATGAATATATAAGTGCTAGATAGCTTTGGGTCATGATGTTTTCTTGCCATTTTGTGCCCTTCGCTATTTTTATTACCTTTGCCAAATTATTGTTTAACGAAAATTGTTTGACTTATGAGAAAAATATCATTTCTGATTGCCTTGATGATTATCTCGGCAATGGCTTTTGCGCAGTCAACTAAGGTGTTGATTGAAACATCAAAGGGAAATATTACTGTAATGTTGTACGACGAAACGCCATTGCATCGTGACAATTTTATAAAGCTTGTCGAAAGCAATTTCTACGATAGTGTATTGTTCCATCGCGTGATAAATAACTTTATGATTCAGGCTGGTGATCCGACATCTAAGAATGCTGCTCCGGATGTGCTTTTAGGTGATGCAGATACCGACTACACCATACCTGCCGAATTTGTTTATCCAAAATATTTTCACAAGAAGGGCGCACTTGCTGCTGCGCGTACCAGCGATGACGAAAATCCAGAGCGTAGAAGTTCTGGCTCTCAGTTCTATATTGTTCAGGGAAGAACTTTTACCGATGAAAAACTCGACAAGTACGAGGCGCATTTGGGAATAAAGATGCCTGCCGAAATTCGTGAATACTACAAAACGATTGGTGGAACTCCGCATCTCGATACCCAATATACTGTATTTGGTGAAGTTTTGGAAGGAATGGATGTAGTAAACGCGATTGCAGCAGTAGAAACAAACAGGGATGACCGTCCTGTGGTCGATGTCAGGATATTGAAGATGAAGATTATTAAGGATGATTCAGGAAAGAAAGCCAAGAAGTCCAAGAAAAAATAAGGTGATTACATAGAATCATCTCTGTTTGTAATTCCCTTTTTGGCTCGCTCTTTGTTAATCAACTTTGCGGTTTTTGCCAAATTTATTAATTTTGCGTTTCGCACTTTTGATTAGAAAACTATAAAAAGTTGATTATGAAGAAAATATTAATTATCGTTGCTCTTGCACTCGTTTCTGCAATGGCATTTTCGCAATCGACCAAGGTGTTGATTGAGACAACAAAGGGAAATATTACCGTTGTGCTTTATGATGATACTCCGTTGCATCGCGACAACTTTGTGAAACTCGTTGAAAGCGGTTTTTACGAAGGTTTGTTGTTCCACCGCGTGATAAAGAACTTTATGATTCAGGGTGGTGACCCTATGTCGAAGAATGCTGCTCCTAATGCTCGTCTCGGCAATGGCGGACCTGGATACACAATTCCTGCAGAAATAGTTTATCCTACGCATTTTCATAAGAAAGGCGCACTTGCCGCTGCACGTACTGGCGACAATGTAAATCCAAAGCGAGAAAGTTCTGGTTCTCAATTCTATATTGTTCAGGGTCAGAAATATACCGATATGAAACTTGACCAGTTTGAAAAGGCATTGGGTAAGACTTTTACAAATAAGGAACGCGATGCTTATGCTACTATCGGAGGAACTCCACATCTTGATAATCAATATACTGTATTCGGCGAAGTCGTTGAAGGTCTTGGCGTTGTCGATAAGATTGCGGCAGTTGAAACTGGTGTTGCCGACCGTCCTGTGGATGATGTTAAGATTATAAAGATGACGATTGTCAAGGACGAACCGAAAGAAGCCGAGACTCCCGCAACTGATACCAAGGATAAAAAGAAAGCCAAGAAATAATGGCTGAAAGTTTTATATTTTCCGGAACTGGCTTTGTGCTTGGTAAGTACGAAGTTACAAATGACGACATTCTGAAATATATCCGTCTTGGCTATCTTGATGGTTTTAACGAATCGCGGGCTGCGAAGTCGGAGAATTTCGCTGCATATAAGGCAAAAAATCCTAACGCAACGGCTTTCGACTATATGGCCGAGGCAAAGATGGGCTTCAAGACGCGTTACCACGTTGTGCCGTTCCCACCCGCTGCTTCGCAGTACAAGAATGCCGACGATACAATCACTTTGTGCGTAGGCGCAGTCGAGAAGGCTCTTGCAAAAAGCGGACTTTCGGGCAACGATATTGATGCTTGGTTTGTCGGAACGGCAACTGCTCCGCAAAAGGCTCCTGGAATTGCCGAGTTTGTGAAGTCGTACTTTTGCTCCGAAGAAAAACAGTCGCCATCGTTTTCGCTCACATCAGCCTGCGTTGGTTTCAATTCCAACATAGAGGCAGCCTTGGCTTATTTCAATGCACATTCCGATGCAAAACATATAGTTGTGGCACATTCCGAGGTTATGTCGGAACTTTTGCTTGAGGAACGCGACTTCGTTCCGTTCACGACTTTTGGCGATTCTGCTGCAGCAGTGGTGATTAGCAGGGTAGAGACCGAAGAAAAATGCGGCATAGTTGCCGTTCGTAACAACGAGGACATTGCAATGCTCGATTTCCTTGGCGCCGACCATTCGGGAAACCTTTTTATGGAACCGCGTATGGTGAAAAGTCGTGCCGTGCCGAAT
>JBGUHW010000127.1:0-2895 GCA_045112395.1 Bacteroidales bacterium
AAACGCAGATATAAGTCCTACAAAGACTCTCGAAGGTTTCAACGGACTTGCTGATCCTTTCACCGAGAACCTTCACACTATTCGTCCGCACAAGGGACAGATTAAGACGGCGCAGAATATTCGTGCATACCTCACTGGTTCGGAATTGCAGAAGCAGACTAAGACAACAGTTCAAGATCCGTATTCATTCCGTTGCGTTCCGCAGGTTCATGGAGCATCTAAGGATGCTTGGGACTATGTTGCAAGCGTTGTGGAGACTGAAATCAACTCGGTTACCGACAATCCTATGGTTTTCCCTGATGACGATCTCGTATTGAGCGGTGGTAATTTCCACGGACAGCCGTTGGCTATAGTTATGGACTTCCTTTCGATTGCAATGGCTGAAATTGGTAGCATTTCAGAACGTCGTATCTACCGTCTAATCAGTGGTGACAGGGGATTGCCGGCATTCTTGGTTGCAAAGCCTGGTCTCAACAGTGGTTTTATGATTCCGCAATATACCGCAGCTTCTATCGTAAGCCAGAATAAGCAGTTGTGTATGCCTGCAAGCGTTGATTCTCTGTCATCGTCAAACGAGCAAGAAGATCATGTAAGCATGGGTGCAAACGCAGGAACAAAGCTTCTCCGCGTGGTTGCAAATGTAGAAAGAGTTCTTGCTATCGAATGCTTTGCCGCAAGCCAGGCATTGTACTTCCGTGAGCCGCTCAAGCCGTCACCGTTCATTCAGGAGTTTGTAAAGGATTTCCGCAAGGAAGTTCCAATCGTTCAGGACGATACGATAATGTACAAGTTGATGAACAAGTCGCTTGAGTTCTTGAAAAACAGAAAATAATTAAACACAACTTTTGACAAAGGGCAATCAGAAATGGTTGTCCTTTTTTTGTGAATGGCTACGCCGTTTCTATGCCTACGGCGTTTAACTTCGTTGAGGGCTTCGCCGTTCTATGGCTACGCCGTTTCAAGTTTCAGGTTTTAGCAACCAGAAACATTGAACCTTGAACGTTAAACTAGAAACTTTCTTATTTCTTGTTTGCTAACAGTTCGTCGTATAGATTCTTCATATCGTTGACGAGGCGAGTGTAGTGGAATTTGTCGCGGACAAATATCCATCCATCTTCTGACATCTGCTTTCGCATTTCTTCGTTGTTGACCAACGTAAGCAGATTCTCGCTGAAAGCTTCCACATTCTGGGTAGGAGAGAGCAGTGCTGTTTTACCTTCTACAACTACATCCCTTATACCACCGACAATGGTACTGACAACCGGCACATTCGCAGCCTGCGATTCAATTATGGATACTGGTGTGCCTTCGTTTAATGATGTCAGTGCGGAAATTTCCGAACCGGCGAAAACATAGTCGGCATCCTTTATCCACGAGGTGAAAATTAGGTCGGAATTTGGAACTTTGTGCTCCGGTGTCGATGCTGTAAGTCCATGCATACTTGCATATTCCAGCAGTCCGTTACGTAAATCGCCGTCACCGACAATTACGCCACGAACCTTGCGGTTGGTCTTCGACTTAACATCCCTTATGGCATCGATGAACATCCTGTGATTTTTCACTGGCACAAGGCGACCAACGATTGAAACCGCAATCTCATCATCGGCAATATCGTACTGCTTGCGGAAAGCATCGCGCTTCATTGCTTTGTTTTCCTGGAAACGGTTAAGGTCGAATCCCAAAGGTATTACGCGGAATTTCTCTGGTGGTGCAATTTTGTATACCTCAGAGAGTTCGTATTTTTGAATGTCGCTGATGGCAACAATTGCCGAGGTTCGTTTTGCATAGTGCTGCTCAATCTTCTGGAAGGTGGCGGTTACATATTTGTTGAAATATGAGTTGAAAATATGTCCGTGGAAAGTGTGTACAATCACTGGTACTCCGCAACTTATGGCTGCCTGTCGTCCAAGTACGCCTGCCTTTGATGCGTGGGTGTGGACAATGTCGGGCTTGTAGCGCTTTATGATGCTTTTGATTTTTTCGTATGCAACGACATCGTTGTAACCATTGATGCTTCGCATCATTTCACTAATCTTAATGGCGTGAATGCCAAGTTTTTGTACAATATAGTCGGAGCAGGCTTCCGACTTGTCGTTCATTCCGCCGACCAACAGGGTTTCGTAGTCGGGAGCCATATACTTTGTAAGGTAGCTAACATTGTATGTCGGGCCTCCGAGATTGAACCTGTTTATTATCCTTAATACTTTGGGCATCAGTTTATTATTGAGATTAATTTAGCTTTTTTTGTCCTTTTTGCTTTGATGGCAATAAGGTTTGCAATTATCACGGTGATGGCTACGCCTATGATTCCTAGGCAGATACCTGTTATGACAAGAAAAAGCAGCAGCACCCAGTACCTCATGTTCAGGACGCTGCTAACCTTTATGCCTTTTTTCTTTTCTTCGACAATGTGAAGGATGGAACCGTCGTAAACATAAATGTCACCCTTCCTAATCACGGTCTTGCTGTAGTTTGACTTGATTAGGTCGAATACTTCTTGTTTTTTTGGCGACAGTTCCTGCATATCCTAGTGGTTCTGCTTGTAGATTTCAAGACGCTTTTCAAGCAATTCCATCTTGTCTGGCGTAATCTGCGATACGCAGGCGCGAAGACCGTACTTCTTGCTTCCTGTGTTGTCGAGGGTGATTGCGCTGATTCCGTAGTGAAGAAGTTCTTCCAATAACTTGTCACCAGTCCAGTCCTTATAGGTGATGGTGAAGTAGAAGCCGTCTGCCAAGTCCTTGTCGATGTCCTTGTCGTAAACTATTGAGAATCCAGCATCAACGAAAAGTTTCTTCATCCTTTCGGCACGCTTTCCGTATTCCTCGATGTCCTTTATGAAGTTGAAAGTGCCATCGTTTGCTGCTTTGAGCATTGCTGCCAAGCCGTACTGTG
>JBGUHW010000128.1:0-20377 GCA_045112395.1 Bacteroidales bacterium
TGTCGATAATGCCGAGGTCGCCAGTATGTAGCCAGCCGTCGCTGTCGAGTGCCCTTGCCGTTTCTTCTGGATTCTTGTAGTATCCCGACATTATGTTTTCGCCACGAAGAAGAATTTCTCCGATTTTGCCTGGAGCGCTCGATTCAACTTTTGCCTCAAGGCAGTCAACCAGCTTGCCTGCTGCGTATATTGGGTTTGTTTTCCAACTGCTGTATGCTACAAGAGGTCCGCATTCGGTCATGCCGTAACCTACTGTGAAGCGGAAGCCTATCTTTTTGAGGAAAGTTTCTACTTCGCGGTTTACCTTTGCTCCACCGAGGATAAGTTCGATGAAGTTTCCGCCGAAAGCTTCTTCGAGAGTCTTGCGTATCTTGCTGTAGATGAGGCTACGAAGTCCTGGAACTTTGGTCATGAACTTAATTGCTGGCTTTTCAAGTGTCGGCTTAATCTTGCCCTTGTATATCTTTTCGAGAATCAGCGGAACCGAAAGGATCAGTCGTGGCTTGTATTCTCCGAATGCCTTGAGTATTACCTGCGGTGAAGGCAGTTTGCCAAGGAAGATGATGTGGCAACCTTCGGTGAGCGGGTAGAGGAAGTCGAATGCACAGCCGTAGCAGTGTGCCAATGGTAAGAACGAAACCAGTTTGTCGCCACTTACGAGGAACATGTTCTCGCGTGCGAACTTTATATTTGCAGCAAGTGCGTTGAGTGTCAGCATTACGCCCTTAGGACTGCCAGATGTGCCTGATGTATAGAGGATTACGCCTAACTTGTCGTTTGGAAGTGTTGGCAATGTGAAATCCTTAGCTGTAACTTCCGGCATGTTTTTGTCGTAGATGTGCTTTTCGCCGTTGCGTACGAAATGTGATTCAAAATTGTCGAGCTTGAATATTTCTTCAACGATTGTGAAGTTGCTGACATCCATCTTATTTAAGATGTATTCGGAAATGAAAGCCAAACGAGCATCTGAATGATTTGTCAGCGCGTATATATCTTTAGGTGTGAAGTCTTGAAGTAGAGGAACGATTATTGCACCGTATGTTGTTGCTGCAAGGTATACGCATCCCCAGTTCACGGAGTTTTTTCCAACTAGCACAATCTTGTCGTTTTCCTTTATTCCGCAGTCGCTGAATAATTTGTGCAACCTTAATATATTGTTGCCTAATTTTCCGAAAGTGATTACTGATTCTTTGTTGTCGTAATCCTGCAATGCAGGAAGATCCCAGTTGTTTACAATTGCGTTCTTGTAATAATCAACAAATAATTCCTTTATCATTTTTCCTTTATTTAAATAATTGTTTTTGAATTTTGCGATGCAAAGGAATATACTTTAAAAGTGCTGATAAAATAAATGTGGCATTGCGCTGTGTTTCAGTTGTAAAAGTCCATTTTTAGGGGCGAAATTTCAAAATAAGGGGCGAAGCTTTTCGTGTGGGACGAAAGATTTTCGCTTGTCTGGGACTAAAAATCGGTTTTGAAGGGTGAGGATTTTGTGTTGTTTTCACGTTTCTGGTTTCTGGTTTCTCGTTTAATGGCTACGCCGTTTCAATGGCTACGCCGTTTCTGGTTCAACGTTTAACGTTTCTGGTTTAACGTTTCATGTTTCAATGCCTGCGGCGTTTCTGTGGAGACGCGCCATGGCGCGATTCTACAGAATTATTTGTCATTCGGAAAATCCTCTTTAATTTAAATAAGGTATATTTCTTAATTTTTTCTTGTAAAATTGAATCCGAATTTGTATGTTTGCGCGTTTTTATATTTATTAGAGGTATTGTTTCCTTTTTGATGCATGCCTCGCGGATTTTAGGTTTTGAAACGAATAAAAAATTATTGATATGAGAAATAAAATACGTTTAAGTATTTTGGCTTTGATGGCAGTGGTGCTTTGTGGTACGACTGCATTCGGACAGACATTGGCTGACTATAAGTTTGCTACAGGTACGGACGATAATATGTGGAAGACATTGTCGAGTCCAACAACGATTCTTTCGACGGAAGGTGACGCTTGTGCATCATCTGTCCAGAATATTGGTTTTACATTTACGTTTGCAGGGACAAATTATACGCAGTTTTCGGTAAATTCAGATGGCAATTTGAGGTTTGGCCCGACGGCAACTGGCACGGGTTCATATACTACTCCTTTCTCAAGTAGTAAAGCTTCTGTAAATTCTCCGAAAATTAATTTTTTCGGGTGTGATGGTTATTTGCCATCGTCGGCTAATGGTGGATATGTAAAGTATCAGTTGTTTGGTACTTCACCAAACAGGGTTTGTGTAGTCGAGTTTGCGACATCCACTTATAGGTCGGAATCGCGAGGATACATATACTCATGGCAGGTGCAGTTGTATGAAAGGTCCAACAGGATATTGATTGTTTACCCATCTACGGTTCCGTCAGTATTGCCTTGTGTTGCCCGTCAGGTAGGTATGTGTACTGGCGCTAATGATATTATCCTTGTTAGTGCTTCTCACGTTATGACACATTATACAAGTGGACAGGATAATGCATCGATAGCAGCGTCTACTTGGCCCGATGCAAACAGGTACTATTTGTTTGATCCGAGTGTTATCCCTATGGAACTTGGCCTTACATATACAGGGACATTGGGAACCTTGGGTGTATGGAAAACATACGCAGGTTGTTCTTACAACGAATATGGCGAGGAACAGGTATTTTCTTTCACTCCACAATTTTCTAGTTCATATATTTTTACGGCGACTCAAACTTCAAGCGACCCGGATTTCTTCTTGATGTCTTCGTTTGGAAATTCAGGAACAAATGTCGTTGGTGGTTGTTGGGGTAGTGGAACAAAAACTGTATCTTTGACTGGCGGTACAACCTATTATCTTGTAGCAGATAATTTTAAAACTACGGAAACGTCTGGTTATGCTGTTAGTGTTCAAGTTGCGCCAGCCACAATTCCATATACCTGCTCTTTTGATACAGATTCGGAATCTGGACCATGGTCTTTTGCAAACGGCACTCAGGCAAACTATTGGATGATAGGAAATTCAACATCAAGCAGTTCGTCCAATTCTCTGTATATCACCAATGACAGTTCTTCAAATGCTTACACGATTAAAATAACTACTACTCCTAATGCAATTTCTTATGTATATGCATATCGAAATCTTACATTTGCAAGCGCTGGCGACTATGTGGTATCGTTCAAGTGGAAAGGATATGGTGAGAGCACTTATGACTATATGCGAGCTTTCCTTGTTCCTGTTTCTGTGGAAACACTTAATGCCGGAAATGATAATGGTATAACAACATCGAATACTCCTACTAATTGGATTGCAGTGGATGGCGGTTCAAAATTGAACTTGCAATCAGACTGGCAGGTAAATTCACGGACTGTAAATGTCTCAACTGCTGGTGAATACAACCTAGTATTCTATTGGAAAAATGACAATTCTCAAGGAACGCAGCCTCCAGCTGCTGTCGACGACATAGAAGTTGCTGCTCCATGTACGGCTACTGCTGCAATAAGCGTAGGTTCGGTTATGACAACATCGGCTGTAGTTACCCGCCCATCGGGCAGTGGTGTGAAGTACGACATTCTTGTCTCTACTTCGTCAAACCCGGAAACAGCAACCGAATCGCCAGTCGAGATGACCTCGACAACCAAGACAATAACCGGGCTTACGCCGGCTACACAATATTACGCATACATACGAAGCTATTGCTCCGAATATAGGCATGGTGCATGGAGCAATGCTGTAAGTTTTGTTACAGCGTGCGATAAGACGAGTACATTAAGCGTTGATGTTCACGGAAGCAGCGCTGCATTATTGACACGGACATCTGGCGATGGTGTTAAGTACGATATTCTGGTTTCGACTTCCTCGAATCCTGCTACGGCAACCGAATCGCCAGTTGCTATGACATCGACAACACATACAGTAAGCGGTCTTTCTCCGGCAACTCGCTATTATGCATATATCCGTAGTTATTGTACCGACAATCTTTATGGCGCTTGGAGTAGCGGTGTTAGTTTTGTTACCGCTAGTGCATGTGGAACAGTTACTAATCTTAATGCTTCGGCAGCAGCAAACCAAGCTAATATTTCGTGGGCATATACAGGTTCAGTTTCGTCATATCAGGTGTATGTGTCGCCTACACCAATGAGCGCAAGCAATTTGGAATCGGTATCGCCCGTAATTGTTACCACAGGCAGTTATACGGCAACAGGTTTGTCTCCGACAACACCTTATTATGCGTATGTACGGGCTGTGTGCAATGATTATGACGTAGGTGCTTGGGCTAGCGTTCAGTTTACGACACCCGCGCCGATTTTTTCTTTGCCTTACTCTCAGAACTTTGAGAGCGGAAATGCTGATGGATGGGAAATGAATAATGGAACTAACGGCTGGTATGTAGGAACTGCAAATGCAAACGGTGGTTCGTATTCATTGTACATTTCTAATGATAATGGATTGTCAAATCTGTATAATGAAAGCACGTCATCATATTCTTATGCGTATTGCAGGCTGAACATTGAAGAACCTTGTATAATCAATGTGTCGTTAGATTGGATTTGTAATGGCGAAGGAGATTATGATTTGCTCCGTGCGTTTATGATTCCAGTTTCTTTGAATCCTACTTTTAGTTCAGATAATGGAATGTACAGCGGTACGAATACTACTCCGAGAGGATGGATTGATGTATCGCAAAATGGTGGAAAACTTAATCTCGAGAGTACTTGGCAACATAGTTCCAAAGACTTGGTATTTCTTGAAAGTGGTAATTATTATCTTTTGTTTTTCTGGAAAAATGATGGTAGTGTTGGCAATCAGCCACCTGCGGCCGTAGATAACATAAGCATAGAAATGGTGTCAACATGTTTGCCTGCCGAAAATGTTAATGTTTCCGAATACGATAAGACTTCTGCAACAATTTCGTGGCAACCCAATGGTAGTGCAACCCAGTGGCAGGTTTTGGTGTCAACTTCGGCATCATCGCCAACAGGAACGCCTGTACTTGTAAACAGTACATCGACAACAGTTTCAAACCTTGATTCTGGCACCGACTATTATGTATATGTTCGTTCGTATTGTTCTGCGTCTGACCAAAGTCCGTGGAGCGATGCCATTCATTTTAGAACTTTAGACAGGTGTGTTCCTGTCGGGGATTTAAGTGTCACGGAATATACATCCAGCTCGGCAAGTTTGTCGTGGACAAGTTCCGACGATGATGCAGTCCAGTGGCAGGTGGTCGTTACTACTTCGGACGATCCGTCAACAGCAACGCCATTGATAGTCAATAGTACTACGGCAACGGTTTCGGGACTGACATCCAATACGCAATATAATGCATATGTGCGTACCGATTGTGGCGCGTATGGCTATTCCGAATGGGAAAGCGTAAGCTTTAAAACACTACCGACACCTGTGACATTGCCATATTATGTTGATTATGAAAGTGAATACGCTGCCAATTGGGCGTTTGAAAATGGAACCAACGGGTGGTATGTAGGAAGGGCTACGAACAACGGTGGCTTGCGTTCCCTGTATATTTCCGACGATATGGGAGTTTCCAATAGTTATACGCATACACCAACTTCTTCATACGCATATTTCACATTTAATCTGGAACAAACGAGTATTGTAAATATTACGTTTGACTGGAAATGTTATGGGGAAAGCAATTACGATTATATGCGAGCATTCTTTGTGCCGGCGCATCCATCGTTACACGCTGGAGAGACTAACGGAATAGGTTACTACTCATGGAATCGTCCTGGCGGATGGGTTGTTCTCGATGATGGACAGTTGAGTGGGTCTGATTCGTGGAATACGCTTACAAAAAATGTAACATTGAGTGAGGGTTTGTATTATGCGGTATTTTATTGGTGTAACGACTATGGCGGAGGTTATCCGCCAGCTGCTGCAATCGACAATCTAAGTGTATCGGTTGTTTCTACTTGTATATACGACGGATATGTAAGTGTTTCCGATGTTGGCAAGACTTCGGCTGTAGTTTCGTGGAGCGACAGCGATGACATTTCGCAGTGGGAACTTCTGGTTACTACGGCAAGCAATCCCGACGAGGCGACAGAAACACCTATTCTTGTGGATGGTACTTCTATAACAGTTGACAATCTTGCCTCAGGAACTGATTATAACGTGTATGTGCGAGCTTATTGTTCAGAGTCGAGCAAGGGCATTTGGATTAGCGGGTCGTTCTCGACTTTGCCATCGTGTTTGTCAGTTGAGGATGTAAGTGTAGATGCTTATGGACAGACTTGGGTAACGGTGAGTTGGACAAATGTTGATGAGGCTGCTACCCAGTGGGAGGTGCTTGTGTCGCAGGCCGACAATCCGTCAAATGCTACTGAGACGCCAATATTGGTAAACACTACTTCAACTACTATAAATGAACTTGAACCTAATACCGAATATTATGCGTATGTTCGTGCAAAATGTTCCGGATCGGACTATAGCGAGTGGAATTATATATGGTTCAAAACATATCCGCCTTGTGTGCCGCCTTACGATTTCAACGTCTTGGTTTCCAAAACTTCGGCGAAAGTGATGTGGTATACTGTGTACGATAGGCTTGGTACTCGCTTGGTGCTTTCCGAAACAGAGAAAACGGATGCGCAACTTGCAAGTGAGGAATACACAGACTGTGAGGTAAGATATAAGTATTATTATGATTTGACACCAGGGCATACCTACCACGTATATGCTGCTACCGATTGCGGTAATGGCGAGTACGGTGAATGGGTACATTACCAGTTTACGACACCGGAATTGGATGCTATGCCGTTGCCTTATACTCAGAACTTTGAGGATGGCGTGATGGAAAACTGGGCAATAAACAACGATGATAGAGCTTGGTATTGCGGAAGTGCTGTCGCCAGCGAGAGTACAAGGTCTCTTTACATATCGTTAGATAATGGTTACACCTATGGGTATCTTAATAATTATGCGAATTATAGATATAGCAGTTCGTATGCATACTGTCGCTTGAATGTAGCCCATACTGGCGTAGTTAGGGTGCAGTTCGATTGGAAGTGCTATGGTCGTTATTACTCGGATTGCTTGAGGGCATTCCTTGTTCCTGTATCATTAAATCCGGATTTATCTGCGAGAAATACCAACGGCATGGACAATGGCGTAATTCCTAATGGATGGATACCTTTGTCGTCTACACCTTCAGCGGCTCTGTCTGAAGCTTATGTGTCTGGTGCTGGAACAAACTGGCAGACAAATACTTATGATTTGAATATTACTACATCTGGAGATTATTATCTGGTATTTAACTGGCAGAATTATGATCGCGATAGGCACGATCCTCCGGCAGCTGTTGATAATATAAGTGTAGCATATATAACCAACTGTGTATTTTATGGTAATGTTGATGTATACAATGTAGGTAAGACTTCTGTTGATGTATCGTGGTCGACTGAAGGACCTGCTACGCGTTGGCAGATTCTTGTTACCGAAGCTGATTCTCCAGAGTCGGCTTCAGAAGCTCCAATTCTTGTATCTTCGAGTCCGTATACAGTAACAGGGCTTGATGAGAATACAACCTACCATACATACATAAGGCCGTACTGCTCTGCTTCAGACCAAGGTATCTGGTTTAGAGCATCCGACTTTACTACTTTGCCACCTTGTGAACCTCCGTATGGAATTTCTGCTGTGGTAAATCCGAATTCTGTTTTCCTTAGCTGGCGACAACCATACCAGTACGACAACTATAATATTTACATTTCGCAGTCGACGATGACCGACGCTCAACTTGCTTCGGCCGACATTATAAATATTACTGCTAATTATTATCCCAAGTCGGGACTTTCGGCAGGACAGACATATTACGCATACATATCTTCTAATTGTGCATTGGGCGAAACTAGCGAATGGGTGGAATATGTATTCCATACGCCGGAAAATGCATTGGTGACTTTGCCATACTATCAAAACTTTGAAGGTGACCAAATTGATGGCTGGAATATCAGCAACCAGACCAATGGCTGGTATGTGGGAACGGCTACTGCACAAAGTGGCGACAGGTCGCTATATGTTTCGGAAAATGGAGGTATGTCGAACACATACAATTGTGCTTCTACTGGTTATTCATACGCATATTGTAAGTTCCATATCGACGAAATGACGGTTGCGAATGTTTCGTTCGACTGGAAGTGTTATGGCAATAGTAGTGATTTCTTGAGAGTGTATGTTGTGCCAGCATCGGCAAATCCTACATTTACAGGTCGCAGCGGCTATAACAGTTCGAATTCATGGATTTATGTTGCTGAGAAATTAGAATATCGTGTAGACTGGGAGCGTTATTCGAGTAATGTAGCAATGCTTTCCGAAGGAGATTATTATCTGGTCTTCTTATGGGAAAATCAGTTTGGTTATTCTTACACATACAATCCTCCTGCTGCAGTTGATAATCTTGCAATTGTACCGTTGTCAAAGGAAAACGATATAATTTCGTTTATGTTTCCTGGTATGATTGACGCTGAAATTGACACAGACAGCCATACTGTAACATGCAGTGTTCCGTATTCTATGAACTTGGGCGCTGTCAAGCCTTCGGTAGTGGTGTCTGATGCAGCTACCATAAGTCCCGAATCGGATACGTACATCGAACTTAACACTCCGTTCGTTTACGTTGTGACAGCCGAGAACGGCACCGAACAGGAGTGGATGGTAATTGCGAATAGGCTTCCTGTTTCTTCTGAGGCAGAAATACTTTCGTTCTGGACTGACGGTTTGTTAAGCGTTGACATCGATTCTGAAAATGCAACTGTTGATGCGGTTATCAGCCGTATGTACGACATTACTGCTGTAAGTCCGACATTTGTTGTTTCAAACTTGGCAACTATCAATCATAACAATGGTACGACTTACAATTTCTCATCGCCACGGCAGTTTTTTGTAACTGCAGAAGACAGATCTATTAAGTACTGGACTGTGAATGTCGTCTATGGAGATTCTCCACTTGGCGCCGATTGCATTAATCCGTATGTTGTTGATGCCGAGAACGATTTGCCATACTCACATTCATCTACTACTGGTGAATTGTACAATATGTACAATACCTATAATCTTGAGAATCCGCTTGTGCTTGAAGGTAACGATGCTGTATATAGGATTGACTTGCCATATATGATGAGGCTTAATATATCTGTTTCTTCGACTACGGATATATTCAATGTGTTTGTAATGAATTCTTGTGGAACGCTTGCTTCGTACATCGTTGACTACAAGACAGATATTTCCGGCTCGGAAACCTTGACGGTTGACTTGCCGGCAGGTTCTTCCTATGTGATAGTTGATGCCAACACCGAATATCTTGAATACCAGATTCAGATAACGCGGATATCAAATTGCTATGATGTTGACGATTTGCACGCAACAAGGTTGCAGAATGAACTTGATGTTGCTTGGACATCGTACAATGTTGGCGACAACTGGACATTGAAATATGGTTTGGAAGGCTTTGATATAGATGCTGAAGGTACGCAAGTTGTTGTAAGTGAACCGAACTATGCTATTACGGGACTTCAGGAATCAACACGCTACGACATTTATGTACGTGCTAATTGTGGTGCGACAGGCAATAGCAACTGGACGCAAATCACAACGTCTACTATTGGTTCCTGCCAGATGCCAGAGGATTTTGCAGTTGTCGAGATCACCGATGTGGATGCAGAATTGTCGTGGGAAGGATTCAATATGTCGCAGTGGCAGGTTCAATACAAGAGGGACGCTGAATCGCAATACACTTCGCTTACCGTTGATGAGCCAACTTTGACATTGACAGGTTTGCAACATTCGACCACCTACAATGTAAGGGTGCGTTCGATATGTGGTGGCTCATATTCTGATTTTGCCGAACTGGATATTACTACCGAATGTACAATAGTCAGGGAGTTCCCGTTTGTCGAGAACTTTAATGGAGAAACATTCCCGCCATTGTGCTGGTCGCAGGAAAGAACTGCTGCAGGTTCGGGAGCTGGACTTGGCTATGCAAACGGTGCATGGATGCGTTCGGCTTCTGTTACTGGCGACAACACAACACCTAAGGCTATGCTTGCCGATACCAAGGCAGGTTCTGTTCACAATCTGGTATCGATGGGATTGCTCTTTACTGAAAGTCTCAACGGCTACGATGTAAGCCTTGATGTATATCGCTCTGCAACGTCGGAGGCTTCGGAGGACGAAGGCGTCGAGATATGGGTGAACTCTTATCCCGATGTCGTTAACGGAAATCCGCAGTTGCTTGGCTTTGTATCGAAGAATTATCAGGCTGGAAGTGATGTTGTTGGCTTTGAATTAGAACCTGGCTGGTATAACTACTCGTTCAATACAAGGGGATTGGTCGGTATAAGTTATGTGATACTTGTCGGAAAGGCAAACAATGCAGGTGGCGTATATGTTGACCACCTGAAAGTGGAGAAGACCGTTGACTGCCTTGCCCCGAGCAATCTTGTTGTTGAGTCGGAAGGCGAGAACAGTGTTGTTTTGGCTTGGTCAGATGCAAATGCAATTCAGGGAACTTGGACAGTAAGGTATTCGCTCAATGGTGGCGATATGGTTGAAACTTCGGTTGACGAACCTCAGTTGACACTAACGGGACTTCAGTCTGGTGTAACTTATAGCATTTCGGCAGAGATTCAGGGTGTGTGCGTTGCAGGAATGGAAAGCGACTGGTACAGCACGACCATTGAGGCTACAACTAACTGCTTGCCACTTGATTTGCCGTATAGCGAAGCATTTGCAGTGCTTGATGGCACATTGCCCGATTGCTGGAAGTCGACTGGCAATGGAAATATGGTTTGGTTGGTAAGCAATGGCGCTGCCTACAAGCCAACAGGCTCGAGACAGAGCGTTACGCATCTGTTGTCGCCGAGTTTCAATTTCACTGGCGAAAGATATATGCTTGAGTTCGATGTCAAGCGGTCGACACTGAATGTTTCGCAATCGGATTTGCTGCACGTGCAGTTTATCACCGAGACAACAGAAACTATAAGTAGTATTTCTATACAGAATGCTGCCGAAAACGGAATGGAGAGAGTGTTTGTTGCAGTTCCGCAGTATTCGGGAATCGGTCAGTTCGACTTTGTATTTGATGGCTATCGCGAATGTGCAATAGACAATATATTGTTGAGACCAATGAGCACGGAAGCGGAAATCCTTACCTTCGAAATTCCAGAGCAGACATCAGAATCGATTATTGATTCGGAAAATGCTACCATATCGGTATTTGTCGCTGAAGTATCTAACTATATGTCTTATATTCCGACCTTCACAATTTCGGAAAATGCTACTGTCAATGTACAGTCGGGCGTAAGGAGAAATTTCTCGGAACCAGTCGAATATATAGTTACTGCCGAGGATGGTGTAACATCAAAGACTTGGACTGTAAATGTTGGTCTTGATGAAAACTACTGTCCGAATCCGGATGCTGATGATATATATTTCTTTGCATATAACGATTCGGCAGTAATGTATTTATATCCAGCGTACAACGAAACTTCATACAACTTGAAGATTTCTTCTCAGCCTATTGATCCTGATATAGAAACAGCAGACTTGTTTGAGGGCATGATTGAACCTGATTCGACACATAAGTCGGTAATTAATGGTTGGGATATTTATACCTACTATTATATATATGTTCAGTCGAATTGTGGGGCAACAGACTGGACGGAAAAGACTGCCTGTGGTGTGTTTACGCTCCCGTACGAGCAGGATTTCTCTGCTGTTGATTGCTGGGAAATATATAGTAACAACTATGATAATAGGACTTGGTCTATCGCAAATGGCGAGGCCGTTTACAACTTCTCTCGCACAAATCAAGCTGATGACGAGCTTGTTTCTCCTAGATTGCAGATTCTTCAGAATGCCAAGTTGGAATTCAAGTATAGGGCAGGCAATTTCTCCTATCCGGAAACCTTCTCGGTATATGTATCAAATGGAACCGACATGGTTAGATTGGATTCGCTGACTGTAACCAACGAAACATACCAGACATACGGACCAGTTGACCTTTCCGATTTTGCTGGACAGCTTGTAGAAATTTCAATTGTGTGTCAGTCGGAACCAAATATGTATCGCTTGTATATCGATGATTTCAGAGTTTATGTTTCCGACTATGTTATAAATGTTTCATCTGTTGGAAATGGCTCAATTTCTCCTGATGGTAGGGTAGAGGTTGCTCCTGGCGAAAGCGCCGAATTTGTCATTATGCCCGATGAATACAACGATTTGCTTTCATTGATGCTTGATGGCGAAGATGTTTCGGATGATGTAGTTAACGGAATCTACACTCTTGCAGATGTGAATGCAGAGCATACACTGGTAGCAACATTTACAGAACGCTTTACCTTTACGGCATCGGCTGGCGAAGGTGGTAGTATTGTTACCGAAGGTGTTACATCTGCCGACCGTGGCGATACAGTATCGTTTGTAATAATCCCCGATGAGGGATATCGCCCTGGCGATGTGATTGTGGATGGTACTGCCGAGCAACTGGAACATGGAAGTTACATTTACACTTTCGAGAATGTAGATGCATCGCATACAATACATGCAACTTTCGACCAAATTATTTACCATACTGTTCGTGTGGTTGCTGGTGCTAACGGCATTGTTACACCAAGTGGCGATGTCGTTGTAGAGGATGGCGAAAGTCTCACAATTTCGGTAATTCCGGAGGAAGGCTACCTCATTCATGAGTTTGTTGTTGATGGTTCAGATGCAATGGAAGAACTTATTGCAAACGGATACAATTATACTTTCGAGAATATTACGGCAAATCATGCAGTGCGTGTTTCATTTGTTGAGAATGTATATTACCCGATTGCAGTTTCGTTTGGTGAACATGGTATTATAACACCAAATGGTGATATTTCGGTGGCAAACGGATCCGACCAAACTTTCCATATTGTTGCCGATGCTGGTTATCATATCGAGTCGGTAACTGTAGATGGCGAAAATGTTCCTAGCGCTGTTTCAAGTGGCATATATACTTTCGTAAATGTCGCTGCGGAACATTCAATACATGCAGAATTTGCCATAAATACATATACCGTAGTAGCATACGCACAAGGTGGAACTATTACACCAAGCGGCTCGATAATTGTAAATCATGGCGACGACCTCACGTTGGAGTTTGTGCCCGATGAGGAATACGAACTGCTCAATCTCTTGGTTGATAATATGGTACAGGAGGTTGACGGCAATACATATTCATTCGACAGCATAACTTCCGATCATGCAGTAGTGGCGATATTTATACCTATGAATATTATTAGGCATGAAATTACAGCAACGGCTGGTGGGCACGGAAGTATATCGCCAAGCGGTAGGGTTCGCGTTGTTGATGGCGAAAACCAGACTTTCCAGATTATACCAGATGAACACTACTACATTTCATCTTTGATTGTCGATGGCGAAGCTGTAGATGTCGCCGATTCGTATCAGTTCGAGAATGTTATTTCCGACCATACTATATCGGCATCGTTCGAGGCATACAAACATACTGTAACTGCCATTGCTGGAGACCATGGAAACATAGCCCCTGCTGGCGAACAGGTGGTTGACGAAGGCTCCGACATAACATTCACTTTTGCGCCTAGTGTAGGATATATTGTTTCGGAAGTGCTTGTCGATGGCATAAGTGTTGAGTTCTCAGATAATTCGTATACTTTGCAGAATGTTCTTGAAGACCATGTTGTTAGGGTTAATTTCGACTTGTTGCCGATGTGGTCGATAACGGCTGTTTCGGGAGCAAATGGTTCTATCAGTCCCAACGGAACCCAGTATGTCCTCAATGGCGACGACATCGAATTTACATTCGTTCCTAACGACGGGTATATGCTTGATAGGGTGGTTGTCGATGGACAGGGATTCTTGCCGGAAGGCAATACTTACAGGTTTGAGAATGTGACAGAAAATCATTACATTTATGTTTCATTCAGGCCATTGGTATATTTCATAATGGCGACAGCAGGACCTCATGGCGAACTTTCACCATTGGGAGAAGTTGAGGTAGAGCCAGGTGCTACTCAGGTATTCACCTTCAATCCGTATATTGGATATGAAATCGATAGCGTTTTCGTTGATGGAGAGTATATTGTTCCAGATGGAAATACATACGAATTTGTTGATGTAAATACCAACCACACTTTCCATGTTACATTCAGGCATATTGCGGTAGATATAGAAGATGAAATCAGTATGAAGACATCGCTATATCCTAATCCTAACGATGGACGGTTCTTGGTAGATTTTGCAGGAATAAGCGGCAATGTAGTATATCAGCTTGTAAATGCAGCAGGAGCCATCATTGAGGAGCGCGATGTTTGTGTTGACGAAGGAATGACGATGGAATTTTATCACGACCTGCGACCGGGAGTATATTTTGCAAGGTTCGTTTCGGGCGACAAGGTTCTGGTTGAAAGGTTCGTGGTTGAATAAACAATTGACAATGGATAATGTACAATTGACAATGGATAATGTACAATGGATAATGTACAATGAACAATGAATAATGCTCACCCTATGTCATGCTGAACTTGTTTCGGCATCTGTAAAAATTGACAATGAATAATAATCTTTTATAGCGGCACAATGCATTGTGCCGCTATTTTTATATGTTGCGCATCGTTGCAATCACAATAGTAGATCATTATTGTCCGCTAAAAAAGGAAAAGTCATTCCGTAAAGTAGAACGAACAGCATAAGGGACGTTGCTTGTGAGTTCACTTATACGGAATCTCCTTGATTTGTAATATTGTAGGAGATTACGGATAGCAGTCTTCACAACGCTCCTCGTTCCGTATCGTGTGTTACGACTAGCTTTCGAAATGACAAGTCTCCTTTATTAATATTATCGTGTAAATGATTGATAATATAGTAATTATATACGTTATTATGTTTTTTAGCGGACATCATTAAATAGTAGATAAAATCTGCCGAATCTCGGCAGATTTTTTTATCTCTTCATCCTCTTGTATTTCTTGCTATTTCAAACTCTTTTAAATTTTTTTTAATATTTTGTTTGCAGTCTTAATTTTATTATTTACATTTGTTGGTCATTTTGGAATGATTGTATTCGTTCGGATGATGTAGAAGATTAGAGTAGTTTTGTTATATTATTGTTTAAGAAAAGAAGTAGAGTATGAAGAGATATTTATTAGGATTATTCATAATCTTAACGACTAATGTGTCGTTGTTAGCTCAAGTTAAGCTTTCTGACAGCGGTGTTACCAAAGTTTATGATAACGGTACTCGTATCACATATTTTGAGATGGCGGGATTTCCAAACTCGCCCGAAATGCGTGAGTTCGTTACAAAGATGGTACTCGAAAATCCGGATGTAAATAGAGTCGTGATATACAGGAACGGAGAGACATTTATGTACGAGGCTTTGCAAAGTGTTGATCCCGATATGATAGTGGATGCTGTTAACGATGCTTTGAAAGAGTACAAGGACAAGATCGGTGATTATCCGCCACCATCGCCTCAGGACTACGAAAAGCAGCCTTCTAATGTCAAGGTAACGCCTCATAAGGCAAACGACGGAGTTGCAAAAGTTTCGTCTTCGTCCGAAATGAGAGTTTCGCAGTTAAGTAATCCTGAAAAAAAATCAAGCAGTTTGCGTGCGATGCAGGCAGAACCACGGCCTGTAAAACAGCAATCAGTTGAGGAAAACCAGAGCATCAAGAACACTGAGCAGGTTTCTCCAGCAAAGTATAACAATAATAGTAATAACAAATAAAACATACGGCTATGAAAAATATTTACCATATCTTTATCAATAAGGTAATGCCTATTCGTATATTGTGGGCGGTATTGACTTTTGTTTGTTGCATTACTTGGGATGGCAAGGTTTATGGACAGGAAGCCCTGCCTTATTCATACGGTTTCGAAAATAACGATTTGTCAGCAGCGGGATGGACTTTGAACAATTGTGTTTCTGGATCTGTAATAAATACAGATTCTCATCACGATGGTTCTTATGGCTTTTATTTCTATTATACAACAAATCCACCCCAATATTTAATATCTCCTAGATTGACGGGAACAGATAATGGCGTTCATGTAGAATTTTATTATAAAAATCCTAATGCAGGTTTTGCTGAATCATTTTGTATAGGTTATTCAACTAGTAATAATGCGACAAATATGAATAACTATACATGGGAAAGTGAAGTTACAATTCCGGGTGGATCAAATGCTTGGAATTTATATTCTACAGATTTCCCTGCAGGTACAAAATATGTAGCATTAAAATTAACCTCTAATGATAAATATAAATTTTATGTAGATGATTTTAGCTTTACAGTTCCAGGAACACCACCTGATGATCCTCCAGCTAGTTGTACCCAATCGATTATTTTGGACCATAATCTAAGTCAGGCGATTGCTTGTGGAACAACATATTGTTTCTATGATTCAGGAGGAGAAGACGGTGATTATGCCATTAGCGAGACATATACAGCAACATTTACAGCAGATGGAAATATAATTATAAACTTTTCGTCTTTTACGACTGAATCTTCTTCTAGTTGTTTTAATTGGGATTATATAACAATATATGATGGTGGTACAGACGGGACTGTACTTGTGACTGGACAGACTGGATGTTCAACCAGAACATTGAATTTAGGAACTAATTATACGGCGACTTCTGGAACAATGACGGTTGTTTGGAATTCTGATAGTTCAACCCCTGCAGCTGGTTGGGCTGCCACAATAACAGCTGATTGCGATGCTTGTACTCAGCCATCGGGTAATTTCTCGCTTAGTCAGAATCCTGTAAATATTACTCAGAGTGGAAGTTTTAATATTTCCAATTACCTAACCAATACGCTTACGCCATCGGGCACTCTTTCGTATCAGACATCCAATTCAGGTGTAGCAACTGTAGATGCGAGTGGTAGGGTATCTGCTGTGTCTACTGGTACGACAACGATAAAAATAACTTACACTCCATCAAATTCTGACTATTGCGAAAAAGAGTTGAATTTAGTTGTTAATGTAACCGACGGATGCATGGTGGTTGGTACGGGGTCTTCTACAACTTCATACGCTCCTATTTTTACATATTTTAATTCGTACTATAGTTATTCGCAACAGTTGTATCTTGCCAGCGAAATCATTGCTGCTGGTGGTGCTGCGGGCGATATTACAAGTATTTCCTTCCAATATTATGGATTATACAGCAGTACATGGCGTAACCTTACCGAAACTTCGACCATATATATGGGATCTACTAGTGCTTCCACATTAACAGCTTGGCAAGCGGTGTCTCAGGTATACCAAGGAACTATAACATACAATTATAACCAAGATTCTTATACCTGGGTTACAATTAATCTCAATGGTAGTTTCATGTGGGATGGAGTAAGCAATATAGTTGTTGCTTTTAACAATACATCAATACCAATTTTGTCAGCAGGTTCGTACGATTGCGATTTTTATGGTACATCTGTTAGTTCTATGACAAGGTATTATAATGTTACTGGAAGTCCGGTGTCCTTAGGTTCCGGCAATTATCCTTCTGCTGAAGGAACTGTAGCGTCTGTAAGACCTAATATTAAATTCTGCATTGATTCAGACTGTACATCTAGAACGCTTACTTTCAATAATTCTAACGTAAATATAGCAAGTTGTACTGGAACGACTACTCAAAATCCTGTAATTAGTGCTGGCAGTTCGTCGGGAACTATTACATGGACGTCATCGAATGAGAGTGTGGCAACAGTTTCGCAATCTGGAGTTGTAACTGCACATTCAGCAGGAACTGCAGTTATTACGGCGAGAATAAATTCGGCGGGTGGTTATTGTTCTGCTGCTGGTTCGTATACCGTTACTGTAGGTTCGTCACATAGGTTGACATACAACACATCTGCAGCTTGTACGGGTACGGCAAGTGCGGCTCCTGCAAGCGTAACAGGAACATCTGCAACAGTAACTTCTACAGAACCTACCTGTTCATCATTGCCGAATTTCCTCGGTTGGAATACAGCTTCGAATGGTACAGGAACCCAATATTTAGCCGGTTCTACTATTGATTTGGGTTGTGCCGATGTAACTCTTTATGCTCGCTATACAGATGAGCCTCAGGAGATTACTGGTAGTCCCGATTGTGAGTCGGCTATGGCTTTTTGTGCTTCAAACGATAATAGTGGCTACGATTTGATAGTAGAATCCCAGAGTAATCCGACTTCAATTTCTGGTTTGTGTCAGTATTATACGCGAAATCCTACATGGTGGTATCTGCGTATATCTCAGTCTGGACCGATTGAAATGGAAATAGCGTCAAGTTGCGGTGATGTCGATTTCGCTTGTTGGGGACCATTCTCAGATCCTACATGTGATATCCAAAATGATTTGACGGATGATGCTGCAAATGGATATTATTATTATTCTAACGAAGAAGATCATGTGTCAAATACAACTACAGAACCAACTCTGCATTCCGCTACATCATCTCCTCTATGTAATGTAACAACCTTGGCTCAACCATGCGGAAATCTAGTTGACTATGGAACATCAACATCAGATACCGAGTATCTTCAGATTGCACCAGCACAAGAGGGTCAAATTTATGTTGTTGCTATTGGTAACTGGAGGAATTGCGATGGAACGATTTCGTTTACCCAAACGAATATCAATGATCCCAATGCTGGTCGTTCAGACTGTACCATAGTTAACGATTGTAATATAACGAGTATTACTACTCCGTATATTAGTGAGTGTTCTGGTGGAACATTCTCGGTGAGCGGTAATATAAACTTTACCGATCCTCCTGTAGATGGTACACTGACAATTACTGATGGTAATGTGTCGCAGGTATTTACACCGCCTTTTGTTAGCCCTATCTCATATTCGCTGACAGGACTTCCTGGCAATAATCAGCAGCATACTATAACGGCTACATTCATGTCTTCGACCACCAATTGTGAGAGAATAACATATATTGATGCTCCCGAATGTCAAATAGATTGTCCAGATGCAACAGTTGCAATGACAGGCTATGATGAGATTATTGATGGTAGATATTATTTCGATGCATGTCTTGGTCATGGCGTCAATATGGGTGGTACGCAGACAGGTTACACCAATCCATCGTGGAGGTGGAGCATTAATCCTCATGGCGGTGTTCCTCCATACGTGGTAAATACACAGAATGCATCATATACTCCAGGTGATGTGCAGGGCTACGATGTCTCGCTTACAGTTTCCCAAGGACAATGTTCTTCTGTGGCATACGGTAGAATCCGTGTTTCGGGTGGACTTACAACAAACCTTACCGAATATGCCCTTGGCCAGATTTGTGTCGGCGACAGCCGTCAAATTACCATCGGCGGAAATGGTTCTGATATTGAGGTCAATTCCGAGCCTCATACAATCGAAACATCACTTGGTCATTCCGAAACCACTTTTATCCCAGACGGTATAAATTGTACAACTCAGTGCTATACATCTGATGTTACATTCTACGATTTTGACGATGGCGCTCTGGTAACAAATACAGATGCAATAAAGTATATCAGGCTAAACACAGAACATTCATTTATCGGCGATGTACAGATAAAGATTTCTTGTCCGGAGCATAATGGTGTTCGCCGTTCTGCAATAATACTTCCCGACTATTTTAGTAGTGATAATACTAGTGGCGTTTATAGTGATAATGCAATTGATCCGTATACCTATGTTTGGCCAGACAGAACAACTGAAACTCGTTGGCATATAGGTTCATCGGCAACTAGCTGGTATACGGGAATGTATATGTTGGGAATAGAGGAATTGTATTATGATCAGAATGATACTTATACACAAGATGGACGTACTTACTATCTGGCTTCTTTCGAAAGCGCTGATGATGCATTTGACTTTATTGATGATTTCCTATCGCGTTATTATCCTGGTTATGATTTTGGCGTGTATGGTTCATTCCCATATTATGTAATAGGATACGAAGTTTCTGGTAGCTCTGGTGATACTATTTATGTTGTATGGCTTTCACGTGACACTGCAACAGAAGCAAATGCATACTCTTTCTCGTCGCAGGAAGCGGCAGAATATTTCCTCGATTATGTATATGGTGGAAATGGCGTAGTTTCTTCATATCAGGAAACCAGTTCATATAGAAGAATATTCTTTGGTGAACCGGATTTCTATGATGTTAGTGAGTCATCATCCCTTACTTCTGCGCAGATATGTGATGGTAGTGATCCTCACAACCTGCCTGGTGTTGGTTATGACTATGCATGGACAAGCAGCTCGCAATATACTACTGTAGGATATGTATATGATTTGGCTAACTTGTCAAATCCTTCTGATACATATAATAATGGTTCTGATGTATCTAGAACTTTATACCATGTATTGCCATC
>JBGUHW010000129.1:0-3777 GCA_045112395.1 Bacteroidales bacterium
GAGTGGTAATGTCCTCAAGCACAGATGCCCCCATTAAAGGAGCTTTGGTGGTGGTTCAGCCAGGAAGTCAACAAATTATCGCTGGTAATGATGGTACTTTTGAAATAACCGCCGTGCACGCACCGAATTCTTATAATCAATATAGAGTGCTAGCTCAAAAAAAAGGATATTGCGCAAATGCAGTTCATGTTGAAAGTGTTCAACCAGGTGAGCGACGCTATGTACCAATAATTTTAGAACCTATTGAATGACACAATGAAGAAACGTTTATTCATCTGCCTCTTTTTCTCCATTCTGTTTACTATCTCTTACGGACAGAACAACAAGTTTGATTCCATTCGAAACAGCATGCAGCAACAATTTAATCAGTTCGCGAACTCAAAAAATCGTGAGTACGCGGATTTTCGAGATAAAGTAAATGCGGCATACGCCGAGCGAATGAAAGTGAGTTGGAAAACGTTTCAACTACGAGCAGCGGAACCAATACCAGTACGGCCAGAGCCCCCAAAACCAGTTGTGAAGTCTGACAAAGAAGTCGCACCAACAAAACCAGTGCCTATAGGAAAGGTTATTAAACCAGTGGAAACGGAATCACCCCAACCATTTCAGCCTATAGCAAGACCGGAGAAGGAGGAATCGCCACAGTATTCGTTTCAATTTCATCATACTCCTTGCAATGTCCATCTGCAACACACACAAAGGTATATTCTTGCCGACGCTTCTGAATCTTCAGCTGCCGAAGCATGGAAGAGGATGTCCGCAAATGGTTTTGACGTAGTAGCCGACGACTGCTTTCGATATAAGGAGCAACTTTCCTTAAATGATTGGGGTTACATCGAATTAACCAAAACATTAGCTTGTGATTTCATGGGCAAGGGAACAAATGAAGCCGTACTCATGCAGATATATTTGTTGGTTCAATCTGGCTATAAAGTCCGAATAGCCAGAAGGGATGGACAATTAGTGCCGTTGATTCCCTTTTCGGACTTGCTGTACAATTATTCATGTCTGCTTCTTGACGGTGAATGGTATTATTTGATGGATGATGAAAAAGAAGGAGGTTCCTATTCTGTTTTCACAGAAAAATTTAAAGGAGAGAAAACCCCTTCGTTAAGCATTCAAGCGGAGCCCCAGTTTGCGGAAAATTCGTCCTCTCCCAGAACATTTGCTTCACGCCGTTATCCAAATGCTGTAGCATCTGTTTCTACGAACAAGAATCTTATTGAATTTTATAATAGTTATCCTGTTACGGGTCAATGGGATGAATATGCCAAAGCATCTTTGAGTCGAAAAGTCAAACGGAATCTATATCCTAATCTTAAACAACAGATTTCTGGAAAAACCGAATTGGAAGCTGCCAATATCCTTCTGAATTTCGTGCAGACCGCGTTCGACTATCAAACAGATCAAGAGCAATTCGGACATGAACGACCTCTCTTTGGCGACGAACTTTTCTATTACCCCTATTCCGATTGCGAGGATCGTTCTATCCTTTTCTCCATTTTGGTTCACGACCTATTGCATTTGGATGTTGTTATGTTGCTTTATCCAGGTCACTTGGCTACAGCCGTCAGGTTTACCGAGAATGTTTCAGGTTACTACTTCATGGTAAACGGCGGAAAATATGTTATTTGCGACCCGACCTATATAGGAGCTCCTGTTGGAGACTGTATGCCTCAATTCATAGGCTCTGAAGCTGATGTTGTCAAGATATATTGAATGAAAAGCAGTTAAATAATAATATATAGTTTTGAATTATGAATAAGTCCAACCGAACCATCATAATCTTTATATCTGTTCTTCTTCTTATTTTTGGTTGTACAAGGGAAGAACTAACAGGTACAATTTATGGGACTGTGACTGATTTTCAGACGGGGGAACCGATTAAGAATGTTAATGTCAAACTCATGCCGGATGGTATTGCCACTATTACGGGCTCTGATGGTACATACTCTTTTCCAGAACTTAAACCTGGAAAATATTCGCTCTGTTTTTCCAAAGCCGAATATGCTGAGATTAACGATGATTATGTAATTGAGCTAAAAGCAGGATTGGATTTCCGTCGTGATGTTCAAATGCGTAAACGTATGGCATCGTTGTCTATCACTGATATGGAAGGCAATCCTCTTGATACTCTTGATTTTGGAGATGAGGAATCTGTGACGACCAAAACGTTCAACTTGTTTAATGATGGTACGGAAAGTCTTAATTGTTCAGCAAACTTTGAATGCGATTGGATTGATAATATATCGGGCTTGGAGGAATCTGTGGAACCCGGTCAGACGGTACCAGTGACCGTGAGAATTGACCGTGTGGCATTGGATGATGGTGAAAACACTACGTTTCTGTATATCACCTCCGTTGGGCATGGAAGCTACGAAATTGTTGTAAAAGCTACTTTTTTAGGTGTGGCTTCAATAACAACTGACGAGGCTACAAATATTACAGCAAGTTCGGTTACTGTTGGTGGAAACATTGTAGATGATGGGGGCCGTCCTGTTTTGGAACGTGGAATTTGCTATGGAACATCACAAACCCCAGATATTAATGGAAACCATACGCAGGATGGCTCAGGTACGGGTGCTTTCAGCCATAATATTACTGGCCTTTCGGCCTCAACCACTTATTATGCACGAGCATATGCAACAAATCGAAACGGCACGTACTATGCATCCAACATCGTTAGTTTTACAACTGAAAATGGTCTGCCTGAGGTGAGCACAACAGATGTTACTGACATCACTGCTACTACCGCAAAAAGTGGAGGTAATGTCATTAGTAACGGAGGATATACTGTTACTGCACGTGGGATTTGTTGGAATACTATGGGCAGTCCAGATCTCAACGATCAATATGTCGAAAATGGCAATGGGAACGGTCCTTTTACAAGCAATATGACTAATCTCACCGCAGGTACCACATACTATGTACGGGCATACGCAACAAACGAAATAGGTACTGTATATGGTAATGAAGTTAGTTTTAGTACAGCCAGTGGTAATATCTCAATTAGCATATCGGATCCGACCAATATAACTGCGATATCAGCTTCTTGCGGTGCCAATATTTCCGACGATGGCGGTTCCTCAGTTACAGAACGAGGGATATGTTGGAGCACTTCCCAGTATCCCACGATATCAAGTTCCCACACGTCTGCCGGTAATGGGACAGGAACCTACACTGTTTCAATGAGCAATCTTAATCCTTCAACTACCTATTATGTGCGTGCATACGCTACCAATGCCGCTGGCATAAGTTATTCAAATCAAGTCGATTTTACTACTATAAGTGGACTGCCGACCATTACCACGACACCTGTCTCGGACATCATGGCAACGACTGCCAAAAGTGGAGGCAATGTAATCGATAACGGAGGTTTTAACGTTACTTCTCGTGGTGTGTGTTGGAATACTATGGGTAATCCGGACTTAAACGACCAGCATACCACAAATGGTAGTGGAAACGGTACTTTCACCAGTAACATGACCAACCTTGTGGCTGGTACTACCTATCATGTCCGCGCTTATGCCACAAATAGTATGGGAACTACCTATGGCGACGAAGTTACGTTTACCACTTCCAGCGGTGCAGTAACGATGACTATTACAGAAGCCACCAATATTACAGCAACATCAGCATCCTGTAGCGTTACCATTAATGATGATGGTGGTGCGTCAATTATAGAACGAGGGATAAGTTGGAGTACGGCGCATTATCCAACAACAGCGGATGCCAGAGTTGCGATCGGTTCGGGGATCGGAACATTTACGGCTTCTA
>JBGUHW010000130.1:0-9789 GCA_045112395.1 Bacteroidales bacterium
ATGGCATTGTGTTCGTCGAGGGCGAGAATATGATTTCTGTGGATGTTGTGGATTTGAACGGCAAGATTGTCAGGACAATACCAGCAAATTCGAACAGAACAGAAATAGAACTTGATGTTCCAAATGGCGACTATTTCTTACGTATCGAAACCGAAACTGGTTTGCTAACGCGAAAGATACTGATTATGAGATAAACTAAAAGCCCCTCCGTTGGAGGGGCTTTTTTTATTCAAATACTCTTAAGAACTCGTTTGGTATATTGCTTTCGAAATGCATTTGTTCGTGAGTGCGCGGATGCGTAAACCCAAGAATCCATGCGTGCAGTCCAATGCGGTTGAACAAGTTTTCCCTTGAACCATATTTCTTGTCGCCTATGATTGGCTGACCAAGATCGCTCATGTGTACGCGAATTTGATTTTTGCGACCAGTTTCAAGATTAATTTCCATAAGCGAGTAGCGACCTTTGGTCTTTAATGTTTTGTAATGGGTAACAGCGAGTTGTCCATTTTCACGATCCTTGGTAGAGTATACCACATACGCCTTGTTTTGTGCAAGGTACGACTCGTAAACACCATCGCCAATAGGTTTATCGCCCGAAGTTACAGCAATATAACGGCGATCGTAGATATTTGTCTTCCAGTCTTCCTGCAACAAAGCCTGCACTTCCTCGCTCTTGGCGAACATCATCAGCCCAGAAGTTTCGCGGTCGAGGCGGTGAACAATAAAAATACGATTGTTAGGATTTTGCTCCTTTATATGTTTGCTAAGTATGCTGTAAGCTGTTTCGTTACTTTTTGCAGTGGCAACCGAGAGCATTCCAGCTGGCTTGTTGATGACAATTATGTCGCTATCTTCATAAACAATGGTTATGCCTTTAAGGTCACGACCTGATGCAATTCGTTTCCAATGGATGGAAATTTTGTCGCCAGGAATAAGCTTCTGGTTGTATAGAGTTACAACGGCACCATTGAGTTCAACAGTCTTGTTGCGTAGCCACGACTTTACCTTGTTGTGACTGCGGTCGGGGAACTTCTTCATCAAGAAGTTGATGAGTTCATCGGGTTCGGTGACTTCTATATTTGAAACTTTTGGCTTTTCTGTACGTCTATAGTTTTTGGGTGCTCTGTATGGCATAATGCTTATTTTTTAGAATAATGATTTCTTTGATGTTGTGGCAATAAACTCCTTGAGATAGAATGGTTCGTAATAAACCAAATCCTCGAACTTGCTTGTGCTAAATGCAGATTCGGAAAGTTCGCACATAAACTCTGCCGATGGATAGATGTCGTCCATGAAAATGAATCCATCGTTAGCAAGAATATCCTTGCACTTGGGAGCACCATTTCCGCAAAACAGCAGTTTCTTGCCCTTATGCTCAGCAAACGATTCTTCTGTTATTATCTTCGCCTCCACATCCGACAATTTATTGAATTTTGCATCGGTAAGCATAGTATAGACTTCCATCCTGCGAGCATCAATCATGGGAACAATCAAATCGTAGTCGCCGACGTACTTCGCTTTTGCCATTGCAGAAATTATCAAGAGGGTATTTACAGAAATCAATGGTATGTTGCTACCAAAGCATAGTCCCTTGCTGGTGCTTGCTCCTATGCGCAGACCTGTATATGAACCGGGACCTCCACTTAAGGCTACAGCATCCATATCCGAAACTTTCAATTTAGCCTCATCGAGGACTTCCTTAACAAATACGGCAAGCATCTCGGAATGGGCGGCCTTGCGTGTTCCATCGGGCTGCATCAAACGAAGATGTGTGCATTTGCCATCGTTTGATATTGATACAGAGCAGTAGTCTGTAGAAGTTTCTATGTTAAGAATTCGTGCCATGAATTTTTTTTGCAAAAATACAACTTTATTTACGATTTACGATTTTAGATTTACGATTAGGACTAACAAGAGGCAAAGGAATTTACGATTTACGAATTACGATTGACGATTTTTGCCGACAAGATGCAAAAGGATTGACGATTTACGAATTACGATTGACGATTAATTTGAAGATTTGATGGCTTCGCGGAACTAAAGGTCGACGATTGGGGATTTACAAAAGCAAAACTTACTCCACCGAAATGTATTTCGATATTTTGTCGTATTCGCTCTGTGAAATTGCCTTCTGTTTAACAAGTTCATCGGTTGACTTTATGGTCTTGGCAAAGTCACGATAACTAAGTATTGCATTGGCGGTTTTGCTGTCGATGTATGGGTGCGAAACCAATGTCTTGAAGTAGGCGGTGTTGATGTTGATTGTGCGAATTGGTTCGCTGCCGATTTTGAGGTTAGCCGAAATACTATTGTATAGTTCATCTGTCATGCCATATACTTCGCGAAGTTGCTCCACAGAGACAAAACCGCCAAGTTTCTCACGGTATGCGACAATGCGCCTAGAATATGCTTCACCTATACCTTTAAGTTTCTGAAAGTCGGTTTCAGTAGCGGTATTTATGTTTACAAGTACGTCATAACTAGCAGTTTGAGACTGCGATTCAATTTTGATGTAGGGCATAAGCTTTTCAGCAAAATCCTTGTCGATGCCATGCATCTTGGCTATGTCAGACGGTTGCTTGAAACGTCCGCCCTTGCTGCGGTATTTCACAATGTTCTCGGCTTGCCACGTCTTGAAGCCAAGTCGTTCCAGTTCCTCCTTGGTGGCGGTATTTGGATCAAAATCAAAAAGTTGTGATTCATTACGATCTTCATCTGGGTATGAATAGTCGCGGTTATGCTGACGATTGTTGCCGTACGATGACTTTTCGATTACGATATAGTCCTTAATGGTTTCATATTCTTCGGGCTTCAGGGTTCGTATACGCATAATATCTTCGGGTTTGTAGAACTTGTAGCCCTTGTCGCGATAGTTCATGATGCCGTTTACTGATTTTGGCGAAAGTCCAAGACGCAAAAGGTCCTCACGCGTAGCTGTGTTTGGATCAAATGCAAAAAGTTCGCTGTCGTCGAAATGTGTCTGCTGGTAAACGAGGAAACTGTCTATCTCGGTTTCGAAGTCGCTAAAATCAACCTTCTGGTTCGACTTATGCACCGATACGAAAATGTTTGCACCAATTAGAACCAAAAGTATGGCAAAAAGTACAAGCATTCCGTTTTGCTCGCGCTTCGAGAAGTTGAAATATTCCTTGATGAAGTTTTTCATTATAATTGAAAAATCTTCCTGCGTTCCAGATTCTGAAACAAGTTCAGAATGACAAGGGACGCAGGAAGATTCATTGTAGAATATCAATTATCTTTCGAGTATCACCTTAACGGTTTCGATTCCGTTTGCAGTAGATACGCGGACGAAATACATTCCGTTTGGCAGGTTGCTCATGTCGATTGCAGAGCTGTTGCCAGCAACATTGCTGCAAACAACTGTATTGCCAATGCTGTTGAAGATTTCAATGCTGTTGATTTCTTCGTTCGAAGTCACATTCAGCATTCCGCTTGTCGGGTTCGGGAAGATTGACATTGCGGTTGCAGTTTCAATCTGGCTTTCGGTTGTTCCTTCTACGCAGAAGTTTACAGTCTTTGTGGAGAAATTTTCGGAACCTACCGACAAGAGCGTTTCGTTGGTGTTTGCGTTAATAAATGAAGCACTGCCTGTACCGTAATTATAGAATCCAGACAATCCATCTCCTTGGCTGTCGTAAAGGTTGAAAGTATAGCAACCTTCGCCAAGGCAGAATTCAGAAACCACCGGTTCACCAGTATAATTGCCAGCCACTCCGCTATATAATACATTGTTTTCTGCATCTTTTATATCCCAAGTTGTTTCGTTGGGATCCGGACTCATTAAATCGTTGTAATCGGCAGTAAGGCTCAGACGGAATCTTTCTCCATTGTGTACTATTCTGTAATCAGCACTCTTTGGAGTTTGTGTCTGGTTTTCTCCACCATTCACCTGTCTTACTACAAATGAAATTGTGCCAAGTCCTTCGGGAATTGCAACCGAATTGAAAGAAATGCTTGCTGTTTCTCCTGAGGGAATGTCTACTTCAAATGTCTGTTCATTGCTTATGCTGCCACAAGTATATGCTGCAACAAGTGAAGTAACAGCAAAATCGCTATTATTCTTGACATTAATTGTCGGCTGTACCTCAGTGTAGTTGCAATATTCGCCATTAGGTTCAGATACTCTTACTATTGTAACATTGCCCGACGAAACCAATACATTGCGCATCTTGGTATTGTTGCTCAGGTCTTCATCACTTTGACCATTTGGATTTTCAACTGTGAAAACGAAAGCATAACTGCCTGTTTCAAGGCTTATCTCATCAAAAGTAATGATAGCAGTCTCGTATTGTGCAAGATTTCCAGTCCAGCTTGTGGTTACTGGAGTACCATCATTGATAGTGTAGGTTGCAGTCAAAGAAGTCAAGTTTGCCGTTCCAATATTCATGATGGTTATTTGCGGTTGAAAAGTTGCGTTCTGTGCCGATAGTGCCGATTCTGGTGCATTGATTGACATTAATGCAACATCGTTTTCGTCTGTGCCAGACACTACCATAATCTTTTGAATGTAAGGAGCGCGGAACTGACGGGTAATTACAAGGTCTAGTTCGCCAGTTTCAGTAAGTTCATCAAACGTGAGTTGTACGCTTGTGCCGTTGCCTGTGTATTGTGCATCGAGAAGTACACCGTCCTTGCTGAGAGCAATATACGAAAGGGTTTCGGCAGTAACGTTAAGCGTTGAAGTTCCTAATGGTACAATCGAGTAATATTCTGGATTCATTTGTGTAGGAATACCAACGTATGGCATCAACGACGGGTCGCCCATAAGGGTGTAAATTTCCCAGTAATATTGTATGTATTCAGATGTTGTGGAGTTTACCGAAAAGTTACCAATAAATACAATCTCGCCAGCCGAAACGTAAGGTGCTTCACCGCGTTCGTGGAACAGATGGTCGTATGCGCCTTGTGTAGTGCCTTCGTAGGTTGGGTTGGCGTTAATTGTTCCCATCGAACCTACCGACCAGTAGAAATCCTCGTTCCATATTGTGCTGTTGGTTCCTCCGATATGTACTACAGCGCCCTTGCCAGGTGTACGGAGTAGCGATTCGCCGAAGCATTCAGTATCAAACTTGTTTGACAAGCAGCAGTTACCAATGCTGAAGAAATATTCGCTTTCGTTCTGCAAGTTAGGAATGTCGGTGAGATTGAACGACGGGTCTTGCCAACCATCGTAATTACAGTGCGCCGAATAGTTTACAAATCCTACGCCCTGACCTATTTGCGCCTTAATGATGTCACCACTGGTGTGGCTTTCAGGAGTCAAATAAACTGTTGTGTTAACATTGTGCTCATCGTTGAAATAGTAACGTGTTGCATAGTTTATCTGACCATTTCCGTTTGTGTCGTCAATGCTTCCGTCGTCATATCCAGCAACCAAAACTGCATCTTCCAAATATGATGGATCAGGGAAAGTGTATTGCTCGAACATCAAGGTCTTTTCTATCTGCGGAGTCAACTGCGAAACATTCTGTGCCGAAAAACGACCGAAAAACATATCTGGAATGTAATCGTTAGCACCGTCGAAGCAAACCTTATATACATCGGTGTAGTGGTCGTTTTCGTCGCCCATCCATCCTGATGAATGGCTAAGTTTTGACCATTGTACCGAAATCTGTGCTGTATCGCCAACATAAAGTACATACGACGGAGCTGGATCTTCTGCTGTAGCAGCATCGTAAAGACTTTGCATATATGTCTTTACTGCGCTTTCTGTTCTTCCAATTACATCGGTGTAGGCAGTGATAACATTGAAACCTTTCTTTGTCTTCCAAGCGATGAACGGCTGCAACGCCTCCTCGAACATACGGTCCGAAACTATGACATACTTTATCGGGTAATGCATTTCGGCATTGCGTGTCTGCTTGTAATTCCAAATCTTGCTGTACAAAGCTCCGAATGCTGGTGAATACTTGCTGTCCTTTATAGCATTGCTACGAGTATCGGCATTGCGGAACGAAAGTTCAACCGAAATGTCGTCGCGGACGGTAAGAGTATTGTCGGCAATATCGTATGCAAACGGGTTAACGATTACCTTTACAAGACGAATTCCACGCATAATGCCCGCCTCCTCTATCGTAACGGCTTCGGGCAAGTACAAACCGCCTTCTGCGTATATTTTGTTCTTCTCGAAAGGAACATCCTCCTTCTTCTGGTTCTTGAACAACGAAGGCTGACAAGGCACTATAGCCTGTGTGAAACCTGCATCGGCAAGACTTACAACCTTTTCGGAATTAACCGTCACATTGGTAACGATTTCTGCACCCATTGGCACTTCAATCATCTTTACCATTACTGGCAATTGCGGATATCCAATCTGGTTGTTTGTAATGTAGCCATCAATGGCAATCTTGGAGTAAATTTCTCCGTTCTCAATTGTGTGGGCAAACGAAATTTCCGAAAGTTTGCTTGTGAATTTCAAAGTCGAATTGGTATTTTCGACAATTTCAGTGGCGTTCTTTCCGCCGTTGATTGAAACAGGAACAAGTGACTGAGCATAGCACATGGCACCTATTGCAAGTCCAATCATTGCTAACATAAGTTTTCTCATTGTAAATAAAGTTTATGAAGCGCAAAGGTAAAAATTATTTACGATTTTGAGATTTTCGATTGACGATTTTTTGTGGCGAAGACGAAGGCAACACCCGCTACAATTGAATTGTTGAATTATTAAATCTTTAAATTAATAATAGGTATTCATATATTTTCCATCCATAATTATGAAATCCTGCCCATTCCAACATTGCGTTTTATAAACAAACAACAACACTTAGACAATCAAAATATACATTTTGTATAATCAAAATAAAAAACCATTGCCAGTATCAAAACCCATTCTACTTTTGCAGTGTATTACTTCACTAATACACTAACGAACAAATAAAGAAAAATTAACTAAAATAATAATTGGTATGATTGAGATTAAAAACATGAATTTCGGGTATGTGCCGCAGAGGAAAATCTTCGACAACCTGAACCTTTCGCTCGAGGCAGGACACATTTACGGTCTGCTGGGCAAAAACGGCATGGGCAAAACTACCCTGCTGAAAATAATTTCGGGGCTTCGGTTCTGTAATCGAGGTTCAGTTGAGGTATTTGGGCAAAAGCCGGAACAGCGCAATCCGGAAATGCTCGCCGACATTTACTTTGTCACCGAGGAAATGGATGTGCCATCTATTAGTGTGAGCGACTATGTAAAAATATATGCGCCGTTCTACCCGAACTTCAGCAACAGCGACTTTGAGAAATACCTCAGCCAGTTCGAAATTAATGATTTGGAACTGAAACTTACCAAAATGTCGCACGGACAGAAGAAAAAGGTGCTTGTGAGCTTTGCTCTAGCGACAAACACCAAGTTATTAATTATGGACGAGCCAACCAACGGTATGGATATCCCATCGAAAAGCACTTTCCGCAAAGTGGTGGCATCGGCAATAACAGACAACAAGACATTCATCATCTCCACCCATCAGGTGCGCGATCTGCAGAATGTAATCGATGCCGTGCTTGTACTCGACAATGGGAAAATTCTCCTCAATGCCGACATCAACACCATTTGCGACCGCCTTACATTCAAGGTTCTGTCGGCATGTGAGTTCGAGGAACTCTCGTCACAGGGCAAGGTGCTATACAGCGAGGACAACATTGCCGGTAAGGTGGCAGTTTGTACACATCAGGACGATGCAGATGACAAGTTCGATATGGAACTGCTGTTCTGCGCAGCAATCTCAGCAAGGGAAAAAATGCACGAAATCTTCGCCGAAAGGGAAAACGGCAAATCGAGGTTTGCCAGTGAAATGGAAAATAAGTTGAACTATTAAAAAGATATGGCTATGAAAAATATATCATTCTATCGTATCGGACTGCTTTTCAAGCGTTATTTCAGCGAAAACTGGAAAAAGGATGTAATTGTAGCATCAATAATTTTCGCTGTCGAGATGCTAACATCGCTCGAACAAGAAACATCTCATATTTCGTGGTTTTTGCTTTTCATATTCTTCATCCTCTATTCGGGACGCATATTCGGGATGCTTGGAAAACCACAAAAGGCAATTAACTACCTTATGCTTCCCGCAAGCAGAGGCGAAAAACTTACAGTGAACCTCATTCTCAGCCACTTCTATTATCCGATTCTGCTCATCGTAGCATCTTGCCTTGGAATTTGGGCAAGTTCATTCATCTGCTTCTTTATATACGATGAGTTTACATTCAAGAGCATTGAATTTTGGCAAACTACAAGGATTTGGAGCACTGAAATATGGATTGGTGTCTTGTTCATGCTTCTCTCCAATGCAATTATGATGTTCGGATCGGTGTATTTCAGGAAGGGAGCTGTAATAAAAACTTTGCTTTGCGAGTTGATTTTCTTTAAACTGTATGTTATTTCAATCGCGTTTTTTGTTTTCAAGATGGCAGTATTCGAAAATGCTATCATCACAACTCCAGACCAAATTTACTGGGCGAAAGTAATTTTGTTTTCACTAATGCTATGTATGACAGCATTCTTCTGGACATTAAGTTATTTAAGACTAAAGGAAACGGAGGCATAATATGGACTTTTCAGAATCGAAAGCTATTTACCAGCAAATTGCCGACTATGTGTGCGAGCAAGTTCTGATGGGCAGATGGAAGGAAAACGATAGGATACTCTCGGTGCGTGAACTCGGCGTACAACTCGAGGTAAATCCCAACACGGTGCTACGCGCCTACGATTTCCTGCAACGCTACGGAATTATTGCCAACAGGCGTGGCGTAGGATATTTCGCTGCAGAGGATGCCATTGCAAAAATCAAGGAACTCCGCCGTGAAAGGTTTGTGAACAAGGAACTTCCGCACATTTTTCAGGAAATGGAACTTCTTGGAATAGGAATTAATGAATTGAATGAATATTATAACGAATTTTTAAAGGGCAAGAAAAATGAAAAAGATAACTAATAAATTATTGTTCAGCGGTTTGGCTGTAATCTTTGTGCTACTGGTTGGTGGTACGATAGCAAGTTTTTACGCATTACGCGATAATAAAACAAACGATGCCGAAGATGATACTCAAAAAGTTGAAACTCGCAGCATGGAATCGTTCAATGCGATTGAAAACAATGGAATATGCAATATTGTTTATGTACAATCAGACAAGTCGGCAGTTGAAATAACTGCACCCAACAAATATATCAGTCGGATTGAAACTGATGTTGACAATGGCGTTCTGCGTATCGACATTTCGGGCAGACTGAGCAGAAACAACAATGCAAAAATCGATATCAAGGTATATTCGCCAACATGCAGGTCAATCAAGAATAGTGGCATCGGAAAGATTAGCTGCGACTCTCTTTGTAGCGATACTTTGATAGTAAAGAACGAGGGCGCAGGCTCGATTGAACTGAAGAAATTGTCGGTTTCCCAACTAAAAGCCGACAACGAAGGCGTTGGCACAATAAGAACTGATGTGATTGATGCCGAGTATGTCCGCCTCGACAATGAAGGCACTGGAAGCATAAGCATTTCAGGCAAGGCAGAGACTGCAAAGTTCATAAACGAGGGCGTTGGAAAGATTGATGCATCAGATTTGGACTGCGAGGATATAGATTTTTTCAATGAAGGATTGGGAAAGGTTATAACAAAAAAGTAGAGATGTTGCGTGCAACCTCTCTACACAAAAACGCGCCACAAAAAAAGGTCGTCAGAAACTGACGACCTTAATTATATCACCTATTCCAAAAATATCAATTATTTTACCTTGTTGCAGATTGCTGCAAATGCTTCTGGGTTGTTCAT
>JBGUHW010000131.1:0-3489 GCA_045112395.1 Bacteroidales bacterium
TAATGCCATTTTCGTCAATCCACCATACCATTGTACCTGATTCATTACAAGTTCCCTCTGAACGAAAATTTTTCCACCCAACGCAAATTTCTTCGTTGGTCTTCCAAGAATGAAGAATGAATGTTTGTTCCATATATAATATATACCTGTAAAATGTATTACAATTTGTAAGATGCAAAACTACATATTGTATATGCAGATTTGTCTGCTTGCTAGTAACAATAACTCACTCTTTCCGTGATAAATTTTTACTAACAACTGGAGTAGCAACTATATTTTCCAACTTTTTCATAATCTGCTCAGCCTCATCGGATGTACAGCCGTCAATCGAAATGCTTAAATTTATGGTAGGACTAAACTTGGGGGTAAGACCAGACA
Source organism: Bacteroidales bacterium (assembly GCA_045112395.1). Classification (GTDB taxonomy): domain Bacteria; phylum Bacteroidota; class Bacteroidia; order Bacteroidales; family ML635J-15; genus Bact-19. Next base: position 379 of record JBGUHW010000131.1, read on the forward strand.
AACGCATTATATCATCCAAAAAGTTATGGTTTAGCGCATCGGATATAAGCACAAGAAGCTCCACATCAATTGTACGACGACGGAAGATTGTGTATATATTAGTTCGCTCACAATTTATCTGTCTCGCAAATTCAGCTACAGTCATACCGCTTCTATCAAAGACGGATTTTACCATTTGTCCAATATGCACCTTGCTAAGTTTCGACATTTTAACCTTGCCATATAGACATACAAAAAGCGTGGAATCAATCTCTTGCTCGGCACTCCGGGTTTCCACGCCCGCACTAATCAAACAAGTTATTCCACGCCATACCAGATGACGTTTCGTAAACTTATTCTTGATTAGTGTATCCTTACGGACAATGTGGAAAATTTGAGTGCCAAGAATAGCTTCGAACCGCTATTTATATGTCAATATAATTCAAATTCTACATTCTGTTCAGTTTTATAATTTTGGCAAAGATAAGGAAAAAATATGTAACTTTGCAATCACAAAAAGCAGGTCTATGACAGACAAATATCAAATACCGTTCATAAATGCTTGCATCCGCGCATTTGCAAGGCGTATGAATATGCCTGTTAGAAATGTATTCCAGTATCTATATAGGTTCAAGGGTGTGGATTTCCTTGTGGATTTCTATTCGACATTGCATTTGCAATCGGTAGATGATACCGTTGACGACTTGATTGTGATATGCAAGAAAAACGGAGGTGCGTTGGAATGAAACTGTATCACGGCACAAATATGGATTTCCGAGAAATAGACCTTGCAAAATCAAATAAGTTCAAGGATTTCGGACAAGGATTCTATTTAACTGACATTCGCCAGCAAGCTGTTGAATTATCACAAAAACGCGCTATTCGCGATGGTGGAGTTCCAGTAGTTCAAGAATATGAGTTCGACGAATCTTTGCTCAAAGGCACGACATTGAAAGTTCTGCAATTCGATAGTCCAACTGCAGAATGGGCAGAATTTATATACAAGAACAGAAGTCGCCGTCGTCCGACTTTTACTCACGATTATGACATTGTCATTGGTCCTATTGCCGATGATGGTGTGGCATACTTGCTTGACCGATACGAAGAAGGTTCTTTCACAATTGAAGAACTCGCCAACGAACTAAAATACAAAAAACTTAACAGACAATATTTCTTCGGTACAAATAGTTCTGTTTCACTACTTAAACGAATCAAATAATATGAGCCAGCAACAACAGCAAAATTTTCTGATTGCCTACACAATCGACAGAATGACAGAATTCCTCATCGAGGACTACAACTTGTCTATTGCAACAGCATTGCAGTTCATATACAATTCCGACACATATCAGAAACTAAACAAAACCGAAAACGGGCTATACGAACAAAGTCCGTCATACGTTTATGAACTTCTTGATAGAGAATACCTGACTGGGTCGGTAATATCTCAGAAGTATTAGAGATTCTAAAAATGGGTGTCCCTAAAAAGGATTTCACTCTATTATAATTGCTCAAAATGGCTATATTATTCGAAAATAACCCAAAACACTATCTTTGCACCAAACGACACAAACAATGAAACGTATCCTTTTCGTATGCCACGGCAACATCTGCCGCAGTCCTATGGCCGAATTTGTAATGAAGAAAATGGTTGCAGATGCGGGAATAGCCAACCAGTTCGAGATTGCTTCGGCAGCGACATCAACCGAGGAAATCGGCAATCCCGTATATCCCCCAGCACGCCGCAAACTGGCAGAACACGGAATCTCGTGCGACGGCAAGACTGCGCGCCAGATTACTCGCCGCGACTACGAGCATTACGACTACATTGTGGCAATGGATGCAAATAACATGCGCAACCTTTCACGAATGCTAGGCGAAGACAAGCAACACAAAATATCACTATTGCTGAACTATACCGACCATCCACGCGATGTTGCCGACCCTTGGTACACTGGCAATTTTGAGGCGACTTGGCAGGATGTGAATGATGGATGCAGAGGGTTGCTGGAGAAGATTAGAAAATTTGATAATTTAACTTCGTTGAGCTAAATGTTGATGATTTGAAAATCTAAGATTTATAAGCTGCAGAAACTTTATTTGAAATTATACCCCACTCCGATATAATAAATATTCGCAGGATTCTTCACCTGTACCTCGTTGTCAGCACGAAGGTAAAAATCTAAAGAATTGTTCTTGTTAATCCTATAATTCACACCGACAACGGTACGCATCTCGTCAATAAAGCGGGCATCTTTCTTGTACAGACGAATAAACATTTCTGATGATGCATACAACTTGACCGGCTTGCTGAAGAAGCTGTACGAAATCTCAAACCTGTTGCGAATGTATGTTTTGGGGTTATACTTGTGTGGAGCACGAGATTCATCATAAAATGATGCTTGATACTTTGACCGTAGCGACAGCTTAAAACTTCTTATTTTCTCGGAATACGTCAGTCCGCCACTCACGCGATAGCGGTTTTCCAAGTAAGTTTCTCTGTTTTTTAGAATATAGTCGAAATCGGCAGAAACCTTGAAGCGACTTTTCCAGAAAGAATAGCCCAATCCGCCAGAAACCTTGAAACGATTGAATTCAGCGAAATTTCCGCCAGTCTTTACTTCGCCCTCGACCGAATAACCGAAACCCTTTACAATCTTGCCAGAGTATCCTGCACCTACAATAGTGCCAAAATCGGTTGTCTGAGCCTGCAAAATGCAGGCAAACAGACATACCATGTTCGACATTAATAATATGTATTTAAGATACTTCAAATTTTATTTCATAAAGTCCTTATGCTTGACCATTGTGTCGATGCTGTTGATCTGGTCGCTGATAGGCGTGTAGTAAATCTTGATGTAGGCAACATCGCGCAGGAAATCAATATGACCCACTTCGATGCGTTGAATGTCGAGACCTGTGCGCTCCTTTAGGTCGGCAATAAGTTCGTCCTCGCGGCCATGCTTTACAAGTTCGATGCGCTCGTAGAGGACTATCTTGGTTGCCACATGCTTAATTGCCTTGTTACCGTCGAAGATGACGATTACAATGATAAACAGCACATTAACAGCCAACAAGTTGATGTATCCGTGGCTCATTGCCAGACCATTGATTACCGAAATGCCAATAATC
>JBGUHW010000132.1:0-6543 GCA_045112395.1 Bacteroidales bacterium
TGGAATTCAATAACAGGCGTTGGAAGTTATATCCTTGAATGGGACACTGTATCATCATTTTCATCACCGATATTCAGTTCCTTTACAACATCTTCAACATCTGTCAACATTAATGGATTGCGATACGGCACAACGTATTATTGGCGCGTAAAGGCAACCAATAGCAACGATAGCGACACTTCCAACTATTCCGAAGTGAGGAACTTTACAACCTGCTCGGCTCCAATTTTGAGTTCTCCAAGTAATGGTATGGTTTATACGAGTATGGTCAGACCTTCAGTTTCATGGAATTCAATCACTGGCGCTGGAAGTTATATCCTTGAATGGGATACGGTGTCTTCGTTTTCATCAACGATGTTCCGCACATATACAACATCTTCGACATCCATTTATATTAATGGATTGCGATACAACACAAAGTACTATTGGCGCGTAAAGGCAACCAACAGCAACGACAGCGACACGTCCAGTTATTCCGAAGTGAGGAATTTTACAACTGCAGGAACGGTTACTTTATGTTCTCCAACCAACAATCCAAGTCCCACAGGCAGGTTTTATTCACGGCAGTACTTAAAATGGAATACATTACCAGGCTCTTCGGAATACTTGATCCAGCTTGATACAACTTCTGATTTCAGTTCAAGTGTATTGCGAAATATTAGTGTGTCAATATCAAGTACAAATACAGATTCATATTATGAAAAGAGTGTGTACGATTTATATTATGGAACAATGTACTATTGGAGAGTTTGTGCAATAAGTTCTGTCGATACAACCGACTGGTCTGAGACTTGGCAGTTCCATACGATGGACGATGTACAGCTGTTTTTCCCAAGTGATACTAGTGCAAATGGCACTTATTTTACACGGCAAGAATTTCAATGGAAGAATTCTATTGGTTCGAACTTGTACATCATACAGCTTGATACTACACCAAGTTTCAGTTCGGGACTGCTACAGACCTACACGTCGGCAAACGCCAATTTATACGAAGATACATACCTAAGCAAGACTATTTCCGATATGCGTTATGGCACAATGTACTATTGGCGTGTATGTGCTGTAAATAATGCTGATACATCGGGCTGGTCAGCTACATGGCGATTCCATACTACCGATTGGGTTTCGCTATATTATTTACCGAACGACACAAGTTCTACTGTTGGCTATTATACCCGCCAAGAACTGGAATGGAAGAATTCAAGAGGTTCTAAAGCATATATTCTTCAGCTAGATACAGTTCCGAGTTTTGATTCCGGATTGTTGCGCAGCATAGATGTTTCATCATCAACTACCAATACCGATACATACATATACAAGTATGTTTCCGATATGCGTTATGGCACAATGTACTATTGGCGAGTTTGTGCTATAAACAATGCTGACACATCGGGCTGGTCTAATACATGGCAATTCCATACTGTCGACTGGGTTGTATTGGATTCTCCATCAAATAATAGTACAGGCTTGGCAGTCTCTTCGCGTACATTGTATTGGAAAAACTCCATTGGTTCTTCATCGTACATAGTTCAGGTTGATACAACAACAAGCTTTAATTCGGAACTATTGCGTAATTTAAGTGTATCATCGTCAACGACAAGTACCGAAACTTACAAGAGTACAAGTATAACGAATATGCTCTATGGCACAACATATTATTGGCGAGTTTGTGCTGTAAATGCCTCGGATACATCTGGTTGGTCGAGCGTATGGAAATTCACAACTGCCTACCAGCTTACTACTGCGCCTACGCTTGTTAGTCCAGAAAACGGCAGCACCGAAATACAGCCATCTGGTGTGGAATTGGTATGGAATACGCTTGACAATGTAACAGGCTATCGCTATCAGGTTTCAACCGACAACACTTTTGCAACAATATACCGTAGTGGAACCACCGCCAACACAACTGCTACATGCTATCTAAATTATGGCACAACTTACTACTGGCGCGTTCAGGGCTACAATGCAAGCGGAAATTCGGTTTGGTCGCAGGTGTGGAGTTTCGACACACAATCTTGTGAACTCTTTGGCGAAACAACTGTGGAGGCTTGCGGTTCGTACATTTGGCGTGATTCAACCTACACCGAATCGGGCGACTACAATTTCACCAAGCATCTGTCTAACGGTTGCGATAGCTTACTTACCTTGCATTTGACAATCAACCAGTCGTCGGAGCGTGAATTTTCGCACACCGCTTGCGGCAGTTACATCTGGAACGGCGTAACATACGATGAAAGTGGCGACTATGTGCAGAATATAGCAGCATCAAATGGTTGCGACAGCATTGTTATGCTGCATCTTACGATAAACCAGCCCGTGACTGAGCTTGTCGAAGCCGAGGCTTGCAATTCATACGTATGGCATGGCACAACCTATACCGAGAGTGGCAATTACACGCGTACTTTCACCGCTGCAAATGGCTGTGATTCGGTTGTTACCTTGCAGTTGACAATAAATGAATCGCCTCGTCGCGAGTTTAGCGCAGTTTCGTGCGGCAGTTATGTATGGAACAATCATACCTATAATGAATCAGGAAATTATGAGCAAACAATTTCATCCGATAGCGGTTGTGACAGCATTGTAACATTGCACCTTACAATCAACTATCCGTTGACACATCAATTTAATGCCACGGCTTGCGAATCCTACGAATGGAACGGGGAAACATATACAACAAGTGGCAATTATCAGCAGACTTTCATCGCTGCCAATGGTTGCGATTCGGTTGTTACACTGCATTTGACAATAAATCATTCGGCCACAGCAGAATTAGCAGTTTCTGCTTGCGAATCCTACGAATGGAATGGTGAAACTTATACCGAAAGCGGTATTTACGAACGGACTTACACATTGGCTAGTGGTTGCGATTCGGTTGTTATCTTGCATCTTACAATCAACCAGCCTGTGACTGAGCTTGTCGAAGTCGAGGCGTGCAACTTATATGTATGGAATGGCGCAACATATACCGAAAGTGGCACCTATACAGGATCATTCACAGCTACCAATGGATGCGACAGCGTTGTTACCTTGCATCTTACTATTAATGAATCGGTAACATACGAGTTCGACACTTCTGCAAATGAATCCTTCGTATGGAATGGTGAAACATTTACCGAAACAGGCGACTACACTCGGACATTTACCGCAGCAAACGGTTGCGATTCAATCGTCACCTTGCATCTGAATGTCATTACGGGAATTTTTGAGGCAGAAATGCAGATAAGCATATTCCCGAATCCAGCAAATGACATCCTCAACATCACATCATCAGAGCAAATTTCTGAAATTGAAATCGTAAATGCTTTGGGACAGGTTGTAAAGCGCATGGAAGTGAATGCCGACAATGCGGTTTGCAATGTAGAAGATTTGACAAGTGGGGTGTATATCGTAAGGATATATGGTAGCTCCCTGCGGTGTGCTGAGCCTGTCGAAGCAAGCCTGTCGAAGGGTGCGGTTGTTTTTCAACAGAAATTCGTAAAGGAATAACCTAAATGTTTGTGAAACAATATCGTAGGGGCAGGGTGTAACCTGCCCCTAAATTTTTTATGTAATACGTAACGTTAAAAATATCATATTTGTCATGCGTATTTTTGTTTTTATGTATATTTGTGTTTTCTGAGATTGTATGGCTAACGAGTCGGTTTTGTATTATATTGGTTTTGAGGAGCCTGTCGGAAACGAGGGCAGTGGATGCGAGATGTACAAGGGCATACATGTTTATTCGTGTAAAGATGATTCTGAGTGCATGACGTTTCCTTTCTACTTTCTTATGGGTCAAAACGATTATATATGGAATGCTGGTGGTGACAAGATTTTGCTTTCGGCTTGTATTGGATTTTTCGAGCTTGGATCCGAAATGCTTCCCGACAAATATTCAAAGTGGACGCCATTGATAATAATTGCCGATGTGTCTGAAAAACAAGTTGTTAAGATATATGAGGGTAGAGGAAGGTTGTTTTGGGACGACAATGAAACTGACATAAGGGATAAAAAAAGTTTGAAAGAGTATTCTTACGACGTGTGGCTGTCGCGATACGAAGCCCAGAAGGAGAAGATTGAGAGTATGAGGGCAGATATGGAAGATTTGGGATATACGTTCAAATATGAAGATGATGACGATTCCCTATTTGATAGTCCGCACAATAATGCAGCTAGGGATGATAATAAGTCGCTTGCTGAAGATGATGCAGAAAATGGTGGGCAGAAGAAATCTATATTGCGGATAGTGCTTTTCTTTATTGTTGTGGCAGTAGTTATTGTGCTGGTAAGATGGATTAGGTATAAGATTTTGTCGTATTAAAGATAACGCCGATATGTCGGGTAATATCTTATCAAACAGAATGTTACATTCCGCTCCAGCCAAGGCCTAAGGCGATGAGCTTGAGGATTTTTTGTGAAAAAATATTCGTTTCCTAATGAGTGATTTGTAATTTACGATATACTATTATTGTGTGATGACAGGTATTCGATAATATTTCTCTTTGTCGCCCCTGCTATAATTGTTGAAGAAAACATCACTATGACCATTTATTCTCTCAAGGTTGACATCAACAGTATTGTCAACATCTACAGACCCTGAGACTGATGCATTAACATAGCCGCCAGATACATAGACATCCTGCTTGCCCTTGTCGAATGCTTTTATGACCAAAACCACTAAGCATGCAGCAATAATTGCTAATAATACTAATCTTATTATTTCCAGTTTGTTATTCATGATAAGTTATTTTTTTTGTGATTAAATTCATGCACAAAAATAATTTAAAGAATAATACAATAGTAGAATTGCTTTTACTTGCAGTATGGATATGAAAAAAGCCACATTTTCTGTGGCTTCTCTGTGGGAACAATAGGATTCGAACCTATGACCCCCTGCTTGTAAGGCAGGTGCTCTGAACCAGCTGAGCTATGCTCCCTTGTCATTAGCGGTGCAAAAGTATTGCAAATTTCCGAACTGACAAAATAAAATCAATAATTTTTCAAAAATCTTTTATCCTACTGAAAACCATAGTGTTTAAAGTAGTCTCCGACGATAAAAGTGCTTCCACCAATGAAAATTGTGTCGTATGGAGTGGCATTTTTCTTCGCAGTTTCGTAGGCGGAAGGAACATTTTCGTATCTTTCGCCGTTGAGACCGAACTTTTCTCCGTATGCTTTTACCTGTTCGGCTGGCATTGCACGTGGAATGTCGGCATTGGTGAAATAATACTTGGCATCTTTCGGGAAAAGCGGCATTACATGTTCCACGTCCTTGTCGTTGACAAAACCAAGCACAATGTGCAACTGCGGACATTTAATCGCCTTCAGTTGTGCGGTAACATACGACAATCCATCGACGTTGTGGCCTGTATCACAGATTGTTAACGGAGAGTCGGAGAGTATTTCCCAGCGTCCGTGAAGTCCAGTAAGCCCTTTTACGTTCTGCAATGCTTCTGAAATGTTCTTGTCGCTAATAGCAAATCTGCGATTTTTAAGCTGTTTTACGGCTTCGAGTATGGCGGCAAGGTTCTTTGTCTGGTATTCGCCGAAAAGGTCAAATTTGAGCTTGTTTGTGCCGTCTATCAAATATTCGGCGTACTTGTGGTTGCTGGCGGTGGCAGTCTTGACGACTTTTACGCACTGGTCGGCAAAGGTGATGGGAGAGTTGGTCGCTTTTGCCTTGTTTTCAAAGACATCCTTTGTCTCCGCGTGAGTTTCGCCGATGACAACGGGAATGTTTGTCTTTATGATGCCCGCCTTTTCGCCAGCAATGAGTGGCAGAGTGTTGCCGAGGAACTGCGTGTGGTCGAAGCTTATATTGGTTATCACCGAAAGTTCGGGCGTTATGATGTTGGTGGAGTCCAATCTTCCTCCCATGCCGACTTCAATCACAGCCACATCCACCTTCATGTCGGCAAAATACTTGAATGCCAGCGCAACCGACATTTCAAAGAACGACGGCTTAAGTTTTCCGATGATGACCTGGTTGTTGTTTATGAAGTCGCATACGTAATCCTTCGAAATCATTTCGCCGTTAATGCGTATGCGCTCGCGGTAATCGACAAGGTGTGGCGAGGTGTAAAGTCCTGTCCTGTAGCCTGCCGACTGCAGGATTGCCGCCAGCGAGTGCGAAACAGAGCCTTTGCCGTTTGTGCCGGCTACGTGTATGGTTTTGAACGACTTGTGCGGATGTCCGAAATATTCGTCAAGTGCCAGAGTGTTGTCTAAGTTGGCCTTGTATGCAGCTTTGCCAACTCGCTGGTACATGGGCAACGAGTTGAACATAAAGTCGATAGCTTCCTGATAGTTCATTTCTTTGATAGTTTTTTGAGATCGTCGGATGTTATGCTTCCGTAACTGTTCTTCTTGAGTTTCTGAAAATCATAGTAAAATATCCATCCTTCTTTTGCGTCGATGATTATCTTGAAGCAGTATTGAAGACCACTGTCTTCGAACGGATTGATAATGAGCGAAATCAAGGCCTTGTCGTCGTTGGCGTTTATTAGTTCTTCAATGCGTTCCGATGTTACTAATTCTGCATTGTATGGATAGGCTTCATTGAGT
>JBGUHW010000133.1:0-6271 GCA_045112395.1 Bacteroidales bacterium
CTGATTGAAAAATTAACAGAATCGGGTGCTGCAATATAGGTTCCTTCGGGATTCGACAGCGGATTAATGAAAATTTCCATATTGTCAACCAGAGCTGTAACTTCAGAATCAGTTCCATAATCGCGCAACAGCTTGTCAATAAGTCTCAAGCATACCATCCCGCCAATCAACTCATCACCATGCATCTGACCGCCAAGGAAAAATTCAGGCTCCGATTCATCATCGTTTACATTATCAGAAATTTTTACTGCAAGCAACTTGTAATTCGAAAAAGTACTTCCAATAGTATCCAACTTGCATATTTCTGGATAAGTTTCCGCAAAATACTGCATCATTTCACAGTAAATGCTATATGTCGGATATACATTCCATTCAAACATATCGTTTAACGACTCTGCCATTTGCAAATTGTCTTTTGCTTCGTAGTACTCGCGTACAGGCTCACAAGGAATTCCAAACTTGCGAAACTCCGCAAACTCTTGCTTATTAGCATACGCATAGCAATAACCATTGCGGTAACCATCTATGGAAATCACACGAGAAAATTCATTCAGTCGCTGCTGTTCAATGGGAAACCTAAAATACAATTCTCCCCTACTGTCAAGGATTTCCTTGGGTGACAATTGAGCCGCTGCCATCATAGACAAGGCTATAAACAAAATAATATAGCAAAAACGTTTCATCTGCATAAATTTCAAATATGTGCAAACTTACAAAAAATTGTTGGATTTAAATTCGTCTTTCTGAACGTTAGTTCAATTTTGCCGATTTTTCTATTTATAGCCTATGCGACCTCTCCGAGGTCGTGGGATGTTATGAGAACCTTTTCTAAACTTATTTGACCTCTCCGAAGTCATATTAGGTTCCAATATATTAAATATATCAAGACCTCGGAGATGTCTAACTTTTTATAGCACAATCGGATATCAAATGAATCGACCTCAGCGAGGTCACACATATAATCACATTAAAATCAGCCAATTAAAACACAAGAAGGGAGACTCTTTGCTAGCCTCCCTTCTGCTCATTATTCTATAATTGCAAATCAATCTCTTTTCTTATACCAATCTATCTTGCGAGAACCAAACATTGCAAGGCCTATTATTACGAACACACCAATGCTACCAACAAGAAGAGCGTAACTTTCGAGTTGTAGCAACACATAGATGAAAGCATACAGCAACACAAGCAATGCGCCAAGACCCAAAGTTGTTTTGAAATCCTTCATTATTGTTGCTACGAAAGCGACTATCAAACCTACTGTCATTACTGCCGAAATAAGGTATGAAAGGCTGAACGAAATATGTTCGGAGAACGACAACAGCAGTGTGTAGAAGACAATAAGTGCCGTTCCTATAAGAAGATACTGCACCGGGTGTATCGGCTTTGCCTTGCGAGTTTCGAAAAAGAAAACCGTGGCGAACGTAAGTAGGATTATAAGCAACGAATATTTAATGGCACGCGTCGTCTGCTGATATTGCTCGACAGGAACTATCAGTTCCACGCCAAACGAGGAATTGTAGATATTTCTTTCAAATTTCGTAAATACCTGAGGATAATCGCGATTTATGGACAAAACTTTCCACGAAGCCGAAAAACCATTTGATGTAACCTCCCTTTCATCGGGCAGGTAATTGCCATTGAAACTTGGTGTAGCATAGTTAGAAGTCAAATTAACAGTTGTGGTTCGTCCAAATGGCGTAAACATTAGGCTCTCTGTGCCTTTCAATGGCAACTCTATACTGAACTTTACAGTATCGCCATCAAGAAGACGCAGCAGATCCACTTCGCATCCCAGAACTCCAGAGTTATTAGGCTGCATAGAGACATTCTGCCCGTCAAGACGAACAACAACATTGTCACGTACATTCCGCAATGTTGATACATCAAGCTGGACATACGCCTTTTCAAAATCCCACTGCTCGTCCCTTTTCGACTCAAACTCCTTTGGCAACACAAATTCGCCACTTATCGACAACGGCACTTCATAAACAGGATACTCAAATATGCCCCTATGCAGGAAAGAAGCATCAAGGTTACCTGTAATCTCCAAAGACTCGGGCAGTATATAACAATATTCGCTTGTTCCGTTTTCGTTAGGAGTTTCATTCTCCGAAGTATTAATCCCTATCAACTTGATGTACGGTCCAGAAACTTTATTGGGACCTCCACTTTTCTCCTTTATATCGCTGCTTGCCTCTTCCATAGTTACATTTCTCTCATCTATGAGATTCTGTATAATCATTTGAGGAAATAGGAAGATAAGGCTTATCAGAATGATAACCACTAACTTTACACTAGTATGATGCCTCTTAAAGAATCCCGGCTTACGAGAATTTGCAGGCGATACTACCTGTTTGTTAACAACTTGAGAATTTTTCATCTCCTTTTCTTGACTTGTCTGCTGGTTCATTGCAGAAACTGTGTTCATTTCGTTTTCCATGATACTTATTTTTTAATTGTTATTAATTCTTGTTTTTTAAAAGTACTTTGTATTTCAAAGTATATAATCAAAAAAAATTTTGTTCCTATGCGTTCAACAAATCCGACAGAGCCTGAACGTGCTGCTTAAAGGCCTTACGTCCTTCATCAGTAACAGAATAGCGAGTATTTGGCTTGCGGCCGATGAACTGCTTTTCGCAACGAATATAACCTTGTTCCTCGAGGCTTCGAGTATGACTGGCCAAATTGCCGTCGGTCACTTCGAGCAACGACTTAAGTGTCGAGAAGTCAACATCATCGTTGACCATCAGCACAGACATTATGCCCAAGCGTATACGGCTTTCGAAAGCTTTGTTCAACCCTTCAAGTTTGGAAATCATACTTATTTCTCTCCTTTATGCCTTAAAATAAAAACGATTCCATAAACTATATGAAGTATTCCGAAACCGACAAACCAGATAAGCAGTGCATAATCGACCACAAAGCAGTCAATCAGTCCAAGAAGCAGTTCAGCATAAGCCAAGAAGCGCAACGACGAATAGGTATATTTCTGCGAGCACAAAAGCGCCATACCATAAAATATAAGCATTACCGATGATGTAAGCCCATAATGACCATGCATAACCAAGGCTATGCAGAAGATACCACCAGCGAGCAAAGGGAGCGTAAAATTCAGCACCAATCGCTTAACTGTGGCATCCCACTTGACCCCTACCCCATTTTTCAGAGCCTTATGCCGCGACATTAGCAGCACAGTAAGGAAAGAGACAACAAAAAGGCAAATCGCCACAGCTAATGCAATCCGCAACTTTTGCGGCGTGTCCAATATCATCTCGTTGAAAAAGTAGTATATAACAGCAGAGGCAAGCGAGGCCAAAATGCCAATTATCACAATCGACCAGCCGCTTACTGCCTTGAACCTAGACGAACGTTCCATCAAATCCTTGATTTCGTTCAGCGTATTTAATGCTTCTTTATTCTCCATGACTTTAAAAGTACTTTGTACTGCAAAGTTAAATCTTTTTTATCATACGGCAAGCATTTTTTGAAAAAAAAATCTCTGCAACAAAATATCATTCACAACATATTGGTATTTAGGATTTTGTTCAAGGACAAACACGAAAAAACATCTACACTTAGCACACAAAAACAATTCAAACAAGCTATAAAAACATAAAAAAAGGGAAAGCCGAAACCTTCCCTTTCCGTTGTATGAAAAATAATTCCTTAGTCTTCTTCCTGTTTGTTTGCTTCGTATTCCTTGAGCAATGCATCCTGTACATCAGGTGGAACCTGCTGGTATTCAGCAAAGCTCATGCTGTACATTGCACGACCGCCGGTATTTGCGCGAAGTGAAGTAGAGAATGTTGCCATTTCTGCCAGAGGAACGCGAGCGGTAATCTTCTGGAATCCCTTTTCGCTCGACATACCCTGAACGATAGCACGACGACCGTTCAAGTCACTGATAACATCACCCATTCTGTCGCCTGGAACGAGAACTTCGAGGTCGTATACAGGTTCCATGATCTTTGGACCTGCCAACTTGAATGCCTGGCTGAATGCATTACGAGCAGCAATGATGAATGCGATTTCCTTTGAATCAACCGGGTGCATCTTACCATCGTAAACAAATACTCTGATGTCGCGAGCGTAAGAACCAGTCAAAGGACCTTCTTCCATCTTCTGCATCAAACCCTTCTTAATTGCTGGCATGAAGCTAGCATCAATAGCACCACCTACAACGCAGTTGTAGAACTCGAGGCGACCACCCCACTTCAGAGGAATTTCTTCCTTAGCCTTGATGGTCATAACCTGTTCCTTGCCATCAATCTTGAACTTACCAGTTGTGTCAACACCTTCTACGATAGGTTCAATGAGGAGTGCAACTTCACCAAACTGACCTGCACCACCCGACTGCTTCTTGTGACGGTAGGTTGCGTTAGCCACCTTAGTAATAGTTTCACGGTATTCGATTCTTGGCTTGTCAAACTGAGCAGCAATCTTGTAAACATTGTCAAGGTGCCACTTCATAATATTAATATGGTATTCGCCCTGACCCATAACGATGAGCTGACGCAATTCGATGTTGTTCTCTGAAAGCAAGGTCGGATCTTCGTCCTTCATGCTATTGATAGCAGCTATGAGCTTTTCTGATTCGCTTTCGTTTACTGCCTTGACTGCTACTCTGTACTTGTATGCAGGGTACTGGATTGGTGGAATTTCGTTGTCTTCGCCTATTGCAACAAGTGTCTGTCCGTACTTTGTGCCTTTCAGCTTAACGGTAGCACCTATATCACCTGCAGCGAGCTGGTCAACCTTGTTCTTTGTCTTACCTGCGCAAGCGTAGATAGCCGAAAGTCTTTCCTTTGTGTTGGTCTTCGGGTTGTAGAGGTCGATACCTTCGGTAATAGTACCGCTGAGAACCTTGAAGTAGCAAATTTCACCGATATGCTCTTCGGTTGATGTCTTGAAGATATAAAGAACTGGCTTAGCGCTGGAGTCGCACTTGATTTCGCGGCCTTCGGTATCCTTTACAGGAGCCATCTTGTCTGGTGATGGAGCAACGTCGGCGATGAATTCCATAAGTCTCTTAACACCAAGGTCGGTACGAGCGTTTACGCAGAAAATAGGGAAAATACCTCTTGCTGGCAAACCTTTTACGATACCTCTCATCATTTCTTCTTCGGTAAGAGTGTCATTCGAGAAGAAGATGTCCATGAGTTCCTCGTCAGCTTCAGCAGCAATTTCGATGATCTGGCTCTTGTATTCCTGTGCCTTATCTTCGTATTCAGCAGGGATGTCCTTAACTTCGATATTGTTGCCATTCTGAACATACATCTTGTGAGAAATCACATCGATGAATGAAGTACAGCCAACACCAGGATTTACTGGGAACTGAGCAACAACTGCATTCTGACCGAAAGCTTCGCGGATAGTTTCGATTGTGTGGTCGAAGTTAGTCTTTTCATGGTCAAGCTGGTTGAGGGCGATAATCATAGGCTTACCTGCCTGTTCGAGGTAACGACCATGGATTTCGGTACCAACTTCAACGCCGTTCTGAGCGTTAACGACCATAAGTGCTATATCTGTAGCGAACAAAGAAGAAACAACGCCACCGATGAAATCGTCCATTCCTGGGCAATCGAGGATGTTGAACTTGGTGTTGCCGAGTTCCGAATACATTACGGTTGAATAAAGCGAGTTGCCGTTTTCCTGCTCGATGAGACGGTAGTCGGATACGGTGTTCTTGCTAGCAATGTCGCCCTTGCGGGTGATGACACCGCCAACCTGCAGCATACTTTCAGCCAAAGTCGTTTTTCCTGCACCAGAATTACCGACCAGCGAAATGTTTCTAATTTGTTGGGTTTGATAATTTTTCATACAATTTCTTTACTTTTTATTAATGAATATATTTTCTAAAATTTGGGTTGCAAAGGTAATTATAAATAATTGATAATGCAAGGGAAAAAATAATTGAATGCGTAGACACAATATTTTGCGTCAATGTATACACATTTACATGCATTAAAATTGTAGTGGCGCAATGATTGCGCCACTACAGATTTTAACATTTTTATGGTTGTTGTAGGGTTTGGTTTCAAACCGAACCCTACAAAATACCACAAACATTATTTATTGTTTTACCACGTTCTTGTTTATCACAAAGTCTACCGTGCTAACCCTTATGTTGTAGGCTGCCGGAGGCAGATTGCTGAGATTCAAGATGGTCTCATAATAATTCAAAGGTGCAGCAACCTTGCCAGTATAAATCAGCTTGCCAAGCATATCGTAAACCTCGATACGAGCTGCACGATTGCCAAAGTTGTCG
>JBGUHW010000134.1:0-6610 GCA_045112395.1 Bacteroidales bacterium
CCTTTCCAGGAACGAAAACCGTAAGCAAGGTGACATTACGCGCAGCAAGCATATCCTGAACCAATCGTATCTGCTGTGAGTTTTCGCGTATCTTGTCAATGCCGACAAAGGATGCGCCAATGTAACTATTTATGTATGCCTCCTCGTATAGCTCATTGTCCTTTCCTATAATAACCCAATGGGTAGAAGCCTGACCAAATATCGAATACAGGTACTGGTTGTAGCAACGTATGAAAGATTCGCGGAAACCAAAGTTTTCCTTGCTGTACTTTTCCAAGGCCGCCTGATATTCGCCTTTACGATAACTTGGAAACGAGAAATTCGGTTTTTCGGTCTTTTCTACAGCTCCTGACAGCTCTTTTATATCTACAAAACGAAACTTCTCCTGCAGAAATATTGCTACGAAAACCAGCAACGTCAATATGCACAATATCCTATAAATCCACTTTTCCATCAGAACCTGAAATAAATGAACGGACTAAAACTTGAAACATTGAGTGCTGCAATGCTGAACAACAACAGGAACATTGCAACTATCCAAACCACAATGTGCTGCCACGATGAATATTCGGTATAATAAACAAAGTTCTGCATCTTTTTGCCGAAACCGAATAGTGCTACAAACGAAAATGCAAGTGCAACCACAAGAGTTGTTACAAACTGAGCATCGTGAATACTTACTGCAGCGAAATCGAAAGAGAACAAACGCGTAATAAATGTCCAGCAATCGCCAATATTCTCTATCCTGAATATTGCCCAGCCGACCATCACGAGTATGAATGTAATCAACACGCTTGGAACCTTGCCAATACGCTTGTAAACCTTTCCGAGAAACAATCTTTCCATCACAAGGAAGAATCCGTGGTATGCACCCCAGATTACAAAATTCCAGCTTGCACCATGCCATAGTCCCGACAGCAGGAACACCACCCATAGGTTGAAGTACATACGCGGCTTCGAGCAACGGTTTCCTCCAAGCGGAATGTACAGATAGTTGCGCATGAACGAGCCGAGCGTTATATGCCACCTTCTCCAAAACTCGCTGATGCTAGCCGAATTGTATGGATTGTCGAAGTTTTCGGGGAATGAGAAGCCCATTATCCTGCCAAGCCCTATTGCCATGTCGGAATAACCAGAGAAATCAAAGTACAACTGCATGGTATAAGCTGCTATGACAATCCACGATGTTGCGGTGTCGAGAGTTGCCAAATCTTCGATTAGCATACCATCGACCCAACGACCAAGCACATCGGCAATTAGAATCTTCTTGCTCAATCCGATTACAAAGCGGTAGAATCCGTGTAGACATTCCGACCACTTGTGTTCGCGATGCTCTATCTGTCCGGCAATCTCATTGTAGCGAACGATTGGTCCTGCAATAAGCTGCGGAAACATCATTATGTAAACAATATAGTCGGACAACTTCCTCATCGGCTGGTTGATTCCACGATAAGTATCAACTGTATATGTGATGCTCTGGAAAGTAAAGAACGAAATCCCTATCGGAAGCAGAATCTTCATCCACTCCACAGGTTCACTGCCAAACAAACCTCTTATGGCATTGATATTTTCCATCGTAAAGTTGCCATACTTGTAGTATGCCAGCAAGCCAAGGCTTACAAAAATGGAAATACCGCAGAAAAGTTTTCTTACCGACTGTTTTTCTGCCTTGCACATAAACTTCACAAGGAAGAAATTCAATATTGTTGATGCCGTAAGCTGTATGATAAAGTCGGGAGCCCCGTAGGCATAGAATATCAGCGAAGCCAGAAGCAGTGTATAATTGCGGAACCTATTGGGTGTAACAAAATACAGCACCAGGAATGCCGGCAAAAAATACAAAAGGAATATGTTGCTGCTGAATACCATTCTAATTTATTCAATTACAATTTCATAAACGCGACCTTCGATGTCGGACTTGTTGAAAGGAATAAGACCCTGATCGAACACTATTGGCGGCCACCATTCGGAATAATGGTACTCCTGCGTTACAATACAAAGCATCTGGTTGTTTGGAATCGATGTAACCTCATCGTTCATATATCCAACCACCTTCATATTGTCGGGCGAACTTCCCAATCGCCAGATAATTTCGGTGGGACGCCATTCGATTTCGTAGTAATAGTATTCCTCGCTAAACACATCGTTCGACATCGGACTTTTGATAGTCAATGCTTTATACAAGTCAGACCAACGCATAGCCTCGTAAGTAGTACCTTTATAGTCAATGTAGTTTATCCCAGCCGAAAACTTCTTGGGTTGCGGACAAGCCAAATCCCAGTTGGTACAACAGTACATGATTTCGTTATTATGCATAGCATCATCCTTGGGTGCCGATTTATCCCTGTAATATTCTTCTGGCCAAAATCTTGAAGCCTTAACTATCTCAATATCAATTTCCGAATATTTGTTGAAAGTTTCGCGTACTGGATTAGGAGAATCGTCGCCCTTGTCGATATAACCGCAGTTGTAGCATCCACGACGATTGTTCCATGGATGGTTGTCCTGATATATCATCCAGAATGCGTATGTAAGACCATTCCAGATATTGTTCTCGTTAAGCATTGACGGGAACTTGATTTTTCCACGGTATTTGCCGTAGGTAAAGCCCAAGCGCGTCTTTATGCCTGTAGATTCCTTCTTCATATTGTTGGCGTCGGAACCTGGGTTTACAATGGTTATGTATTCTCCATTTTTAGAAACCTTAACGGTAGAACACGGTCTGTCTGTTATTTGAGGATAGTCCTGCATACGTTGCGATGCAGGATATTTCTTATCGCCTTTGGCGTATTCTTCCAATGTAAAATCAGGATTGCCAACCACATCGCAAATTTCGGGAATGTTGCGCAATGTATATTGCTGGCTCACAGCAGGAAAAAATTGCTGGAACAATGCCATTCTGTACAACGAATCATTAGAACCACATTCGCTGCAACTTGTATCAATGGTGTATTCGGGAGTGCGAATATTGAGTTCGTCAACGAAAATTCCATCTTTCGGAGTAATGACAGCCCTTGTCTTCAGCACCTTTTGGCTTGTTTCTGCGATTATATTTGATGATCTTTTGTTTTTAAACCACTCGAAAGGATTTACAAACTTGCCACTTTCATCTGTAAGCGAAATGTCCTTTATATAATTGGGGATT
Source organism: Bacteroidales bacterium (assembly GCA_045112395.1). GTDB lineage: Bacteria > Bacteroidota > Bacteroidia > Bacteroidales > ML635J-15 > Bact-19. Next base: position 3,146 of record JBGUHW010000134.1, read on the forward strand.
TCAGCAAGACCTTCCTCGTTGCATACGACAAGCATAAACGAATAGCATCCCACACGCGGATTGCGTTTCCAGCGGTGATTTACATTCCCATCGGCATGGCGGTCGTTAGCGAGTACCCACTGAGCATCAAGAAACAACTGTTTTTCAACCGAGAAGCCATTCTTTTCCGCCTTATCCACAATGGAAGCATACCATTCGGGCTGCTGCCGAATCTGCTCCGCAACCTTCAGTATCCTTGCGTAGCTTGCAGTATTCTCCATAATGTCGCTACCATAATATATTTTTTCGTCGCGCGGATTACCGACAATGCGGAAAAAATCATTTACGGACTCGCCACCCGATATTTCCTTGAATCCGATGGAAACATCTTCCCAACTTCCATAGAAATTCTCGCCGCTCAACGAATCGCCATCAGGAAACTTATATGTTTCGTTCTGATAATAAATCTTATAGTACAACTTTCCATCTCCCATCGATGGGACATCAAACGAAAACTTGAATCCCTCATCGGATGTCTGGCGGACTGATGGCAGCACAATGCCATTAAGCACCACATCTTCCAAATCCATATCCAGCAAAACGGTGTCGTTCACCGAATTGAAATTTGAAATTGGGTCAAAACCAAGTTTAGAGCCATTGCCGGAACATGCCAATAGCATTGCCGACATAGCCAATATGCATGAAATAACAATGTTTCGTCTCATCCTACTCCATCAATTTTCTGTACTTAATCCTATGTGGGTCAATGTCACCCAATCGCTTGCGCTTGTTCTCCTCGTATTCGGAATACGAACCTTCGAAAAATACCACCTGCGAATCGCCCTCGAATGCAAGAATATGAGTTGCGACACGGTCGAGGAACCAACGGTCGTGGGTGATTACCACAGCACAACCTGCAAAATCTTCCAGACCATCTTCCAAAGCACGCAAGGTGTTGACATCAATATCGTTGGTAGGCTCATCAAGGAGCAAAACATTGGCTTCCGACTTCAAGGTCAATGCCAAATGTAGACGGTTACGCTCGCCACCCGACAGCACTCCGCACTTCTTTTCCTGATCGGCACCGCTGAAGTTGAAACGACCTACGTATGCACGGGCATTCACCAGTTTTCCGCCAAGCTGAACAAATTCAGCACCGCCCGAAATTACCTCGAAAACGGTCTTTTCTGGGTCAATAGCCTCGTGCGCTTGGTCTACATAGCCAATCTTTACCGTATCACCAATCTCGAAGCTACCGCTGTCGGGCTGCACAAGTCCCATCATTAGGCGGAAAAGCGTAGTCTTTCCTGCTCCGTTGGGACCAATGATACCGACAATTCCTGCTGGCGGAAGCGAGAAACTTAGGTTCTCGAACAACAACTTATCGCCAAATGCCTTTGTGATATTGTTGGCAACCAAAACCTTGTCGCCCAAACGAGGTCCGTTCGGGATGAATATTTCAAGTTTTTCCTCTTTCTGCTTTACATCCTCGTTGAGCATCCTATCGTATGCCGACAGACGGGCTTTCGACTTTGTTCCACGCGCCTTTGGCGACATGCGCACCCATTCGAGCTCGCGTTCAAGCGTCTTGCGGCGCTTAGATGCAACCTTCTCCTCCATAGCCATGCGAGCGGTCTTTTGCTCCAACCACGATGAATAATTGCCCTTCCACGGAATACCCTCGCCACGATCGAGTTCGAGAATCCAGCCTGCAACATTGTCGAGGAAGTAGCGGTCGTGTGTAACGCAAATGACCGTGCCCTTGTACTGCTGCAAGTGCTGTTCGAGCCAATGGATTGACTCTGCATCCAAGTGGTTGGTAGGCTCATCAAGCAACAGAATGTCTGGTTCGGTAAGCAACAGACGACACAATGCCACACGCCTGCGTTCGCCTCCAGAAAGATGAGCCACCGACTCATCGCCATCGGGACAACGCAGCGCATCCATTGCTCGCTCGAGCTTGGAATCAATGTTCCAAGCATCGGCAGCATCAATCTTGTCCTGCAATTCTGCCTGACGGTTCATTAGCTTGTCCATCTTGTCGGGATCCTCGTAGTATTCCGGCAAACCGAACAAATCATTTATCTCCTCGTACTCCTTGAGCATGGAAACTATTTCATGGACACCTTCCTCTACGATTTCCTTCACGGTCTTACTATTGTCAAGCTCTGGTTCCTGAGGCAGATAGCCAACGGTATATCCAGGCGAAAATGCCACTTCACCATCAAAAGCCTTGTCAACTCCTGCTATTATCTTCAACAGCGTTGACTTTCCCGAACCGTTAAGACCGATTATACCTATTTTCGCACCGTAGAAAAACGACAGATAAATATCCTTCAATATCTGCCTCTGCGGCGGAATCTTCTTGCTTACATTGACCATCGAAAAGATGATCTTGTTATCTATATCACTCATGATTAATTATTTACATAAAAGGGCAAAATATCTTCCCGTTATTCAACATTGGCAACTTCGGCCTGCAAAATTTCTTTGGTGTCGGTGTCGTAAACAAAGGCGACAACCTTGCAGTTGGCTACGTTCCAGTCGGACTTTACTGTCTTCGAATAGCTCTTTTCAATAACATCTCCTGCAGACAACTGTGCATTGTCAGCCTTTACCTCTTCACCGAAAACACCATTTAGACTTGTACGCAGAACATGATTGTGAACATAGTTGCCAATCTCCTGCGGAGTAGACTCATAGTCGAACTGCCAGCCTACGATTCCGTCCTCTATTACATACGCCACTAGCGACAATTTGCGCGAAGTCACAACCTCTGACCTAAGCTTAATGTCTGCAGATATTGCACTGTCGGCAAACGCTGTGCTTACCTCAAACGAAAATTCGGGATATGTGGAATAATATTTTGCGAAGTCGGTTGCCCAGCCGTTTGTAGAATTGTTGATCAATGCAGGATTGAAAGTATTTATCAAGCCAGCAGGCACTGCGTCCAAATCCATGTAACCGCCATCGGTATCGCCACCGCCTAGGAAGATTCCTTCCTCGCAACGGAAATCGTAGTTGAATGAAGTGTCGGTGGTATGAGGAGAAGCATAGGGATTTGTGTTGCCATAATATGTGCAATGCACAGCTATCGGCACAACAGACTCACCAAATTTTTCCTCCAGCGCATTTATTGCCTTGTGTCCTTTGGGACAGTTGCCGCACTTATGCCCAGTAAAGTCGAGTATTACAATTTTACGACCATACCAAATATTAGAACCTTCCTTGATATATTCGCCTTCTTCAATCTTGTCGCACGAAACCGCAAATATTCCTGCAAGCATTACGGCGAGTGTAAGTATTATCGTCTTTTTCATAATCATTTTGTTTTCGATAAATCAAATATAAAATTGCCACTTCGACAGGCTAAGTGAGCTATTATTTAGAAAGTACTTGAAATTGAAAGTGCAAATCCGTTTGATGCCGGAACATGCCTGCACACACCACCTACGCACATAACGCCTTCGCGCTGCTTGCCGTATG
>JBGUHW010000135.1:0-5244 GCA_045112395.1 Bacteroidales bacterium
ATAGGCACTATTCGGATACTTCAATCTATTATTTAGATAAATCTATTGAATTATTTCCGTATGATGGACTTGCTTATTACAATAGAGCAGAAGTTGCATACGATAATGGCGATTACCAGAAAGCAAAGGACTGCTATTCGGAAGTTTTGAATTTGGGTGGTAATATTTTTGATTCGTATTTCAAGGTTGGAAATTCCTATTACGAACTTGGCATCTACGATACCGCTATGATGTATTATATTCAGGAGATTGAGCGTGATTCCACCCGCCCCGAAATTTACTATAATCTTGGTTTCTGCTACTCGGAAGCGTCTAAGAGTGAGCTATATAGCGCAGAAGACAGAGTGCGTTGCATTGAGGAATCGGTGAAAATGTACGACAAGGCTATTGAAAAGTTCCCTAACCTGTTTGTGGCATATTCCGGCAAGCTGAAGTCGCTTGTTGCACTTGGCAGGTGGAATGATGTCGTTGAGTGCGGACTGAAGGCGATTGAGGTGAATCCCAATCACGATGACGGATATTTCTATACGGCCGTGGCTATGTGCCAGTTGAATAAGTACGATGAAGCAGAGCAATATTTTAACAAGGCATTGGAGCGCAATCCGAACAATTATGTAGCATATTTCAATCTGGCTTATGTTTATAGTCTGCGTGGCGATTTGCGGACGGCGGAGAGTATGCAGCAGCGAGGAGAACAATTGCAGATGCAACAAAACGATAACGGCAAATGAATCTATTGATAACCATATTGTTGGGCTTGGCTTTTGTGGCAATCTTCTGCTTCCTGATATACAAGTTGAAGGTGTTTCGCAAATTGGGGTTGGCTCCGAAGTGGCTGTTGTTGCTATTCGCAACAAAGTTGTTGGCTGCATTTGCATTGGTCGGCGTGTATAAGATTGTGTATGAGGACGAAAACACTGGCGATATTAACAAATATCACAAGGCAGGATTGGTTCTCTATTCGGCTATAGAGGAAAGTCCGGCTGACTATTTCAAGATGGTTTCGGGGATTTGTGCCGACGAACCACAGCTGGAATATTATTACGACAAGGCCGACTATTGGTACAAGGCGTGGAACTACGGGCTTTTGAACGACAATCGCACCATAATTCGATACAATGCTTTGCTCGACCTTTTTACGCAGGGTAATCTGTGGCTCAACTTGATAATCAGCGCGTTTGTGGCGTTTTGTGGTTCGTATTTGCTTGCGTTGACTATGCTTGGCTTTGCTGGCGGACGACGGTGGGTAGCGGTTGTGGCGTCTTTCCTTGTGCCAAGCGTCGTATTTTGGTCGTCGGGAATGATGAAGGAATGCCTTGTCATGTTTTCGCTTGGATTGCTAATGTTTTCGTGGACGTCGTTGTGGCGTAAGTTTGGTATAATCAAGCTGTTGGTTGTGCTTGTTTCTGCTTGGCTTCTGTTCTTGGCAAAATTCTATGTTTTATTGGCGATGTTGCCAGGGCTGGTGGTGTTTGCCGTGCCTTCGAAGTTCGGTGCTAAAAAGCTGCTAATTTCGTCTGTGGTTGCGTTTGCGCTGGTCGTGACCTTGTTTTTCTTCAGCGGGAACATTTTCGGCTACGATTTAGTCGGTACGATGGTGAAGAAGCAGCACGATTTTATCAACATGGTAAATTATGAGGCGGATTATTCAAGTAGTAATATAGAAATCAAAGAGTTAGAGCCTACGTTTGTCGGTTTTGCCTCGGCGCTTGTCCCTGCATACATAAATACGCTTTTCCGACCGTTTGTTACGGAGGCGGACACGTTTGTGAAGTTGGTATGCTGTGTCGAAAACATAGTGTTGCTGCTTTTGTTTTTGTATATGTGCGTAAGATTTAAACAAATTGATAATAATCAATTTAGGTTTGTTTTATTCACTCTTTGCTTTATGCTTGTTTTGTATGCGTTAATCGGTATGACAACGCCCAATCTGGGGGCTTTGGTGAGGTACAAAATTCCTGTTATGCCGTTTATGTTGTTCTCTATTTTGATATGCACGAATTTTGACCTGTTGAAAAAACTAATTCGTTTTCGCAACAAAAAAGAAGTTGATTCTGTAAATTCGCAAACTGAAATGGTGTGGCCATAGAAACTTAGAAACGGGCGTTAGCCCATTAAACATAGAAACTTAGAAACGGCGCAGCCGCAGAACGGCGAAGCCCTCAACGAAGTTAAACTTAGAAACAAAATAATATTAGATATGAGAAAACTTTTGATTATTACTTTCTTGGCTTTGGGTTCGGCTTTATTTGCTCAGAACACCAAGAACTTGACCGAAGATGTTGTTAATAGCATCCGTGACAATTACAAGCAGAAGTCGGAAGCCGACAAAGGCATTCGTAATGCGCTGTCGAACAATGATATACGCAGTTTGGCTGTGAACCGCGATGTTGTTGGCAAGGCCGACCATCAGTTCAAGTATAAGGCCGATGTAAAGGGTATTTGTGACCAGAAAAGTTCTGGACGTTGCTGGATGTTTACTGGCTTGAGTTCACTTCGTCCGCAGATTATCAAGGATAAGGACCTTGGTGGTTTCGAATTTTCGCAGAACTACCTGTATTTCTGGGATATGTTCGAGAAGTCGAATCTTTTCCTTGAAATAATTCTCCAGAATGCCGATAAGCCTCTGGACGACAGGACAAACGAATGGGCTTTGCATAATCCGATAGGAGATGGTGGCGTTTGGAATTCGTTTGCCAACTTGGTTGAAAAGTACGGACTTGTGCCGAATACGGTAATGCCAGAAACTTATCATTCGAACAACACTTCGTGGTTGAATCAGTTGCTTTCGCGTAAGTTGCGTGAAGATGCTATGCAGCTCCGTGATGCTAAGTCTCAGAAATTAGCTCCGAAGAAAATTGACGAGATGAAGTTCAATATGCTTTGCGAAGTTTATCGCTATTTGGTTCTGTTCCTTGGCGAACCACCGACTGAGTTCAAGTATCGCTTTGAGAAGGAAGATGCTTACAAAGACTACACTCCGATGTCGTTTTTCAAGGAGTTTTTCCCGAACTACAAGACTTCCGACTATGTCATGCTTATGAACGACCCGTCGCGCGAGTACAACAAGGTTTACGAAATTGAATTCGACCGCAATGTTCTCGAAGGCAAGAACTGGCTGTATGTTAATCTCCCTGCCGACGAACTGAAGAAGGCTGCTCTGGCAAGTCTTAAGGACAAGGAGCCTTTGTATTCGTCCTGCGATGTTGCAAAGTTCCTCAGTAAGAACGATGGTACTTTGGATGTCAACAATTTCGATTTTGAATCTTTGCTCGGAATGAAGTTCGGAATGGATAAGGCTACGAGAATCAGGACTTTCGATAGCGGTTCATCGCACGCAATGTTGCTTGTTGCTGTGGATGTTGACGACAAGGATGTGCCAACAAAGTGGCAGTTCGAGAACTCGTGGGGTTCATCCTACGGACATAATGGTTACCTTACTTTCACAGACGATTGGTTCAACGAGTATATGTTCCGTATCGTTGTGAACAAGAAATACTTGAGTGGTGATGTTCAGAAGATGCTTGACCAGAAGCCAATAGTTCTTCCGCCGTGGGACCCGATGTTTATGCCTGAAAATTAATAATTTACAATTAGCTACGCTGAGCTGAAGGTTGATAATGGATAATCAGTTGCTTTTGGCGATGACTTGAGTCTAACGGCAAGCGTAGTCGAAGGGTAGGCATAATAATTGATAATCAAAACAATAAACCTCATCAAGCAAAGAAAACAAAAGCATAGATATGAATAAATTAGTTATAGTTGTAGCCATTTTGTCGTTGCCAGTAATTTTTGCTATTGGCGGAAGCGACAAGTTGTTTGCCCAGTCGGGGAAGTTGAACGGATACGAATATGTTGACCTTGGTCTGCCGTCTGGAACCAAGTGGGCGACCTGCAATATCGGTGCAAAAACGCCCGAAAGTTACGGCGACTTATTTGCATGGGGAGAAACGAAAAGCAAGAGTTCCTTTGGAGGGCTTACATATTCTCTCAATGATGAAGTTAGTGCTACATTAAAAAAGTATTCAACAGAAACTACTGTTAAGCACGGAGAAAAACCTGACAGTTTACATGTGTTAGAGGACGTGGATGATGCTGCTGCGGCGAATTGGGGCAAAGGATGGCGTATGCCGACTGATGTTGATTTCGCTGAATTGTTATCAAATTGCACTGCGACTTGGACGGAGCAAAATGGTGTAAGCGGCTATATGTTTACTGGTTCCAATGGGAATTCGATATTTTTGCCCGCAGCAGGCTGGTGTTCGACTGATAACATCATTGATAGAGGCTCTAACGGTTGCTATTGGTGCAAAAATCTTAATGTGGAGAACGTATTCCGTGCCTATAATCTCGAATTTAGTTCTGGTAGTTGTAAGGTAAACGATTCCAGAAGAAGTGATGGAATTTCGGTAAGACCAGTATGTAATTGACAATTGACAATTAACAAAACAATTAACAATGGATAAAACATAGAAACGGCGCAGCCACAGAACGGCGAAGCCCTCAACGAAGTTAAACTTAGAAACTTATAAACGGCTTTAGCCATTGAAACGGCATCAGCCTTCCGTATCGTTGTGAACAAGAAGTACTTGAGCGGAGATGTTCAGAAGATGCTTGACCAGAAGCCAATCGTCCTTCCTCCTTGGGATCCGATGTTCGCACCAGAAGAATAACGGCAGATTGTTGCAAAATATATCCGCAGTCGGTTTTCGTCTGCGGATTTTTTTTTGCGCCTATTTTTCAAAAAAATCAGAAATCGTAAATTCCAAGTCGTAAATAATTATTACCTTTACAACCTGTTTTAAAAAATTACGATTATGAGAATGTTCAATCAAGAAGTTTATAAGGCTCGCCGTGAGAAACTTAGATCGGCGATGAAGTCGGGAGTATGCATATTTATGGGTAACAATGAAGCCCCGATGAACTATCCGGATAACTGCTACCAGTTCCGTCAGGACAGCACTTTCCTGTATTTCTTCGGAATTGCACAGGCAGGTTTGAAGGCAATAATTGATGTTGACAACAACCGCGATATAATTTTCGGTGACGAACTAACCGTTGACGATATTGTATGGATGGGTGAGGTTGCTTCCATTAAGGAATTGGCTTCCCGTTGTGGTGTCGTTGATGTTCGTCCATCTGCCGAATTCGAAAAGTACGTGAAGGCTGCAAAGGCTGAAGTTCATTTCCTTCCGCCGTACCGTCACGACAATATGATTTTCCTTTCATCGGTACTTGGTATTC
>JBGUHW010000136.1:0-35776 GCA_045112395.1 Bacteroidales bacterium
CAAGGAAGGTGAGAGCATTGTTGTTGCCAATTTGCCAAAGGCAATGCCAGTTGATGCCGATATGCTTGCTGGTTTCGAACTTACCAAGGAAGTCGTTGCAAACATCCGTACCATAAGAAAGGAAAAGAACATTCCGCAGAAGGAAAAACTCACAATGTCGGTCATCAAGCACGAAAAGTACTACGATGCACTCGACTGCGTGATAATGAAGCTCTGCAATGTGGAAAAAATTGACACCGTAACTGAAAAACTTCCGATGGCAGCAGGGTTCATCGTCAACAAAAACGAATATTTCATTCCTGTTGGCAACCTTATCAATAAGGAAGAGGAATTGAAGAAACTGAGCGAAGAACTTGCCTACGCTGAAAGTTTCCTAGAATCGGTAATGAAGAAACTCTCGAACGAGAATTTTGTAAGCCACGCACCCGCAGCTGTAATCGACAAGGAACGCAAGAAACAGAGCGATGCCGAAACCAAGATTAAGATTCTGAAGGAGCAGATTGCTGCTTTGGGATAAACATAGATTGTAATTAAGATAACCATCGGTTACCATCGAAATCCCCCGCGAATTGTCATGCTGAACTTGTTTCAGCATCTGATTCGCGGGGGAATTTTATTATTGATGCCAATACCGTGCAATATCAAGGCAAGTCAAAGGTTTTGAATACAAGAAAGACGGATAAAAAAGTCGCGACTAAAAAGCTGCGACTTTAATTTTGTACACAATAGAAATATTTATTCCATCACTACAATTTTTCTTGCAGAGCGATTACCAACTCTAACTAAATAAACGCCATTTGCCAACGAGCGGTTTTCTACCTGCCGTCCTGTAAGGTCGAAAACTCCAACCATTTCGTCATCGGCACCTTCGACTATGATGCAGCCGTCGAGCGAGGTTTGGGGGTAAACAAGTAGGGGCATGTTTGAACCATGCCCCTACGATAATGTTCCACAAACATTTCGGTTATTCCTTGATGAATTTCCGTAAAGCCGCCCCCTGAGCCTGTCGAAGGGTGCGGATGCGTACCACATACACCCCTGCCTTCAAATCTTCCACATCGCAAACAGCACTGTCGCTGTTCACTTCCATTCTCTTTACAACCTGTCCCATCACATTTACAATCTCGATTTCCGAAATTGTTTCAGTAGATGTGATGTTGAGAATGTCGTTTACGGGATTAGGATAGATATTTATTTCAGCCAATTCGAGAGCAGAAATGCCAGTGAGAATGTTCAGGTGCAACGTTACAACCGAATCGCAACCGTTAGCTGCAACGAATGTCTGCGTGTAATCGCCTGTTTCTGTATATGTGCTGTCATTCCAGATGTATGGGCTTTCTGCCGATTCGCTGAAACTATATTGCACCGAATTGTTTATTGTAAGATGTAGTGTTACAACAGAATCACAACCGTTAGCAGCGGTAAAAGTCTTGTTGTACTCACCGCTTTCGGTGTATGTTTCGCCATTCCATTCGTAAGAGTCGCAAGCCTCGGCTTCGACAAGTTCTGTCAGCGGAAGATTTATTGTAAGGTGCAAGGTTAATATGCTGTCGCAGCCGTTTGAGAGATGCTCTGTTATTTCGTAGTCACCCGATTCGGTGTAGGTTGTGCCGTGCCATTCGTACTCACCGCAGGCAATTGCTGTCGTTTCGCCAATAAGTTCGCATGGAGGATTGTCAATTGTACCATTGGTTGCAATGTTGCTACGGCTGATAGTTGCAGCCCTGCTGGTGTTGCACGGTGTAGTCATCATCACGCCAACTTGGTAATAAACAGTACCTTCGGGAGCATTCACGTCACTGTAGGTGGTGTTGCCACCTGACGGCATAATGTCAATCTGCTGTATGTTGGAAGCATCTGTGCCACGGTAGATGACATAGGTGGTGTATTCTGCACCTTCATATTCAGTCCATACAAGATTCCATGTCGTGCCAATGCCTTGACTGATAGTGAGGTGCATTGTCTTGTGTGTTTCTCCATGATCGCTTTCGTTGCCGCAAGTATCGGTGGCTGTCAAGTGGTAGCGGTAACTACGTGTTGCAGGACGCGAAGCTGTATCGTTGAACATTCCAGCCTCGGCGTATGGTATAGTTGCAATTGCTTCATACTCACCGCTTACATTGCCCTCACGATAAATAGTGTAACTTGTAATCGGCAAATCCTCAGTGTTCCACAACAGAACATTACGGTTGTTCTGTACACTTACCATGCAGAGTTCGGGAGTAACATCATTGGAGAATATAGCAGTAACTGTGGTGTCGCCAGCGCAGACGAAAGTTGCGGGGTTTTCGGTGCTGCCATCAGCCCAGCGAACAAAGTAGTAACCGTTGGCTGGAGTAGCTTCTACTGTTACCATATCGCCGTAGGCATAGTCTCCCTCACCGCTGACTGTTCCAAACAGCTCGTTGTTTACCGCCACGCCCACATGAAGTGTGTCGGGCACAAAGTTCACCTGCATAGTAGGATAAGCGACGTTTCGGTTGAATCGTAATTGATAGGTTGTAACTTCGTTCTCCTCTTGGCTGATATTTGTACATCCGTCAATTTGTACCATTTGATGATAATGCTCAATTGGGGCTATAGCCACTGTTGCTATGTCGAGTAGCTGATACACTTTTGTCAAAGTGCTGCTTCCATCAAGCGTTACTGTGCCAAGGTTGGGATCGTTGACATTTACCGTCAGTTGGCAGCTATCAGGGTAAATCAGGTTTGCAGCAAAAGTTGTGTAGTTTGTTGCCGTCTTATAGTCATCAAGCGACAGCCAAGGTACCATCATCCAAGAACCGTATGTATTACCATTGAGTGTATATAGGAAGGCTTGTGAACTTTCTAATGTTGGAGGGACGGCTGGTCTGAATATGAACCACGATGGAGCGCAGCCGTTGAAAGCAAAAGCTGAAATGTTAGTTACAGTGGATGGTATGTAAATGTGTGTCAGAGCCGTATCGTTCTGAAAGTTGTTGTTTATATTGGTAACACCTTCTGGAATTTGCAACCGTGTCACTAACGAATCGCCTAAATAGAAGTTTTGGGAATAGTAAATTGGATTACCAGTAGAATATGGTATATCAATGGCTAACCATTGTTCAACCGTGCCAGTGTAGTGCGTTTCGGCAAGATTTGTGCCGTTGAATGCATCGGAAGCAATGGTTGTTACAGCATCACCTATTGTTATAGAAGACAGACTGGTGCAATTGAAAAAAGCAAAAGCTTCAATGGTTGTTACAGACTCACCGATGGTTATTGAAGGGAGACTGGTGCAATTGGCAAAAGCGGAATTTCCTATGGATATTACACCGCTGCCTATTGTGACAGAAGTAAGTCCTGAACAACTATTGAAAGCATAACTAGGAATTTCTTGTACAGCATCGCCAATAACAACAGTTTCGAGATTGCTGGAGCGAACAGCAGATACTATATCAGCAGGACAGTTGTAGTTCAAATAGGTAACAAAATTGCTAAATGCATTGGAACCTATGTTTGTCAGTCCATTTCCAACGATAAGAGTGTGCAGAGCGCAACCATAGAATGCATTTTGTCCAATAGAAGTAACTGCATCGGGGATTACTATAGAATCCAAACCTATACAGTTGTAAAAAGCATAGTTGCCAATGGTTGAAACTCCGCTGCCAATGGTGACAGATGTCAGAGTTTCGCACCACTGGAAGGCTTGAGTGCCAATGGTTGTTACGGCATCACCGAGAACAACTTTATTGACATTTTCTCCAAAATATTGTGAGCCGACAACAGTAGAATTATAATAAAGGTACATTATGGTGTCTCCGCTAAAAGCAGTAGTGTTTATAGATGTAATTCCGCTACCAATGCTGACAGTATCCAATTGTCCACAATAGTAAAACGCATATTCGCCTATAGTTTCTACTGAATTTGGTATATATATAGAAGTAAGACTTTTGCAATTATCAAAATAGTTTGCACCGAATGCTTCATTTCCGATTGCTGTGACGGTAGATGCTATTGTAACACTACCTTCATTGCCTATGTAAAATGCAAGTGTATCTCTTGCTTCGCTGAGATAGACAAAACCGTCTTCAACCACGCCGTTCATGACATACGCACCCCACGGAGCGCCTGTAGCTTCACCGTGGTATTCAATGTGCCTGACATTATAGAAAGCGTTTTCGCCTATGGAAGTCACAGTGCTGGGAATGTTGACAGGAAGAAGGTTGGGACAATAATAAAATGCGTATCTCCCAATGGAAGTCACTGAATTGGGAATATTGATGGTGGTGAGTTTGTGGCAATAGGAAAATGCACTATTTCCAATGGAAATCAATGAGTTGGGAAGGTTGATATTGGAGAAGTTACAACTGTTAAATGCATTATTTCCAATGAAAGTCACCGAATTGGGAATATTGATGTCGGATAGGTTATTGCAATAGCTGAAAGCTTGTTCCCCAATTGACGTCACAGTATTAGGAATAGTGACAGAAGTAAGGTCGGTGCAACTCTGGAAAGCATAATCCCCGATTTCTGTGACGGTATATGTGTCGCCGTTGTAGGTTACACTGCTGGGAATCACCAATTCACCTGATGGTTTGGTAAAGTTATCATCCCACATGGAGTATTCTCCCGGACCAACCAAAATGGCACTCGTACCGTTGATGTTGTAATACAAGGTGTCGCCGTTGGAAGCGACTTCGTAGAAATCGTAAGCCCACGCCTTTGGCGTGAAACACATCAGCAGCATAAGGGCTGCAAAGAATAGTTTTTTAATCATATTTGTTAATGTTTTTAAAGTGAATAATTTTAAAAACACAAAAATAGGAATGGCAACTTGCACTTATCTTTCACTCCGTAAAACCATTCTTCCATTGTAAAAAAAAAGAAACTTGCATTGCGTAAAACTGACTTGCATTGCGTAAAAAATTCGCTAATGTTCACTATTTCAGGATTTATGAAATTTGAATTTTGTAATTTTGCCGATATGAATTCGGCTCAATTTTATCCGTTGCTACTTTGCTTGGCGTCCGGCACTACGATGTGCCTGCTTGTTGCCGTAGGCATTTACTTACTGCGCCGCAACAGCACCTATCAATTTCAGCGTTCTTTTGCAGTAGCGATGCTGATGCTGTCGATAGGTTTCCTCAACAACTTTATTGTATTAGCCTTCAGTGATGAGGACACCGCCGTTTTTATCAATATGCTGCTAATCCTTTATGACTACGTAGTTGTTGGTGGATATATGATTTTTGTCGTTACACTGGTTTTTCCTGGACGGTTCAGTGCACTGCGGCTATCGCTGTTCGAGGTTCCGTATATGCTTGCCATAGCCATGTTCGCCATAACGCAAAGTCCGCTGGTATATCCGATAGTACAGATTTACACGCTTGCCGCTTCATCGGTGCTGCTGGTATGGCTACTGTATTCCATAAAAAAGTATAACCGTATGTTGCTCGACAATGTCGGCGACATCGAGCATCTCAACCTTAATTGGGCTGTCGTTCTGATTGTTCTGATGTATGTTGTCCAGTTGCTATGGGCTGTTGAAAGCCTGTCGAACCAAAGCTGGTTTTCCGTGCCTACCGCCGACAGCAATTTGCTTTTCGACACTCTATGGTGCTTCATTACCATTGTCTATGTGCTGTTTATACTGCGTAAAATCGTACAGCAGCAGGTACTGGTTGATGAGCCTGCGCCAAGCCAGACAATCTCGGCGCCGGACAGCTTGTCACCAGACGAGACTACGGAAGGATACTATAAGGTATTGAATACCATTGATATAGATAATTTTATTAGGGAAAAGCAATATTATCTTGACACTGCCTTGACTTTGCAGAAGTTAGCATCGCATCTAGGGACAAACCGTCAGTACCTAAGCAATTTCATCAACCGTGAGAAGCAGAAGACCTTTTATGAGTATATCAACGATTTCCGCGTAGAGGCAGCCAAGCGTCTGCTTGACGGTTGGAGCAACGGGAACGAGCATTCGATGGAAGACCTTGCGGCAATGTCTGGCTTCAATTCATATTCCACATTCTTGCGTCAGTTTGTCAAAAAGTATGGCAAATCACCATCTCAATACCTAAAAGAGAGCAAGAAATAGACGCCAATCTTATTTAAACTTGATAATCAACAAATTATAATTATTGAATTTCAATTATCAAAATAAAATTACCAAAAAAAAATAATTTGATAGGGTGTTGAATCGTAGAATCGCGCCATGGGCTAACAGTCTTACAGCCTTGCAGACAGATGGGCAGGTCTTCCCTTAGACCGGTCATCTGCTAGACTTTTAGCCTTCTCTTCTTTTAGTCTTTTAGCCCAATATTTCTACGATGGTGGTTGCTAAGTGAAGAGGGTGCTTGATTGTCCGTTGTTTTATTGATTTGTAAAAAAGTGGCGTTATGCAGCGGATTATACTAAAATTTTTAAAATCTCGCTGGATAAAACGATTATTTTACAAAAGTATTTATATATTTGCAGTGTCAAAAATTCATGAACCATGGCAAAACTTATTGGTAGAATCAAGGAACAGAACGAGTTGCGTAAATATTACGAGTCAAAAAAGTCGGAATTAGTAATGTTGTACGGACGGCGACGTATTGGCAAGACATTTCTTGTAAAGGAATTTTTTAAGGATGTGTTCGATTTTGCAATAACAGCTATTCCTAAAACTAAGGAGGTTACAACATACGACCAGCTGATGAACTTCCATATTACAATGAAAAGGTTCGGAGCAGATTCGTTCAATAGGCCTAAAAGTTGGATAGAAGCTTTTTATCAGTTACGCGAAATGCTTGAAAAATCCAGCAATATAGGTAAAAAAGTTGTCTTTTTTGACGAATTGCCTTGGATGGATACACCCCGATCTCGTTTTTTGCCTGCATTCGAGCATTTTTGGAACGACTGGGCATCATCAAGGGATGACATACTTCTGATAATCTGCGGATCGTCGGCTTCGTGGATGGTAAACAATATTCTTGACAATCCAGGCGGACTTCACAACCGCTTGAGCGGAAGCATAAAATTGTCGGCGTTCTCACTTGTCGAATGCGAGGAGTTTTTCAAAGATAACGGATTCAACCTGACAAGAAAGCAGATTGCCGAGGCATATATGACATTTGGCGGGGTGCCATATTATATGAGTTTGATGGAACGGGACTTGAGTGTGGTGCAGAATATCGATTCTCTGATATTTGACAAATCGGGAAAACTCCACAACGAGTACGATCATTTATATAGGTCGTTGTTTGCAAATTCAGAAAGCTACTATAAGGTGGTTAATGCCTTAGTCCAAAAGGATATGGGGCTTACCAAGGAAGAAATTGTAAAAGCAACGGGTATAAAGGATGGCGGCACACTCACAAAAATAATGAAAGACCTTATACAGTCTGACTTTGTAACTCAACAAAATCTACTCGATAGTAAGACAAACTACAAGGCATCGTACCGACTAACTGATTTCTTTTCGTTGTTTTACAACAAAATAGTTGTCAAAAATGATTTCGGTGACGAACATTTCTGGATGCACAACATCAATACGCCCAAATACAATACCTGGAAAGGTCTTGCATTTGAGGAACTTTGCATGAATCATGTGGCACAAATAAAGCAAAAATTGGGCATTTCTGGTGTGCTGACAAATGTGTATCAGTGGAGCAGCAAAACTACGAAGCCAGGAGCGCAAATAGATTTAGTTATAGAAAGGAAAGACGACACCATAAATCTTTGTGAAATAAAATACACCAAGGACAAGTTCGCAATAACCTCAAAATACGAAAAGGAATTGGAACATAAGATTGGGGCGTTTACGACAGAAAACGACAAGGACAAGTCGATACAACTCACAATGATAACGGCAAATGGTCTAACACATAACGCACATTCTGCCATAGTTACAAACGAAATTCTACTTGACGATTTGTTTGCAATAGCATACTAATTTGTAAAAAAGTGGCGTTATGCAGCGGATTTTGATGAAAATTTTGAAATCTCGCTAGCCAAAGAGGTTTTTATGCAAAATCACAAACAAGCTGCCAGCCTTCAAGAGCATAGCACCGCTCCATGTCACGATTCTACAGATTGACAACACCACATTGTTGGTAAAAAATAAGAATACCTTAACATACTTATATTATATAAGTATTACCTTTGTCAATTATTTAATTTTAGGATTCTTATGAAGATTGTAATCCCAATGGCAGGTATGGGTACGCGCATGCGTCCGCATACACTCACAGTTCCGAAGCCGCTTATAGTGTTGGCTGGCAAAACTATAGTACAGCGTTTAGTTGAAGGAATCGCACAGATTTGCGAGGAACCAATTGACGAAATCGCTTTTGTAATCGGAAATTTCGGCAAGAAAGTAGAGGATGAACTTTGCAACATAGCTCGCGGTGTCGGCGCAGAACCGAAGATATATTACCAGAAGGAAGCTTTGGGTACTGCCCACGCAATATGGTGCGCAGCCCCGTCGCTAAACGACAAGGTTGTTGTAGCTTTTGCCGACACGTTGTTCTTTGCCGACTTCAAGATTTCTGCCGATGCCGACAGCATTATCTGGGTGCAAAAAGTCGAACATCCCGAGGCATACGGAGTGGTAACAACCGATGCAAACGGCGTGATTTCTGGCTTCGAGGAAAAACCGAAGCAGTTTGTTTCCGACCTTGCAATTATTGGAATATACTATTTCAAGTCGGGCGAAACCCTGCGTGGCGAACTGCAATACCTCATCGACAACAATATCCGCAAGAGCGGTGAATACCAGCTTACTACAGCATTGGAAAATATGCGCGCCAAAGGTTTGAAGTTCGTGCCTGCACAGGTTGAGGAATGGCTCGACTGCGGTAACAAGAACATAACCGTGGCAACCCACCAGCGCGTACTTGCACGCGACAAGAGTTCCGAATTGCTTGCGAAATCGGCAGAAGTAGAAAACTCAACCATCATTCCGCCTTGCCATATCGAGGACGATGTGAAAATCAAGAATTCGGTTGTAGGTCCGTATGTTTCGGTAGGAAAAGGTACGACAATCTGCGGAAGTGTAATCAGCAATTCTGTAATTCAGGAAGCCACTGCAATCGAAAACATGAACATTCACGACTCGATGGTAGGAAGTCATACAAAGCTTTCGGGCAAGTCGTACGACCTTAGCATTGGCGACTACAATACATTAGAACTCAAGTAGGATGATGACTTTCCGCAAGATATTGCTTCTCTTGTCGCTGATACTAACGGTATTGGTATGCTATCCGCAGAAAAAAGCCAAGAAAACGGAAAAGAAGCCTGCAACCGAGAAGGCATTCGACTTCAATTTCAGCTTTTACTTCCTCGAGGGCAACAAGAACAAGAACCTTGGCGACTACGATGCCGCCATTCGCAACTACACCCGCGCCCTGTCTATTGACAACACTCAGCCTTCAGCATACTACGAAATTGCAACAATCCTGTTCGCCACCGGCGACTATCAGGCAGCACAAACTTACGCCGAAAAAGCCGTGCAGTACGACAAGACCAACAACATTGCATATATAGACATGCTGATTTACACCTACGAATACAGTAACCAGCACGAAAAGACCATTCCTCTCTACCGCAAGCTTATAGCATCGAACCCGAACGACATCGAAAACTACTACGAACTGGCGAAGGTCTATCAAACCCTAAACAAGCCCAAGGATGCCATAAAGGTTCTTGACGAAGCCGAAAAGCAGTTCGGAATTACCGACATTATTTCTGTTCAAAAGGAAATGATGTACGAGAAGATGGGCAACATGAACAAATCGTTCGAGGAAATGAAACGTCTGCGCGATGCCTACCCTAACAACCTTCGCTACAAGGCTATGCTTGCCGAGGCTTACTTCCAAAACAAGAAATTAGATTTGGCAAAGGTGGAATTTTCCGAACTCGAAAAGATGAACATTGACGAAGGCCTTGTATATCTGTCGCTTGCAGAATACCACAGGGCAACCGATGCCCAGTACTACAACTATTTCGCAATGCTGGAGAAGGCTTTCAACTGCGAGGACGAAAGTCTAACTTACGAATTGAAAATGCAGATATTGAACCAGCTGCTTCCTATTGCAAGAACCGACGATTACATTAAAGTTCAGATAAAAAGACTGGCTTCCATAGTCGAAAAACAATACCCCAGCGACATTGCACTGAGTGCACTCAAAGCCGACATCGCCATGATGAACAACGACTACAAGTCGGTGCAGCAAAATTTGTCGGACATAGTGGCTGAGGACAAGTCATCGTTTGAGATTTGGGAACACCTGATGAACATTGACTATCATTTGCAAGACTACGACAAACTTTACGAACACAGCAAGGAAGCATCGGAATTGTTCCCAAATGTGCTTTCGGTTTACCAATTCTATGTAGTTGCGGCATATCTGAAAAAGGAATTCCGCGAAGTAGTTAAGGCTGTAGACTACGCCTCAATGCTCTCAGTTGACAACCAACAGGTTATGATTGACTTGCTAAGTATGCAGGGCGATGCTTACCATGCATTGAAAGAATACCACAAGGCAGATTCGGTGTACGAATACATTCTGTTCAAGGATGCCGATTTCGAGTCGGTGCTGAACAATTACAGCTACAACCTTGCCGTGCGTGGCGAAAATCTTGACAAGGCATTGGAAATGAGTACCCATCTTGTAGAACTAAACTCGATGAGCGCTACTTTCCTTGATACTCACGCGTGGGTGCTTTACAAGAACGGCAAACTTGACGAGGCCTTAAAATTCATGAACGATGCTATAGCAAAGGACAACTCGAATGCGGTATACTACGAGCATCGTGGCGACATAAAGTTTAGTCTTGGACAAAAGGACGAGGCATTGACGGACTGGGAAAAGGCATTGGAGCTAGACCCAGAAGATAGTACATTAGAAGAGAAAATTAGAACGAAATCGTTGAAATAAATTGGCAAAGAGAAACTTGATATTGGTGTTGATGCTGTCGGTTTGCCTATGGGCATGCCGGACTGCAAATGTTGGCACAAACGAAAAGAAGGAGAATTTGCGTTCTGCCAAGATCATAGAGAATGTAACCGCAAATGCTCCAACTTACGCAAAAGCATCGTACAAGTTTTCGTGCGAATATTCCGCTAATGGAGATGCGCCAGATTCATTTAGCGGCAGTCTGCGCGTTTGCCGCGACAGCCTCATGTGGATTAGCCTGCGCTCGTTCAACATCGAAGGCTTCAGGGTGCTGATTTCAAAGGACTCGGTAATGGTGATGAATCGCCTGAAAAACGAGTATTATGCCGAAGATATTTCTGTGCTTGAGGATTTTGCAAGAGTTGAACTTTCGTACAAGGACTTGCAGTCGATACTGCTCAACGAATTTTTCCGCTACCAGTCCGACAACGATACCACAAAGGCTTATAACGATTACAATTCCTGCATCGACTCGGTATATTATTGCGTATCGACTACTGTCGCCCCCAAAAAGCAAAAAAGACCTAACGGTAACTACGCGGAAAGGCACGGATCTGTTATTCAAACCATGAAGGTTGTGCCAGGTACTTTTAAGGTTAAGAATCTATATCTTGAAGACCTGGAGGATGGACGAAACGCGTATGTGGAATATGACAAGTTTGCCAAATACGGAGACCTTTTATTCCCACAAAACATGAACATTTATGTTGAATATGGCAACTCCAGTGCTACAATGAAATTCACGATAAACGATTTTGCAATCGACGATGAACTGACATTCCCGTTTAAGATACCAGCTAAATACACAAAAATAAACCTTAATGAAGATAACCGCTAAAATATTGTTCCTTTTCTTAGCATTTCTGTTGCCATTGTGTACGGTGGCACAGACAAAAGCCGACCTTGAAAAGAAAAAGAAGAAAACCATAAATGAAATAAACTACACCAACAAACTTCTCGAGGAAACTCGCAAAAACCAGAAGGAGTCGGAAAACAACCTCGCCCTGCTTGGCAGCCAGATTTCATCGCGAAAGGAACTCATTTCCGACATAAATATGGAAATAAAACTTGTTTCGGATAAAATCAAGGAAACCGAATCTGTAATTGCGATGATGACTGAGGATCTGGAAAACCTGAAATTATCGTACGCCAGAATGCTACAAGTTGCATGGAAAAACCAGAACAAGAACAACGAAATAATGTTCCTGCTGTCGTCGAAAGATTTCAACCAGTCGTACCTGCGACTGAAATACATGCAGCAACTTGCCGACTACCGTAAACGACAACTCATTGCAATAAACGCAATAAAAGCTTTCCTCGAAAGACAAAAGGAAAAACTTATGGTCCAAAAGACCGAACACCAAAAACTTCTTGACGAGGAAAAAGTTGAAGCAAAAAATCTTGAAAACGCAAAAAAACAACAGGAAAACGCACTTGCCAAGCTAAAAGGCAAGGAAGCTGACCTTAAGAAACAACTTGCCGAGAAGAACAAGCAAAAGCAACAATTACAGACAGCCATCGAAAAGTTGATTGCAGAGGAAGTCAAGAAGTCGTCAGCATCGAAAGGCAAGGCCAACTCTGGCAAATATGAACTTACTCCAGACGAAAAAATTGTCAGCGACAATTTTGGCAGCAATGCTGGCAAACTTCCATGGCCTGTGCAGCGCGGAGTTATCGTTTCAAGGTTCGGAAAACAACCCCACCCCGTTATTGCAAATGTAGAAATCGACAACAAAGGTATTGATATTTCCACAACCACCGGTTCCGATGCCCGTGCAGTATTTGATGGCGAAGTCAGAAAGGTATTTTCTATTCCAGGAACGCAAAACGCTGTGATAATTAGGCATGGTGAATACTTGAGCGTATACACGCATCTCGAAAAGGTGTATGTTTCTGTTGGCGATAAGGTAAAGGCAAAACAGGCAATCGGAAAGATTTACACCGACGACTCGGAGAACAAGACGGTTCTGCATCTTGAAATATGGAAAGGCAGTGCGACTCTGAATCCTGCAAACTGGCTAGCAAAATAAAGAACGACACAACAATAAAAACAATAAGCGGGTATGATACACATTCCCGCTTATTTCGTTTTAACTAATAAATTTACTTTAAATATTCGGAAATCAAGCAAGCAGCAGACCTTGCATCGTTCAGCACATCGTTTATCGTCATCGGACGCTTGCACGAACCAGCCACGAACAACCCCTTTTCGGCAGTTTCGTTATCGTTAAGGTGTGGACTTGAAGTCTTTACAAAGCCATATTCACCGTCGATTCCGCACTTCTTACCAAGGTCACGAGTTCCGCACGAAGACTCCATTCCTACCATTAGCACAAGCAGGTCGGTGGTCATCTTCAGGGGAACGCCAAGCAAAGTATCTTCGGCCTTTATCTGTATCTTGCGGTCGAAAGTGGATGATGCCTCCGAAATTCGTCCACGCACATAGCGGATGTCGTACTTTTCCTGCGATTCGCGGTAAAGTTCCTCAAAATGCTGTCCCCACATACGCAAGTCCATATAGAAAATGTAGATTTCCGCATCAGGAAGCATCTTCCGCACTTCTATCGCCTGCTTTACAGCCGTCACACAGCAAACCTTGGAGCAATAGCGGTTGCCCGACTTTTCATCGCGAGAACCAACGCACTGCAGGAAAACAACGCGCTTTGGCGATTCGTTTATGGAGTTTACAATCTGGTTGTACTTTATCATCCTTTCTATATCAATGGAAGTAACAACACCCTTGTAGATGCCGTAGCCAAGTTCCTCCTTGCGCGTAGCGTCAAAGGTCTGATAACCAGTTGTAATAAGCACTGCATCAACGAAATAGTTCTTTCCCGACTTGTCGACAATCTTCCATTCCGAATCGTTTCGCACAATGTCAACTACCTCTGTGTTGAGCATCAACTTGATATTTTCGTTAATCAGCTTTGAATTAAGGCTATCTGCAATTTCCGATGCACTTGAAAAATCGGGAAAAAGGTAAGCCTTGTCGAGTATGTTGGATAGAGCCGTCGCCGACTTTTCAAAAAGCAACACTTCGTTTTCCCTTGCTAGAATTGATGCACTTTCGATACCTGCGGGACCTGCTCCTATAACTGCAATCTTTCTCATATCTAACGTTTTATATTATACTTTTAAATTCATTGGTTTTTCGGGCGATGGAAGAATTTCTCCATTTGCACCGCGATATTTTTCGTTTGGCTTGTACGGAATGCCAATCTTGTCAAGCAGATTTTCCACCTGAACCTGATGCAACTGCATTCCGAGTTTCCACGGGTCGTAGCCGAGCAACATTCCAGCCATTTCCTCGTAGGTAAGAACAGGAATACCATATCCGTCCTTGTCGTAGGTCTTGTTTTCCATCTCAGCAATGGTGTACTGCCATTTATCCATAAACATTGCACATCCAGGGCAGTTTGCCACGATGGAATCGGGTTCAAAAGGTTCCATAGACTCGAATTTCTTCTTGGTGTTCGCCACCGAATAGCCACGGTTTTCCTGCAACAAATAATGGCGGAAACCGAATCCACAGCAATGGCGGCGTTCGGGATAATCGACCACTTCCCCGCCCCACGCTTCAATCATACCGGCAAGAACATACGGAAATTCGGCCTTACCGATACCCTTTTCGGGGAAAATCTTCGCATAATGGCAACCAATATGCTCCACCACGCGCAACGGCTTGCCCGTAAAGCGGTTAACAAGCTGGTATTTCATCTTCTCCTTCAGCTCGAAACGATACTTATAAATAATATCTGATGGATGAGCGATATTTTTAGGAGCCTCAAAATCGCGGCCAGTCGCTTCCTTCAAGTACTTGCGAGTCTTTTCGAGCATTTCGGGATGTTCCTTCCACATTTCCACCATTTCGGTGAAGATTCCGAACGACGTCACGCATGAAGGCACATAGTTCTCGTAACCGGCATCGGTCATCAGCGAAAACAGACGTGCTACAACAGTCATTGTTGTTTCGAGCGGAACAATGTCGGAATGATAGCCGATGCCCGTACAAGTATGCTGGTTAGCCTCATCGCGAATATCCTTGCCCAACTCTTCTCGCATAATTTTAAGAAAAGCCGCCTCGGAACCTGGAAAAAACGTCTGCCTTATGCAACTGCGCTCGTAGAAGAACTTGTCGTCGGCTATTTCCTTCTGGTATTCGTTCCAGTAACGTTTATTTTTTGATTCGTCCATATCTAGAATTTAAATTTTCGGTTTAGCCAAATAGCAAAAAATCTATCTTGAATAAAATAAACACTTTTTTCACAGGATATAATGTCGCGGTCCATAAGTCTTCCCATTGCTGATTGCACAGAACTTGCCGACTGCAGATTGTACTTCTTTACAAACTCCGCCGACTGAATACGGTCAGCCAAACCTTCGGCAGCAATCGCCCTAAGCAAGTTCTGCTGCTTGTCGGGAATATTATACAGCGTAAAGGAATAATAAGAATCGTTGTCCCTTAGAATCTTATCCAAAGCCATATTTATCATTTCTTCGCGACATTCAGGCTGCGCCATATAATACATCTCGTGGAACATAAATTGTATGTACCATGTGTGACCATCATACATATCATAAACGCGCGATACAATGTCTTTTGATATACTTTTTCCCGCTTCCGTAAATTTCTTTATGACAAAATCAATGTACTTGTCCTTGTTTATAGGCTCGAGCGAAAGCGTCACCGTGCTGTTGTAGAATGGTCGCGATGGCGATGAAAACATATTCTGTATTATATGCCGTTGACTTCCAGAAAATATATAAACTGCATTCTTCGACTTCTGTATGTATGTCCTAAGCAATGCCTCTAGGTTCTTTTCTGGATACTTGGCAATCTGCTGAAATTCATCGAATGCCACTATGCAAGGACGGTCGGCACTTTCGATGTAACTGAAAATCTCATCCAACGAAACCGATTTGTCCCTTATGTCTCCCAATCCGAACGATGAATTTGGCAAGCCTTGTTCATCGTATCCCATACGGAACTGTATAGACTTGACCGTGCGCATAAAAGCCTCAACAATTTTGCTTCCTTTCGACATCAGCGACTTGCAAACCACATTACCGAAAGTCCATACAAAATCGTTCTGGTCAAGAGTTGAATAAATGTCCACATAGAATGTGTAATACTTTTTTGCGATTTCTTTGTTTGCAAAAAGATGTTCTACCAATCCCGATTTTCCCATACGACGACGAGATATAAGCAAAGTGTTAACCTTACCCTTTGCCGCAGACACTAAGCGCGCCGTTTCATCCTTCCTATCGCAGAAATATTCTGGACCAGCATAGCCCGATACCAAAAACGGATTATCTATTTCCATACCTAAAATTTTTGCACAAAGATAATCATTCTTTTTTAATCATTTCATTACAATCATTCTTTTTTAATCATTTTATTGCAATCATTGTTTTGGAATGATTGTTTTGTAATGATGAAATTAAACACCGCCCCTTCGACAAGCTCAGGGAGCGGATAATTTATATTATATTCTCCGCTACAATCTCTGCCACATCCTTTACCTGCAATGTCGTAGCATGGTTAAACGCCTTCTTGCACATAGGACAAGCTGTTGCTATCAGGTCGGGATGCTTGTACATAAGACTCTCGACAGCAGCATCACGAACCTTGGTCTGCTGTTCCATTGTAAGCACGGTGCTACCAAGATTGAAACCGCAGCATAGGCTCTTTTCCTTCTCGTCCTTTGCCTTCACCAGATTCGAAACCGACTTCAGTACCTCGCGCGGCTCGTCGTATATTCCGCATCCGCGACCTAGTTCGCACGGATCGTGATATACAACCTTCAGGTCGTCCTTGCGAAGTTTCAGTCGTCCCGACTTTATCAGTCCGGCAATATATTCAGTGTGGTGCATAACCTTGATTGGCAGGTTGTATTCCTTGGTAAACGACTGATAGCAAATCGGGCACGATGTCACCAGCAACTTTGCCTTCGACTTTATTATCATGCTCTGATTCTTCAATCGCAAGTCCTTAGCCTGCTTCAAGAACCCCTGCTGCAACAACGGACGACCACAACAAATGGTCCTGTCCTTGTCCATATACCAGTATTTCTGGTCAACAGACTCGAAAATCTTTAGCATCGACTCGGTAATCCCAGGCGTCAAGTGGGACATACATCCGCCAAAATACAATACGCGACCTACCGAATTGAATGCCTGAATATTGTCAGCATAGCTATAGTTTCCAGATGCATCAAGGTTAGTTTCCTTTGTACGCACCTGACGGCGGATTGTCATAAGGTCGAGCCCTACGGGACAATCAGATGAACAACGCTGACACATAAGGCATTGGTTGGCAACCTCCTCCGTGCCACGCTTGTAGCGGACATCACGCAGCAAATAAACCGACTGCACACCCTGAACACCTAGTTGCTTATCCATCGGGCAGTTGTCGATGCAGATACCACAACGCGAACATGCGCTCAGTTCGTACATTGTATAACCAGTCTTCTCATCTCCCTCGGTAACACCCATTCTACGGAAGAAAATAAGGAAAACCTCAGTAAAAATGTGCATATAGCGCGAGAATGGCAGCGAGACGAAGAATACCGCCAGACAAATGGAATACATCGTCCAGAATGCCATTTCGACATATTCGTGATAAATAGGTGCAAACAGATTGCCAATAGCCTGTGTCATAAACCCACCGTTACCGTAATATGCAGCCGTATAACTTTCTGCCAAAAGTCGCAATGGGAAAATAAACCACAACGAAAACTTTGCAAAACGGTCGAACAGCACATGCTTTGTCACCCTGCGCATACCGACAATCTTGGAGTAAACCATCTTGATTACGGCAAGCATAACGCCAGACAGCACAATGAGAAGCAAAGCGTCCATAATGTTTGCAAAGACAATGCTTGTTGTTGTCGGATGTTCATGTACGAAGAACCTGTAGAATATTGCCACCCAGAACGGCTTTGACCCGTTAATACAAACTTCCGCCTCAATTGCACCCACCACTATGAGCAGGAACCATCCGAAAGCAATACTGCTATGCATATATCCCAAGACAAGATTTCGTCTGAAAACCTTGCGATGGAACAGACATTCCAAAATTGCCTCCCATATTGCAGGAAGGAATTTCAAAGAAAGAATGTTTTTCTTAACCTTTGAACGCTGTACCCTGTCGAAACTCCTGTACCACCTTATATACTTGAAAACACAAATTCCAAGCAGGACAAAGGCGCCGAGAACGAACGGAAGTACAAACGGACTGAAATATTTCATCTTTACTTATTCTTTTTCGTTAATATTCTCCGCATGTTTACAATCGAATTCCTAAGATTCACTTCACGCGGACATACCAATGTGCACTTTCCGCAAAGCATGCATTTGTCAAGTTCTTTTGCAAGACCATCGTACTGGCCCTGCATAAGCTTAGTTTTTATCTTGCGGATGTTAAAGTCGGAAAACTGCTGTGCCGAACATGTTGCGGTGCATGCGCCGCAATTTATACATACCATAAAGGTAGGTACGGCATTACGCAGTTCGTTCAAGCAACTAAAGTCAATCTGATCAAGATCGATTGACCTTGTCTGCGATATTGAAAAGCCAAACTGTCTCATTTCTCCTCCTTTAATGTTTTCAACAAGTCCATACCGCCGGTAACCTCGAAAATCTTCCTTACTTCCTGAAGGTTTTCCTCGCGAATCTTGCGCAATGCTCCTGGTCCGTCGCCATGATAGTTGGCTCCTAGTTTCGGTGCTACAGCTTCTATATTATTCACATACCATTCCCAGATAGGTCCCTGCTCCTGATGAAGTTCGGGCTTAACCTTATCGGGGTGAACGCAATATCCGATTTCGAGGATATTGTTTCCAACTGTCTGTGCCAGACGCTTTTCCTGCTCGGCAATATGCTCGTCCATATATCCAAGCTTGATGGCGACTTGCCTAAGCACAAGTATCACCTCGGCAGGCACATTCTGTCGTGGACAGCGCGTCTTGCACGACAGGCACTGACCGCAATACCATATCATATCGGAACGAAGCAAAGCTTCTATCTCGTTTTCGTCCTTGCGCTGCACTATGTCGCATATACGGCGCGGGTCGTACTGGAAGAACTCGGCGGCTGGGCAGATTGCCGTGCATATTCCGCAGTTCATGCACGCCTTGAGCGCATCTTCGAAACGATTATCCTGCATCAGCAGGTCATATAAGTTTCCCATGTTTAATCCAATTTTACCTTAAACAAACCCATAACCTTGAACAAGAACCTTGGCAACGGCTTTTCACGGTCGCGGGTAAGCATATTTATGTTCCATCCTAGTTTTTTCATTACTGGAATCTTGTGTGTTTCAACAAATTCTATCAATGTTCCATCTGGGTCCTCGATGTAGGTGAAATGACCACTTGCTTCGCCCATATCGAAACGCTCGTTATTGGGACAGCTGTCAACTGTGAACGGGAAGCCCTTCGATTCGCAGAACTTACGAAGTTCCTGCATGTTGGTAATGTCGAAGCATATCTGAATGAATCCAGGGTCGCCCCAATAGCGTCCTTCAAAAATCTTGCGCGGCTGACGGTCCAAAGCAACAACAAGCTCAATACTGCTGCTACCCATAAGTTCGGCAAAGGCGCCCTTTGGCTTGCGCGATGACCTGAGCAACACGCGATGGTATTTCTGGTCTCCGCCGTTCATGAATGCAAAATCGTCGAAAACGCCAGTCTCATCATATACAACAGTGTCGTAACCAAGCACATCGCGATAAACAGAAAATGCCCTTTCGATGTCGGTAACGCCTATCATAGCACCGACAGTTCCTCCCGACAAATATTTCTGGTCGATGAAGACATAATCGTCCTCAACAACCTGGAAATAGTTGTTCCACGGGTCCTTCACGATGAAAGTTTCCTTTCCATCAGGTGTTTTTGCTACATCGCCGACCTTGTCGTACTTGGCTTTCAGCTCGTCGTGGAAAGCCTTAACATTGCGGCTCTTGATCTTTGCGGCAAAAATACCAAGGTCGCCGACCTGTACGTCGAAAGGTATCGGTTCTGGCTTGCGCTGCGAGTACTGCCAGATTTCGAATCCACCACCACCCTGCAAATTTACTGCTATACAAGCATGACGCTTCTGCGGCTGATTGCCAGTGTAAGGAAGCATGCGTTCTGCAATGGTATCGTCTTCCAGAATCTTAACATTCATCTGAAACATCTCGATGTACCATTTCCACGATTCGTGAAAGTTTTCGGTACCAACACCAACCTGCTGTATTCCTGATATAAAGTAATTTTCCATTTGCTAATTATTCAAAGATTTGAAAATTCGATGATTTGATGATTTGATTATTCAAAAATTGTCCATTGTCAATTGTTAATTGTCAATTTTTCACATCGCTTTTATATTCCTTGCAATTCTCGCTGCCAATCCAGGGAACCAACGCTTGATGTGTACCATTATCAGTTCCTTGCCACCGACAAGCACTTCGCGTTTTTTACGATAAATGGCATTCACAATCTTGCGTGCAGCCTTCTCCGATGTTATTCCGCCAGCCTGACCAGCATCCATCTTGCCGTGCGGAGTGCCGTCCTTTTCGAGTGCATAAAGCGAAATGTTGGTCTGCACACGCCCAGGACAAACAAAAGTCACGCGGATACTATCCTTATAGCACTCCGCCTGAACAGTCTCGAAGAAGCCGTAAAGCGCAAACTTCGATGAACTGTAGGCACAGCGCAACGGAAAGCCGAACTTTCCAGCAATGCTTGTCGTAACGACAATCTGTCCACCACCATTGGCAATCATCTTTGGAAGAATTGCTTTCGTGATTGTCACCGGTGCAAAATAGTTGACATCCATTACCTTGTCAATCACATCCATCTGCGAATCGACAGTACTGGAACGCTGGCTGATTCCTGCATTGCAGAAGAAAATATCGATTCTGCCAAACAACGACCATGCCTGCTCCGAAACCTGCGCCAAGTTTTCCAAATTTGACAAGTCAGCAGGCAAAACCTTTGCATCGGCAGCACCGTCGGCTAGGCATTTTTCGCGCACCTTTTCGAGTGCCGTTTCATTGCGAGAGGTCAGCACAAGGCTTGCGCCTTCCATTGCCATACGGTAGGCTGTTGCCTCGCCTATTCCCGACGAAGCACCCGTTATCCATACTATTTTGTCTGCAAAGCGATATTTCATAGTTTTTATCTAATCGGCTCCCTGAGCTTGTCGAAGGGCAGCCGAAAACCACATTGTCCCTTTAATAAACCTTCCCTTCGACAGGCTCAGGGGGCGGTATTTTCGACTCCGCTCAGGGTGCGATATTTATCTTTTATTTTGCATCAACCTCTGCCTTGAATGCCTTTGCCCTTGCAGCACCTTCGCCTGTGTTTATGAGAACGGTCTCACCATTTCTGATACGACCTTCCTCGAGAGCCTTGTAGAAGCCAGCAAAGCAAACTGCACCTGCAGGACCAAAGTAAACACCCTTTTCGTTCTTAGCAATGCGTGCATAGTCGGCAATCTGCGATTCCTTAATTCGGACAAAGCAGCCGTCGCTCTTGCGAACTATTGGAGCCACAATAGGATACATTCCAGGATTACCAGCCGAAAGTATCGAAACCTTGGTCTGCGGATTGTCGATTACAGGATAATCCTTTTCGTAGCCTTCTGCAAAATTGCTCTTCACGGCACGTTCCCAACCCTGAACCATCGGGTCGCAGGTATCCTGCTGAACAAGAATCATGCGCGGCAACTTGACTTCGGGATACATTCCGCAAATTTCGCGTACTCCCTTGTCGAGTGCAATAGGGCCAGTACCGCCGGCAACTGCTTGAACATAAACATCGGGCATCTGTCCCAACTGGCGCATGAACTCGAAGACCATAGTCTTCTTAGCCTCAACGCGTATCGGGTCGATATTACCAGCCGAAATCATTACTTTCTGCTCCTTGTGGAAATTAGCAGCAACTTTCTTTGCTGCGCCATAGTCGCCTTCGCAAACCACCAAGTTCTGACCGAGCGAACGGATTTCATCGATAGTATCCTTGCAAACGCATTCTGGAACAAAAATATCGAACTTAACGCCAGCCTTTGCCAAGTACTTGCTGTATGCAGTTGCTGTATTTCCGCTCGAAGCTAGGCAATATTCCTTTACACCGTTCTCCTTGAACAGAGATGCTGCCAATGAAGCAGCCACATCCTTGAAAGTATTGGTTCCGCCGTTAAGGTCGTTGCGGTAAACATACGCCTTGCAGTCAATACCATACTTTTCCTTTGCAAAACGGTCGAGGAAATCCCAATGTTCCACAGGAATTGCACCCTCGCCGAAGCTAACTATGTTCTTTTTGTCCTCGAGAGGCAAAAAGTCGAAGTAATGCCAGAAACTTTCGGGCTTTCCCTTGTAAAGTTCGGGGAGTTTCGTGTAATCGGCATCGTATTTCACTTCCACATGATTGCTTCCACACTGCGGACAAAGCTGGTCGTGAGCAAACCATTCGGCGAAATTATTTATTACCGCACCGCACTTTTTGCATATCAAATTGTATTTCATACACTTATCATTTAAAGCAGGAAAAGTATCCCGAACCAATCAGGACACTTCTCCCCGTATTTTTACTAATAAAAATTACCTAGTGAAATTCAGCATTGGAGCTGGCTCATCGTACTTTCCGCTTGCCAACTTTTCCTTGATTTCCTTGAATGCATTCAGCGTATAGTCAACATCCTCGATGCTATGAGCAGCAGTAGGGATAATACGGAAAATAATCATTCCAACAGGAATTACAGGATAAGTAACGATTGAGCAGAAAATCTTGTAGTTTTCGCGCAAGTCGTAAGCCATATTAGCTGCCTGGTTTACACCACCCATAATATGAACTGGAGTTACACAAGCCTCAGCTGGACCGATTGAGAAACCAAGGTTGCGGAAACCTTCCTGCAAACGGCGGGTTACTGTCCACAATTTCTTGCGGAGTTCGTCACCCTCGGCACTGCGGATAATTTCGAGACGCTTCAAGCAACCTTCAACTATCGGCATAGGAAGTGCCTTTGCGTAAATCTGCGAACGCATGTTGTAGCGCAGGAAGTCGATGATATACTTCTTCGATGCAACGAAACCACCGATACATGCCATTGATTTTGCGTATGCACCAATGTAAATATCAATGTCGTCCATTACATTGAAGTGCTCCGAAGTGCCGCGTCCGTGTTCACCCATAACGCCAAAGCCGTGAGCATCATCAATCAAAATGCGGAAATTGTATTTCTTCTTCAAAGCAACAATCTGATCAAGGATACCAAGAGCACCAGTCATGCCGTAAACGCCTTCGGTGATAAGCAAAACACCACCACCCTGCTCGTCGGCAATCTTGCATGCAACCTGCAACTTCTTTTCGCAGCTTACAATATCGTTGTGCTTATATGAGAACGACTTGCCAATATGCAAGCGTTTTCCATCGAGCAGACAAGCGTGAGCCTCAGCATCGAAAACTATCACATCGTGACGAGTCATAAGGCTGTCGATAACAGAAACTATACCCTGATAACCAAAGTTCATCTGGAAAGCGGCTTCCTTCTTTTCGAAGTCAGCGAGTTCGCGTTCAAGTTTCTCGTGCAATGCAGTGTGACCAGTAAGCATACGGCTTCCCATAGGATAAGCCAAGCCCCACTTTGCTGCGCCATCGGCATCAGCCTTGCGAACTGCAGGATGATTTGCCAGACCAAGATAGTTATTCAAGCTCCAGCACAATACCTCATTACCGTTAAATTTCATGTGAGGACCGATTTCACCTTCCAACTTTGGAAATGTGTAATATCCTTCAAACTTTTCCCTGTACTGTCCGAGCGGACCGCCCGACGACTCGTGAATTCTTTCAAATATGTCTTTCATAAACAATCTGTTGGGTTCATTAATTTAATAAAAAACATCTTGCCTTTCTTCAAACAAAGAACCCGATTCTGTCTGAAAAAAAGTTGTGCAAAGTTAATCTAAATTTTTGAGGCAATGAATTTCTAAAACATTTTTTGGGCGAAACAAATCCTACGACATTTTTTTTCGTAACTTTTACATATTTTTGCAACAGATATGAAAGACTTTGCTGCCATAGATTTCGAAACCGCCAATGGTGAACGCTGTAGTGTTTGCAGTGTGGGAGTGGTAATTGTACGCAATGGGGAGATTTGCGATTCGTTCTACAGCCTAATAAAGCCAGAACCTAACTACTACACTTGGTTTTGCCAGCGCGTTCACGGACTCGGACACGAAGATACCGACTCCGCTCCTATTTTTCCCGAAGTGTGGAAACTGATAGAACCCAAAATCGAAGGTCTTACGCTTGTTGCTCACAACAGTCCTTTCGATGAAGGCTGCCTAAAAGCGGTTTTTCAGACCTATTGCATGACCTACCCCGACTACGAGTTCAAATGTACTTGCCGTGCCGCACGAAGATTCTTCGGAAACAAACTTCCCAACCACCAACTGCACACCGTTTCGGAAGCCTGCGGATATATACTAGAAAACCACCACCACGCACTAGCAGACGCCGAAGCTTGCGCTGCGATAGCCTTGAAGATACTATAAAGCGTTGCTTGATGGGCTAATCTGCTGTAGTAAAATTTATTTCTTGGCTTTTACCTGCTGTATGTCCGTCTTTGGTGTAAAACGATTCCCCAAAAACTGTAAAACCATATTTATGTGACGGCTCCAAGTAGAAATAGACCTTCAATGTTTTATCATCAGACCACTTGTATCCTTTAAAAGTTGGGAAATCCACCCCTGTAGAACTAAAATGCAAGGCAATACCTTCCCTCATCGGTTTTGAAAACTTAATAATGAGCGTGAAATCTCCTGATGGAACATTCGTCGCACCATCCTTGATGTTCACCTTATAGCTAGCATTCTGTTTCGCCAATTTTTCCTGCGCTTTTTTGTATTGCTTTAAATCAAAGTCGTTTATGGCTTTTGCAAGGACAGGCATAAAGTCGGACATGGTTGCATAATCGTTACGATTTTGTTCATATTGTTTAAGCGCATCGCATAGTGTCTGCGTAAGAATGAACCCTTGCTTTTCCTCCTCATTAACAAGATCTGATTCAGAGACTTGCGGATAATGAGTTTTCATGTAACGAATGACAGAGGAGCGCACAAAAGTCTCATTCATCATTGTCAACGCCGATCCGTATGCAGATTTCTTCAATTGCTCGCTCTTTTCCAAGAAAACCTTTTCTGCCGACTGTTCCATCTCCGACCAGAACTGGCTGTTCAATGGGTTGCAATAATGGTGGCAGAATTCATGAATAACTATTGGCAACACAATTTTGGCATCGAAAAACACCTTTCCGTTGTCATCAAGCTGGCAACATCCTATAACTGGGCTCAATACTATGCTTCCATCTTTCATTTGGGCACTGCATCCATAGTTCTGCGGACCGACCAACAAACTAAGCACAACACAGAACAGGCTGCCGCTCTGAGGGCCAAAGTAATCGCTAAACCAATTGTAGTCAACATTCTGGTTAATTGCATTGAAAGCCTCTTCGACTTGAGTGTACAAATTCTTTTGCGACATGTACCAATCGTGGAACTTGGCGCTATGATAAAAATCGTTCAGTGGCTCCAAGAAATCCTTTTTCTGTTGCTCCGACCAACGGTCGAAGGAAACATCGCCGCCTTCCTTAAAGTTATCATCCAAAGCTACAATACCATCTGCGTTCAAATCAAGATGCAAACCATAAGAGGCAACCGCATCGTACGAAATTCCCGACTCCTGCTTGTACTGCCGTGCCAACTGCACAACCTTGTGATCCTTGAACTGGGCGAAAACTGAATCGAAATCGTGAGCATACTTCGGAATCTTGCACATATTATATTCGCGAGACTCGGAAAGCCGCCATACTGCAGACATCAAATCAACACATTCATCGAACTGAACCGACACTGTGTTTTGGGACAAACATGTAAATGCTGATAAAACAGCACAAATAAGAATAGATAATTGCCTTTTCATATTAAAATTAAACCTCATATTTCAAATAAAACATACAGTTGCAAATATATTATTTAGAAATCTTATCCATAACATCCACAAACTTCTGCGACAACACCGAATATGTATGATATTTAAGCACATAATCGTGACCTTTTCTGCCCATTTCTTCGCGTTCGCTTGCTGAAACTGATGCAAGTTTCATAACTGCATCCGCTATTGCTTTGGGATTTTCGGGTTCTACGCTAATTCCGCATCCAGCCTCCGCCACAGGGTCGTTTGCAGCTTCTACTGCATGAACAATAGGTTTTCCCGACATCATATAGTCGAAAATCTTATTGGGCGATATGCCAAACCTGTACAACGGATTTTTATTCCATCCGATAAAAAGCGAATCCATGAGCGAAAGCAACGACGGAACTTGTGTCTTTGGTATCGGATCGAAAAAGAAAACATTATTTATTCCCTCAGCGGCAACTCTTTGGACAAGGCGTTCCTTCTCAACTCCACTTCCAACCAAAACAAAAGCAATACGCTTTTCCGACAATATTTTCGCCGCATCTATAAAAGTATCAAGGCAATTCGACACCGCATGACCGCCAAGATAGCCGATCACGCAGTCTGAGTTTGCTTTTATTACTTCTATTTCAGAACGCAATTCTTCGCTTATGTCTTGTGGACTTTCCCAATCCTCCTCCACTATTCCGTTGGGAACATAAAAGAATTTTTCGCGTGGCAAACCGCGCTCCTCTGCATGGTCGATAGCCTTCGGCAACATCGACACCACTGCATCGACATTTGCGTAGGCAAAATCCTCGGCGCTCTGCATAACACGGATAAACGGATGCTTGGGACTATATCCGCCAAGTTCCATCGGCGAAAGTGGCCAGAGGTCGTGAATCTCGTATATGTACTTCGCTCCATAATAATTGGCAATTTTCTTAGCCGGATAATTGTCGAGCGGATATGTCGATGACGCAATTACAATGTCGGGCACAAAGCCGGCGAGAATCTTCTTGTAGCGATACTTCAACTGCCATACAAACGAAAACATTGACCTGATACGACCAATGCCGTTGCCCGTGTAGGCGTTAGTCTTCACCCAACGGTAATGAACCCCATCGATTTCCTCATCTCTTGGCAGCGGCTGACGCTTGCGCAAATGCGAAAATGTCGCACCAACAATCAGCACTTCATGACCAGCCTTTTGCCATTCACGCGCCATGTAATACGGTCGGAACTCCATACCTAACAACGGAGAACCTGCGTAATGGTTTATCAGAAGTATCTTCATCGACATTCGTTTTTCGAACTGCAAAATTAATGGATAATGGGCAATTTGCAATGGATAATTAACAATGGGCTAAAAGAAGAAAAGGCTGAAAGGCTAACAGACGTTTGTACAGACGCAAAATTTTGCGTCTCAACAGAAACGCCGCAGGCATAAAAACTTGAAAAAAAAAGCGGCATTACACCGCTTTTTTTCACAAATATTTCAAAAAACTTTTTTACAGATAAATATCTCTTTCGCCGCCATCAATCTTTTCGAGGTTTTCGTTGATGGTATTCTTCAACTGCTGGCTTTCAACTTCAGCGACAAGTTTCTTTATCAAGGCCTTGCCTTTTGCCTTTGTTTCAGGCGAAGCGAAATCGTTGAGGTACTCGTTGAAGGTGAACAAACCGTTAGGCATGCAGAACTGCTTGATAAGTCCCGGCTTTGCCAAGTCCATAAAGTCGGCTCCTACTCTACCCTTGCGGTAGCAACCTGTGCAGAACGAAGGAATATATCCACCGTCAATCATGTTTGAAATCACATCGTCCATAGTTCTGTGGTCGCCAAGCGAGAACTGGCTGCCAGTACCTTCTTCCTCTTCGCTGTATGCGCCAGGATTGGTACGCGAACCTGCCGAAATCTGGCTTACACCGTACTCGATAAGTTCCTTACGCATCTCGTCGTTTTCGCGGGTGCTGAGGATAATACCTGTGTAAGGCATTGCTATACGGATGATTGCGATAATCTTCTTGAAGTCGAAATCGGAAACCGGATGCGGAATATGGTTTGTAAACTCTACGCCGTCGGCCGGTTCGATACGTGGGAAACTTACAGTATGAGGTCCGCAACCGAAAACTTTCTCTAAATGAGCAGCGTGCTCCATAATTGCCAGAATTTCGAAACGGTAGTCAACAAGTCCGAACAAAACGCCAAGACCTACATCGTTGATTCCACCTTCCATAGCGCGGTCCATAACGGTCAGACGGTTGAGGTAGTCGGCCTTCGGTGTGCCTGCCGGATGGAATTCCTTGTAAGCAATCGGGTCGTAAGTTTCCTGGAAGCAAACGTAAGTACCAATCTTCTCGGCTTTCAGACGCTTGAATTCCTCGACTGTCAATGGAGCCAGCTCAACATTGATACGACGGATGTAGTTGCCGTTGTCGCGTGCTGCGTAGGTACGGCGGATTGCCTCGCAGTAGTAGTCGATGTCGTTGCGTGGTGACTCACCGCAGATAAGCAATACGCGCTTGTGACCTTCGTGAAGCAAAACCTTGGTTTCCTGCTCTATTTCGTCCATTGTGAGGACTTTACGCTTGATAGCCTTGTTGTCGCGGCGGAATGCGCAGTAAACGCAGTTGTTTACGCACACATTACCAGTATAGATAGGTGCGAACAATACGAGACGCTTACCGTAGATGCTTTCCTTGGCGAATTTTGCTGTCTCCATTATCTTATGTATCTGGTCGTGGTCGGTAACGCGCAGAAGCACAGCCACATCCTCAAGCGACAAGCCTTTAAGTTTACGAGCCTTTGCTAGCACTGCATCGAGTTCCTGTTCGGTAGGGATGCTACCATTTACCAAGTTATAGAGTTTTTCTCTGTCAATGAAATTTTTAAATTTTTCGTCCATATCATTTATTCTTTTATGCTGTTGTTATTAAAGTTGATTTCGCTTTTAATCCTTTGAGGCGACCGAGTTTTCCTGTCAGTGAATTTATTGTGTCGCCATCGCTTTTTACCACAAGTGTAATTATGGAAATATTCTCATCGCGAAGTGGCATTCCGTTGCGCGACAATATTATGCTGCCGTACGAACTAAGCAGTGCGTTGACATCATCAACGACATTAGTGTCTGTAATAAGTATGTTTATTGTGCCAATTTTCTTCTCCATCAGTACCTAGACTTTTGAATCAGTTAATATTTTCGACATCTTTGGAAGCGATAAATCCCTTCCGCAGATTTCGTGGCAAAGGTAGATATTATTTTGTTAGGTACAATATGTTTAAAAACATTTTTGTGAAAAAGCTATAAACATCGTACGGTCGCGGCGCGCCACGACTCAACAAATTGCGGTGCAACAGCTGGCAGAATTTATTGCCCCCATGTCGTTAAGGCCTTTAAAGCCGTTAACGACCATTAATAATGGGGGCAAACAAATATTTATGCCAGCTACCTTATACTATATTTTCCACACAAAAACGTTCCCATACCAAATAATAAATTACTTTTGCGACCTCAAAATAATTTCAAATGAAAAAGAGGGTATTCTTAACAGGTGCCACAGGCACAATGGGATGGGCTGGACTTCAGGAGTTCATGCAACGCTTAGACAGATTCGACATAACAATTCTTGCACGACCAAGCAAGAAGAACAAGGAAAAACTTGCGCCATACGCTGACCGCATACGCATAGTATGGGGCGACCTTACAAAATACGAGGATGTGCTTGAAGCAACCAAGGGTGCCGACTACGTTTTGCACGTTGGCGGAATGGTTTCGCCAGCAGCCGACTACTTTCCCAACAAGACTCGCCGTGTGAATGCAATTGCTGCCGAAAATGTAGCGAAAGCCGTTCTTGCACAGCCGAATGCCGACAAAATCAAGGTTTGCTATATTGGTTCAGTCGCTCAGACCAGCGACCGCAACGAACCCATTCACTGGGGACGTACTGGCGACCCTATCTGCATAAGCGTCTACGACCACTACGCCATCAGCAAGACCATCGCCGAACGCACAATAGTGGAATCGGGAATACGCAACTGGGTATGCCTGCGCCAGTCGGGAATACTCTACCCCGAAATTCTGAAAAACTACGACCCGATAATGTTCCATGTTCCGCTTCGCGGCGTGCTCGAATGGGCAACCGTTGAGGACAGCGGTCGTCTGCTTGCAAACCTATGCGAGGAAAACGTTCCCGACGAATTCTGGAACCGCTTCTACAACATCGGCAGCGGCAAGGAATACCGCCTGAGCAACTACGAGTTCGAATGCAAGCTGCTGAAAGCCATACATTGCCCTGCACCCGAGAAGATTTTCAGACCGGAATGGTTCGTTCTGCGCAACTTCCACGGACAGTGGTACCTCGATTCGGATGTACTCGAGAACTACTTGCACTTCCGCGCCAATGTACCTGTAGATGAATATTTTACCAATATGGGCAAGCAATTGCCGTGGTTCTTCAACCTTGCAGCTATTGTCCCCGGATTTATTATTAGGTGGGCAATGCGTCCGATGGCATATAAGAAGAAATGGGGAACTCAATGGTGGATTAAGCATAACGAAAAACAAAGAATTTCAGCATACTACGGTTCATTGGAACGCTACAAGGCAATTCCCGACTGGAAACATCAGGATCTCTCCCACCCCAGCGAAACCGACATCGTTCGCATCGACCACGGCTACGACGAGCAGAAGCCTCGCAGCGAATGGACGATAGACGACATGCGCAAAGCTGCCGAGTTCCGCGGTGGCAAATGTCTGAGCGAAACAATGGTAAAGGGCGACTTCCGCACACCGCTCGAATGGGAATGCCAGTTCGGACACAAGTTCAAGGCATCGCCAGTGCTGGTACTCGAAGGAGGTCACTGGTGTCCCGAATGTCTGCCCACACCATGGAACTACGACGAAATCGCCAAGGGAAATCCGTTCTTTGCTCAAATATGGAAACCTCTTCACGGCGAAGACGAACACAACACATACGGTGAAGAAATTTTCGACGGGTGGGAAAACTAACCTGCCCGTGACGAAATTTATCCTGCAGGGGTAAAATCAAACCCTCAGGGGCGAAAAAGTATACCTGTGGGACGAAATATTTTTTGAATATTAATTCTCAATAATCACATTGTACATCTCTGCAATGTGATTTTTTTGTATCTTTACG
This sequence comes from Bacteroidales bacterium, assembly GCA_045112395.1. Classification (GTDB taxonomy): domain Bacteria; phylum Bacteroidota; class Bacteroidia; order Bacteroidales; family ML635J-15; genus Bact-19. The sequence goes on from JBGUHW010000136.1 coordinate 31,010, forward strand.
CACCAAAATAGCGATAAACAATGGCGAAAAAAATCATAAAAGAAAAAAGCATTGAAGAAGCACTTTGGGAATCGGCGAACAAATTGCGAGGTTCTGTAGAACCATCTGAATACAAGCATGTTGTACTAAGCCTAATATTCCTAAAATACTCTAACGACCGTTTTACCGAAAGGCGCGACGAACTGGTTGCGGACGGCAAAGAAGCATTTGCCGACAATCCTGTGTTCTACAATGCCAAGAATGTTTTCTACCTGGAACCCGAAAGCCGGTGGGACTACCTAATCGAAAACGCCAAGCAGAACGACATTGCCATTAAGATAGACAAGGCATTGGCAAAGGTTGAGGACAGCAACCCGACACTGAAAGGCGCATTGCCCAACAACTACTATGCAGGTTTGTCGCTCGACCGCACAAAACTTGCCGCACTACTCGACGAAATAAACAAGATTGACACCCTGAAAGATCGCGAAAACGACCTTATTGGACGTGTTTACGAATATTTTCTCGGCAAGTTCGCTATTGCCGAAGGCAAGGGCAAAGGCGAATACTACACACCTAAGAGCATTGTAAACCTGATTGCCGAAATGATTGAGCCTTATCGCGGAAAAATCTACGACCCTTGTTGCGGTTCGGGAGGTATGTTTGTGCAAAGCATGAAATTCATAGAGGCGCACCACGGCAACAAAAAGGACATTTCGGTTTACGGACAGGAATACACCAACACCACATACAAACTGGCGAAAATGAACCTTGCCATACGTGGCATAGCCTGCAACCTTGGCGATATGGCTGCTGACACTTTCCACAACGACCAGCACAAGACCCTGAAAGCCGACTTCATAATGGCAAATCCGCCTTTCAACCAGAAAGCGTGGCGAGCCGAAACGGAACTTGTTGACGATCCGCGCTGGGTGGGCTACGAAGTGCCGCCTACCAGCAACGCCAACTACGGATGGATTCTAAACATTGTATCAAAACTTTCGGCAAACGGCACTGCGGGCTTTCTTTTGGCAAACGGAGCACTGAGCGGCGACGGCACCGAACTGGAAATTCGCAAGCAACTGCTGAAAAACCATCTTGTGGAAGCCATTGTAATACTGCCACGCAATATGTTCTACTCCACCGACATAAGCGTAACATTATGGATTCTGAACAAGAACAAGAAAGCACGAACCGCTGAACAGAACGGCAAGATGGTGAAATACCGCGACCGCGAAAACGAAGTGCTTTTCATCGACTTGCGCCAATGGGGAGAACCATTCGAGAAGAAATACATACAGTTCAGTTCGGAACAAATAGGCCTGATTGCCGGCAATTTCCACGCTTGGCAAAGAGGCTCGTCGGAATACCACGACACACCCGAATACTGCTACTCGGCCACCACCGAAGAAATAGAGCAGAAAGGCTGGAGCCTTGTGCCGAGCAAATACATAGAGTTCCGCAACCGCGATGAGCATATCGACTTCGACACCAAGATGCTTGAACTTCAGAACGATATGCGCAAACTGCTGAAGCAGGAAGAAGATAGCAAAGAGGAGCTGAAAAAACTTTTTGAAAAATTAGGGTATAAACTCTGATATTCAGCACATTAATATTATCATTTATTATAAAACTTTATAATTGTTTATAAATTATAAAGAATTATAAAATATTTTTGTATTTTTGCAGCCTAAAAAATATATGCTAACATGATTGAAAAACCGCCAACAACAAACTATCTAGAACTCGCCAGTACAATAATGACGCCTCAATATTCCCAACTTGAACCGCTTATAAACAAAATAAACGACGAATATGAATATTGGGACAGTGTAAAGTACAAAAAACGTCCGGAAGGTTATTCTGCAGAACAACTTTGGAATTATGTAAAGTTGTCACGACTTATGAAGAATACAATACTTTGGGACAAATACGGCATTCACATGTGCATAACCAACTACATGCAACAAACATGTCATGAGTTAGACATGAATTTCGGCGGTTTTTGGGGCAGTGAATCCATATTACCGACTCAAGATAAGGAGCGGTACCTTGTCAGTTCGCTGATGGAGGAAGCAATATCATCGAGCCAGATGGAAGGAGCATCAACAACTCGCGTCGTTGCAAAAGAAATGCTTCGCAAAAAGATATCGCCTAAAAACAAATCGCAGCAGATGATTGTAAACAACTATAACACCATACAATATATAGTTAATCATCGGGATGAACCGCTTACCAAGGAAAACCTTTTGCTCATCCATAAACTTATGACGGATAATGCCATCGACAATCCTGATGCTGCAGGACGTTTCCGCGACAACGATGATGTCGTAGTTGCAAACATAATGGAAAACGAAATTGTCCATAGGCCACCATCGGTCAATGATATACCGGAATTTGTCGATACACTTTGTACAGTATTCAACACAGACGCTTATCAGACATTCATCCACCCTATTATCAGGGGAATCATTATACACTTCATGGTAGCGTATATGCACCCATTCGTTGATGGCAACGGACGCACAGCGCGTGCACTTTTCTATTGGTATATGCTGAAAGAAAAATATTGGATGACAGAATATCTATCGATTTCAAGAATCATAGCACGTTCAAAGAATAGCTACGAAAAATCGTTCCGCTACACAGAAATGGACGGCAACGACATCGGTTATTTTGTAACATACAATCTAAAAGTCATACAGAAGGCATTCCAACAGCTTCAACAATACATCCAGCGCAAAACAGCTGAGAAAGAAGCCGCTTCTTCGTTTATGCTACTTGGCAACATCAACGAACGCCAAGCACAAATCATTCAGCTATATATTGACAAACCCAAAGAAATACATACCGTCAAAGACTTCGAAATCAAATTTTCCGTCACTGCCATGACTGCGAAACGCGATATCGTAGGACTTGTTGAGCGCGGAATACTTGAAGAAATATCAATCAACAAGGTAAAGAAGGGGTATGTCAAAGGAGCAAGATTTAATGACGCTATTGCCCAAATCAAGAAAGAAACTTTATAAATGTTTATAAATTATAAAGAATTAGCAAGACACAAACATCATACTAAGTACCCAAAATTAGGGGAAAATTTCTCTAAATTTCCCCTATTTTCCCTTATTGCTCATTCTATAAAACAATTATCTTTGTGTCCAAATAAAGAACAAAAAAAATGACTACCTACCACCCCCTAGGCGAATACATACGCGAAGTGAATGTCCGAAACAGCGATTTGAAGATTACAAACTTGCTGGGATTGAGCATTGAGAAGAAATTTATACCTTCCATTGCAAACACCATTGGCACGGATATGTCGGTTTACAAAATCATCAAAAGGAATCAATTCGCATACGTTCCTGTCACGTCGCGTAACGGGGATAAAATCACCATTGCATTGCTGGATGAGGATGAAGCCATTATTTCACAGGCCTACACGATTTTTGAGATAATCGACAGCAATGCATTGTTGCCGGAATACCTGATGATGTGGTTTCGTCGGCCAGAGTTTGACCGCTACGCCCGTTTCCATTCCCACGGCAGTGCCCGAGAGGTGTTCGACTGGGACGAACTATGCGATGTAAAACTTCCCGTCCCCACCCTTTCCCGCCAGCGCGAGCTAGTTGCCGAATACGAAACCCTTACCCGCCGCATCCGCCTCAACGAGCAGATGATTGCCAAACTGGAGGAAACCGCACAGGCACTGTATAGGAAAATGTTTGTAGAGGGGGTTGATAAGGAAAAGTTGCCGGAGGGATGGAGAATGGGGAAAATTCTTGATTTCGGAAATGTTATAACAGGAAAAACTCCTTCTACTATTGAGGAAGACAATTTTGGAGATTACATGCCTTTCCTTACTATACCAGACATGCATAATGGATTTTATGCAATAAAAACAGAACGAATGTTATCAAAAAAGGGAGCTGAATCGCAAAAAAACAAAACCATCCCATCTAATTCTATTTGTATCAGCTGCATCGGGACATCTGGATTGGTTGTAATAACAACAAAATCATGCCAGACAAACCAACAGATAAATAGTATTATTCCTAATAACGAAAAATATTCAGAATATTTGTTCTTTGCATGCAAAGGGTTGGAGCAAACTATTAAAGAATATGGTATAGGCGGAGCTGTACTGAACAATCTAAATAAATCAGACTTTGAGAATCTACCTATTTTAATACCACACAAATATTTTATTCTTTCTTTTCATGAACAAACATCAAGCATCCTTCGCTTAATTTACATATATCAACAAGAAATTTTAAAACTTATATCTTTGCAAAAAATATTATTGTCAAACATTGCAAATAAATTATAATATGACTAAAATAATAAAACAAATCGGAATTTTTATATCCTCTCCTTCTGATGTGAACACTGAACGGCAAGAGGCTCAAGAGGTAATAGATGAACTTAATAGGACATTGGGAGAATCCAATGGCTTTGTTTTGTATCCACTAACATGGGAGAGAAACACCTACCCATCTGTCGAAAACTACTCTCAGGAGGCTATTAATAAACAAATTGATGACTATGATATTTTTGTAGGAATCATGTCTAATCGATTTGGCTCGCCAACGCCAAATGCAGGTTCTGGCACTGAAGAAGAATTCAATTCTGCATATGAGAAAAGAGATAATGTTCAAATAATGTTCTTTTTCAAAAATGCACAAATAATGTCAAATGAAGTGAACATTGAACAATTACAGAAAGTTCGGGAATTCAAAAAAGAAATTGGAAAAAAAGGTGTATATTATAAAGATTTTACAGACGACTTCA
>JBGUHW010000137.1:0-4356 GCA_045112395.1 Bacteroidales bacterium
TTTTATTCTAAAGATTTTGTATCTTTGTAGCCTAATTTTGAAAGTAGTCAAATGAGGAAGCTATTATCAATAATATTTTTTGTTTTGCTTTGCTGTTATGCAATGGCATACGACTTTTCTGCAGTGTGCAGCACAGGGCAAACCTTGTATTACAATATTACATCCGATGTAGAACCTTATACGGTGGAGGTAACAAGTGAAGTGGACGGTGGATATAATACTATGCCCGAAGGCGATTTAGAAATTCCAGAAACGGTTGAGTATAATAGTATTACATATTCGGTAACGAGTATTGGATATGGAGCATTTAATGGTTGCAACAGACTGACATCTATTACAATACCAAATTCGGTGTTGAACTTTGGCATTTATGCATTTTCTGGTTGTGACGGATTGACATCGGTAACAATTCCCAATTCTGTAACAACCATCGGCGATTATGCTTTTGGGGCATGTAGCGGACTTGAATCTATAATAATAGGCAGTAATGTAACAAACATTGGTACAGATGCATTTCATAGTTGCAGCGGACTGTCTTCGATTTCTGTTGAAGGAAACAACAGTACATTCGATTCGCGAGACAATTGCAACGCGATAATCCAAACTGAAACAAATAAATTGTTATATGGTTGCAAAAATACAACTATCCCCAGTACGGTTACAAGCATTGGACCGGACGCTTTCTACGGCAGTGGACTTGAATCAATTTCAATTCCCATTTCGGTAACCAGTATTGGCGGTGCAGCATTTTATAATTGTGCAAACTTGACAGAAATAACAATTCCAGAGTCTATTACAAGCATAGACGGAAATGTATTTACCAATTGTGTCGCTCTGGAATCAATTGTTGTTGACGGCAACAACTCTACTTACGACTCACGTGACAATTGTAACGCAATAATTGAAACAGGCACGAATACATTGATTGTCGGTTGCAAAAGCACAATAATACCAAATTCTATAACAATCATTGATCAGAATGCTTTTTCTGGTTCGGGAGTTAGAAAGGTATATATTCCCAATTCTGTTACTAACATTGCCTATGGGGCCTTTTATAATTGCCATAGTCTAACATCAGTAACAATTGGCAATTCTGTTGCAGCAATTGGAGACCTTGCATTTTGGAGTGCCGACAATTTAACAGAAATAAATATTTTTAGCACCACACCTCCTGCCTTGTCAGAAAATAGTTTCTACGAAGAAATATACACAACAGCAACAGTTTGGGTGCCGAGAGGAACAGGAGGAATTTACATGAATACCGAATTTTGGACACAATTCTCTATTATTCGAGAGGTTCCCTACTACTGGTCATGCGACTTCGAGGGCGATGAAACGTGGACTTTCGGAAACGACCAGCAGGACGGAAATGTGCAGTGGCAGATTTTAACGCCAGAGACTTATCCTTCTGGACTTATCTCCGGTGATAATGCTTATATAAAACCTTTTGTCTTCAATGGTGATACATTAAGTAATACTCCTTACCACTGGGCTATGGCAGACTTGGTTAGCCAATTGACCGATTTGGGAGGCCCTGGGCAGGTGGCTGAAAGTTCTTGGATTGAATTCAGTTGGATTGACCTTAGTGAAGCGGCACAACCACAAATTACATTCCGGCAAATTTTTAGACAGCTTAATGACGTAGAAACATCGATAAGAGTTTCGACAGATGGCGGACAAACTTGGACAGACCATATTGTAAACGAGGACGTAGAAGACAACACATACGTAGAATATGAAATAAGAACAGGCATTCGTGAGGCTGCTGGAGAAGGAAATGTTAAAATTCGTTTTCTTATTAATTCTGATGCACATGTCGTGCAAATGGGTTATGGTTGGGAAATAGATGACATTGTAATTAAAGAGGCACCCGATACTATTATAGCAACCGCAGGCGAAGGAGGAACGATTTCTCCCAATGGTGAAGTACTGGTGGATATTGGCGAAAGTGTAACATTCACAATCACACCCAACGATGGTTATCGCATTGCAAGCGTAATGGTTGACGGAACCGAAAATGTTACCGAACAACTCGTCAATGGCACTTACACATTTGTGGATGTTATAGAAAATCACACCATTGCAGCGACCTTTGAAGAAAGCCACACATACACCATTATCGTCCTTTCAAACAACGATGCATACGGCTTCGTATCGGATGGCGGGACATTCGAGGAAGGTGCTGTTTTTATGATTGAAGCAATGCCAAACGATGGCTACCGCTTTGTTTCGTGGAACGATGGCAATACCGAAAATCCGCGGACAATAACGGTTACAAGCGACTCAACTTTTGTGGCGATCTTTAGAGATATAAATGTACACTGGTCCTGCGACTTCGAGGATGGCTATGAAATTTGGACTTTTGGGAACGACCAGCCGGACGGAAATGTGCAGTGGCAGATTGTAACACCCGATACTTATTCCGAAATGCTACTTAGCAACTACATGGTTCCTTTCATTTATGATGGCGATACTTTGTGCGATACACCTGAACATTGGGCAGTGGTTGATTTGATTAGCCAGCACGAACAGTTGGGTGGTCCAGGACAGGTGGCAGAAAGCCCTTATATTGAGTTCAGCGGTATTGACCTTAGCAATACGGAACATCCACAACTGCGGTTCCGACAAATTTATATGCACTTAAATACTGTGGAAACTCTGATAAGAGTATCAACTGATGGCGGTAATAGTTGGACTGACCATATTGTAAATCCAGATGTGCAAAGTAATAAATATGGTATATATTTTTACACCAAAGGCAACATTGACATTTTTGAAGCAACTGGCTATCAGAACGTATCAATTCGATTCTATATGAATTCGGAAGGTTCTGGCGCCGATGAAGGCTACGGCTGGGAATTAGATGACATTCAAATTATAGAAGCTCCACAATGCGACCTTAAGTTGCAAGAAGCAAGGATTAGTATGTTTGGATACATTGACTACAGAAATGTCCCCGATGATTTTCGACCTACAATTACAGATCCGGAAGAAAGAAGAGAAGCAGCATATCACTACTACGACCCGTATTCACAAAGTCCACGCAAACAATGGGCAACAGAATCAGGTTATGCGGCATTCAACGTTGAAGTTTCCAGCTATGGGTACGATACGGTTACGCCTATGGCAAGGATAACAATTGTCAATCCGAATGACGAGGAAATATACGACAAAGTGTCATCTGGTATTCGTGGATTGGCAATCAACGAGAGAGATACCGTTGACTTTTTTAATTCGTTCTCTTTCTATTTTGAGGATATTGAATCATACGAGGACATTGCAATAGGAAGATATACTGTTAAATTCTATGTATATGCAGATGGTATTGAGGATGCGGACACCACAGACAACTACGCGACACAGTACTTTGACATTACCGACAAAACATTTTCCTTGTCATACAATGAGCCGACTGAATCTTTTGACTACCTATATTATGTTAACAGCTCTTCAGGAGATGAATACGGAATGTCTTTTACATACGGCTACCAACCCGAAGAAATCATTGAAGTTGATGTATATATAGATAGCATTACGACTCCCGGAGCTATGGCGCAGGCCATAATATATAAATATAATGACGACGGAGTTCCTGCAGAAATAATTGGCAGTTCCGATACGCTTGTAATCACAAGCGATATGCTCGGCTCATGGGTAAACTTCCCTTTAAATGGATATGTCAATTCCGATACGGCATTTATGGTAGCAATCAGGGGTATCTGGATTGATGGGCAGCAAACCTTTGCCGTAGGCGCAAGCGATGTGCTTACAAGCAAAGGACATAAGAGTTGTATGCGATTCCAGACTCAGGGCGATACATGGTACTATGGTGCTCCACAGCTTGCAATTAGGGTAAGGGAAGTAATAGAATTGAACGAATACAATATAGTGGTACTTTCAAGCAACGAAGCATACGGCTCCGTTTCTGGGGGTGGAACATACGAGGAAGGCGACACCATAATAATAACGGCAATTCCAAACGGAGGCTATCTGTTTGATTCGTGGGAAGATGACAACTTCGACAATCCGCGCACGATAACGGTTACAAGCGACAGCACTTTCATTGCCGATTTCGTTAAGTGCGAAATAACACAAACCATCGACACCACAGTAAACAATTTTGTCACAGTCGGCGACCATACGTTCTATTCCACTGGCAACTACTCGTTTGCCGTGCTTCACGAAACAGATTGCGATACCATTTTCGACATTAACCTTACGGTGCTTGCCGAGCCTGAGCCTTTCGACATAGAGCCTAATCCCGCCAAAAGCATCGTAAACATACATTCCGATAGTTTCATTTCGCATGTGGAGTTCTACTCCCCTACCGGACAGCTTGTTATGCGCAAGGAAGTA